>CACZDG010000150.1 GCA_902779865.1 uncultured bacterium
CTCGCGGGGTGTCCCGAAGGGTCCCCGCGCCATGGAAGGCGGGCTTCGCGGGCGCTGGCGGGACGGGACTGTGGGCAAGGTACCCTTTCTCGGACCCCCAGGCTGGCAGGGCAAGGGTTTTTCAGCGAAACGTCAGGCTGGAAAAGGAAAGAAACAGTCTGCCAAATGAAAACACCATGGCCCCAAATAAAAAAGAAAGATTTTATAATTGACAAAATAGACGGGGGAGGGGTAAAATACCATACATGAACTTTTCATCTAGAAAGGATTTCGTCAAATGCATACAAGTAAGTTGATGGTGGTTGCGGCAATCTGCGTAGCGACGGCACCCTCGCCGTCGCGGGCGGCGGCTGTGCGGTACTCGATGCCTGTATGGTCGATGGGCAACTACAACCCTGACAATCCGACAAACCTCACGATGACAACGGCTTCGCCGCGCCTTGCGTTCAAGGGACAGACCCTGGCAGAAGTCAAGGCGAAGCTCGACGACGGTTATCAGATGTTCGCGCAGATGTGCGGAGCGAACATCAATCCTGCGGGCAAAGTATTGGCTCCGTTGTACAACGTAAAGCGGTATCCGTCAACTGGCTCGATCCAGAAGCTGTTCGGCGATTTTTGCATCGTGAACAACGAGACGAAGGCAGTGTGCGTGGAATTCTCCGATGGCGACGATGGCGTTGAAGTGAAGGTCCTGCAGACATTGTATCGCGCCAGCGGCGCGGCGAGCACGGATTTCATGAACGTCGCGGCGGACGGAAAGGTGACGTACAAAAATTACACCAAACTGTCCAATATTGCCACTGGATGGCAATCCGGCGCGTACGGCGCCGCCACTCTTCAGCTCGCGAAGTTCGTTCCGTCTGCCGCCCCGATGCTCGTGTTTCCCGGAGCGACGCTTGAGGATGTGAGGGGTTACGGCTTCTCCGCGTTTATGGGCGGCGCTTCTGAACGTCACGGACGGATCGCGAAGGGATGCAACAAGGCATTGGAGACGGACGGTGAAAGCGGGGCGGTGACGGCAATCACGATTGAGTTTCAGGTCGTTGCGGACGATACGCTCAAGTGCGTGGTCGCGCGTTTCACCGATGGGGAAGGCGGCGTTCACGCACAGACGCTGGCGGCGCGCTCCGCCGCGTCGGAATCGGTCGGCTTTGCGTTCTCCGACGGCGACGGCACATACGGTGGAACGGAAGTCGCCGTATCGACTGGCTACGACGAGAGCGGCTACGGCATCTACGGGCTCATGGCGCAGAAGGCCGGCGTGTATTCGACGGCCAGCGGCAACGTTACCTCGACGGCTTCGCTTGTGTGGCCGGGAGTAACGCTGGACGACATCAAGGACGATTACCTCGGCTGTCATTTCGCGGCGGGAAACATCGCCAGCATAGGCATAGAGGGCAGGGGATGCAACCGCCGCATTACGACCGACAGCAGCGGTTCCGCCACGAACATCCGCGTGGAATATCAGACGCGCGACGGAGGAAAGGCGGGGCAGATGTTCGTGAAGTGCGTGGTCGTCGATCTCACAAACGGCGAGGGCGGCGTGTATGCGAAGCGTGTCGGCGCATCCTACAAGGCAGAGTCGGAACCTGTCGGCGCGCCTTTTGTCGCCGCAAACGGATCGTACAGCGGTTCAGCCATATACAACGTCTATGGGCTTTTCGCCGTGCCGTGCATCGCTCTGGAGGCGGACGAGGACTGGTCGCAGTACGGACGGCAGTTCCTTGGCGACGCCGTGATCGATCTGGACGGACACCGCCTCACGGCGGGCGAGCTTGCCTTTGACACGAGCCGCATTGGCATGGTCGTGAACACGGCATACACGACAACGGCAGATATGCGTTTCTTTGCGTTCGAGGGCGGCACGATTTCAAACGACTGCGTGAACGTGGGAAACTACTGCGTCGGCACCGACAACATCAGGCTCGTCAAAGACGGGGTCGGCGTTTACTATGCCGCGAAGCCCCAGGAGTACAAGGGTGGCACGGAGGTTGTGTGCGGCATCTTGAAGCCGGTGACGGCGCCGATTTCCTCCAACAGCGGCGTATTCGGCGCGACCAGTGGTGCCGTGACGGTTGACGAAGGGGGCGTCCTGGACTGGAACGGGGTCTGGAACTTTACAGCCTACGCAGAATTCATCTTAAACGGCGGGACAATGCAGAATGACGGAAGCCGAGAATTCGACACGGATTACGCGCTGCTTAAAAAGGTCACGCTCGCCAATGATTCGAACTTCGCCGTTCCGAAGACCTGGGGTCTGATCAACAGCAATTTTGGCGCAAACACGCTTGTCATGGACGGGCATAATCTTGGCATCGACATCAACAGCGGCAAGCGGCTCATCTTCACCAACGTGCAGGCGCCGGGAACTGGCAGGATCGAGGTACGGGGCGCGGGGGTACTTGAAGTGAGGAGCGACAAGAACGGAACCGGTTTCGTCGGTTCTGGCATAGACCTTTGGTCGTCGAGCGAACTGCGCCTTGTCGGCCCGATGTCCGTACACGACTACGAGGCGGCGGCGACGAAGAACGGAAGCGACATCGGCACGGGCAAGCTGTCGGTTTACGGCACGTTCAAGCCGACGACGCGCTACTTCCGCGGCGTCACCATGCAGGACGGTTCGACGGTGGACTTCTCCGAATGGCCGGAGGATGCGGGCTGGCCGGTCGTGAACGCCTACACCTGTACCGGAGACAAGACGATCAAGTTTGCGGCGGCAGGCGAAGGCTCCGCCACGACCATTACCGTGAAACTTGGCGACAGGAAGGTGGCGGGCGGCAAGGTCCTTGCGTGGGCGAGCGGCAACGACATATCGCGCGTGAAGTTCGTGCGCGGCGATTCTGGCAGAAACTATGCGCTCGTCAAAGAGGATGACGGCCTGTATGTGAAGATCGGTCTAGTCCTCTTCGTCAAGTAGCTCGATTGCGGCGGACGAGGGCGCGGACCACGGGCTTATCTGTGGTACAAGTCTATTTTCCCGGGAAGATACGCGTCCTGCCCGTCGATCCACGACTGGAACAGGCTGCTGATGTTCTTCGCGGCGATGGCGTCGCGAAGCGCGGTCGAGCCGAAGAGCTTGTCAAGCCATTCGGGACGCGCATCACGGCCGATCTCGTCATTGTGGCGCTGCATGATCGCGGCAAAAACGATGGGGCCGGCGGTGACGGGGTAGAATGCGTCCGGATTCTCCACGGAGAGGAGAAGCCCGTTTATGGTCAGACCCTCTGGCGCGCCGGAAGATGCCGACGAGGCGCGTCTCCTCGCCGAACAGGCCGGCGAAGAAAAGATGAAACGCGTGCGCGCGCTCGGCATCTCCGGACACTCCCTCGGCGTGGTGCCGCTCGCCGAGCGGGCCGCCATCAACGTTGAATCGCATTGTCAATCATTTGCGCCTACGGCCGCCTCGGCGAGGCGGCCCTACCATTTTAGCTGATGTTTCGTAGATTCTGCACGATTCGCGGATGCGCCCCGCACTGAAAATAATTTGTCTTCGTAATTGACAAAACGCACAGGGGGGGGGTAAAATATTATTTATGTTTTTTGCAGGTAAAAGGCAATGGCCATTTAAAGAGAGGAAAAAGACATGAAAAAGAACGTGATTCGCGTGGCGGTGGCCGCGCTTTCGGTGTGTGCTGCAATGGTGACGGCGTATGCCGATACGACCATCGCGAACAGCATCACGCTCACGGCGGATGCCGACTGGCGCACGGACGGCGTGGTCACCGTCCCCGAAGGCGTGACGGTGGACCTCAACGGACACACCCTCTGGGTCTCCGGCCTCGCCGGCAAGGGCGCGTTCACGTCGTCCGTCGCCAATCCCGCGACGTTCGACCTCACGACGACGGACGCGTCGAAGGTCTCGTCGACGACGACATTCCCGTCCAGTATTTCGCCCGCCAACTTCTTCAACAACAACTTCGATCGCGGTGACCCTGCGGCCAGCAACCTCAACAGCAAGCGCATCATCGTCCAGAACGAGAATCTTCCGATCATCGTGGACTACGACTTTGGCGCGGCTACGAGCGTCAACTCCTACAAGGTGTACGCGGGCGGGTACAGAGGCGGCACCTCCAACCAGAACAGCGGACACCAGCGCACGGCGAAGCACTGGAAGTTCTACGGCTCGAACGACGAGGGTGACGACAAGGCATGGACGCCTCTTGACGAGCGCACAGTCACCGACTGGAACGACAAGACCGCCCCAGACTGCAAGCAGTTCACGTTTTTCAACGGCACGGCCTATCGCCACTACCGCATGGAGATTCTTGAGCCGCAGGAGCTTTCCAACGGCTTTACGGAACTCGTGCAGCTGGAGTACGGCTACGTTCCGAACCAGGTGCGCATCGTCCCGTCTCAGGACGGCGGCTTCGCCTCGGCTTCCAACATCGTCTCCGGCACGGCGAAGTTCGTCGTGGCCGGCGGCGCGCTCGCCGCCAACGCCGACCTTCGCGGCCTCGGCAAGATCTCCGTCGCCCCCAGAGAAACGCTTGACCTCGCCGGTCATTACTTGCGTGTCCACGCCATCGACGGCGCGGCGAGGGTGACGACCTCCGTCACGTCGGCATTCACCGACCTGACGACGCCTGCCGCCGCGAAGACCTGCGCGACAGCGACCTCGGCCGGCACGGTGCTTGTCATGGCCGGCGAAAACAAATATCCTGCAAGCGCGGCGTTCGACGACAGTCTCAGCACAAGCATCTCTGGTTCGACCGCGAATCCCTGCCATTTCGCCTACTACGCCTCCTTCCCATCCGCCGGAATCGAGATAAACTACGACTTCGGCGCGGCGACTTACGTCAATACGTACAAGATATGCGGAACATGTAACTCCGGCTACAGCATCCCGAAAACATGGGCTTTTCAGGGGTCGAACGATGGCGTGACGTGGACGACGCTGGACGAGCGTGTGAACCAGGCGTTGCCGTTCGCCGCATACGCCACGTACACGTTCATCAGCGATGTGTCGTACAGCCAGTACCGTCTGCGCACGACGGCGGCGACGGGGAACAGGTTCTACCTCTTCGAGCTGCAATACGGCGCAGTCTCCTACAATGCGATCTACGTGGATGCCGACGGGATCGCGGAGTCCGACTTCTCCGCCATCGCGCTTTCGGACGGGGCGTCTTTCGCGTTGCCCAAGGGTGACACGCTTGTTCTTTCGGACGACCTTGACCTGTCAGGGTTCTCCATCGACGACACGATTGATCTGCACGGCAACACGCTTACGGTAGACCGGCTGGAGGGTAACGGAGCAATCACCGACACAACCGCGTTCGACCTCACGGATACCGATGTTTCGCGCGTCTGGTCGCCGAATACGTACTACTCGGCCAATGCGGGCGTGGCGAAGGACGCCTTTGCCAACCAGATCGCGCCAAGCCGGACGGGCATTCGCGTGATGGCCGAAGAGTCCCAGCTTCCGGTCGTCATCGACTACGACTTCAGGACGGCGACGGTCGTGGATCAGTACC
The DNA here is from genome assembly GCA_902779865.1 of uncultured bacterium. GTDB lineage: Bacteria > Verrucomicrobiota > Kiritimatiellia > RFP12 > UBA1067 > RUG572. The sequence continues at coordinate 5,472 of CACZDG010000150.1, forward strand.
TTCTGACATCCGGTGACAACGTCAGCCGCGCACCGGGGGCGTGGGAGATCTACGGCTCCAACGACGATGCCGCATACCAGTCTGGCGCGAACGATCTCTCCGCATGGACGCGGCTGGACCGCCGCCTCGGCGAGAGATGGACATCCACGTTCGAGACCCGCGCATTCGGCTTTACCAACACAACGGCCTGCCGCTACTACCGCATCCGGTTCACGGGATGCGCGACGGCGGGAAACGGATATCTCACCTTCTGGAAACTCCAGTACGGCTGCTCGGCGAACTGCGGGCATCTGCGCGTCGCCGTTCCTTCAGGCTCGACCATCTACAACAGAAGCGTCTCGCTTGCCGGCAATCTTCGTCTGGTGAAGGACGGACTCGGCACGTTCGTCCCGGCGAAGGCGAATCAGTCATACCGTTGCGGCACGGAGGTCGCGAATGGCATGTTGACGCTGCTCGAGAACAACTACACGCTTCCTCTCGGGATGTGGGGGAGCGAGGTGTTCGTCCGCAGCGGCACGAGTGTCATCCTGAACGGCAAGGTTTCAGCCTATTGGTACGGGTTCACGCTTGACGGCGGTACGATGAGGCACGTGGTTGCTAAAGCGGACTCTGAAACCGCCATGCTCAAGCGAGTCCGGCTGACAGGCGATTCGACTCTGCTTGTCGATAGAGACTACGGCCTTGTCGGGCTCAACCAAGACCCGACCACCCTCGACCTCGGCGGGAACACGCTTGAAGTCCAGATAGAAATCGGGCAGTATTTCCGCTGCTACAACACGACGATTCTTGACGGGACGGTCGACATCACGAGCGGTGGATGGTTCTTGACGGGCGGGGGCTACGTGAAGGCGACGAACGTCGATTTCAAGATCAATTGCGCTTTGGACATTGCCGCTCCGTTCAGCGTGGGCGGGTACGAGGCGAAGTTCTACTCGACGGGATCGAACAACCGGACGGAGCCGCTGACCGTCGCGGGCGTGTTCAAGCCGACGGTCGCGGCGTACTACGGCTGCACGATGCTGGCGGGTTCGACGATGGACCTGACGGCGTGGCCGTCGGACGCCGGCTGGCCGATGGCGTCCGCGTTTGGCGCGAACGGCAAGACCGATCTGGAGTTCGCGGACAGCGGCGAGATCGCGGTGAACCTCGCCGGGCGCACCGACCTGAAGGCGTTGGCGCGGTCGGCGGATCCGCACCTCTTCACGTGGCCGTTCGAGGACGGCGTTCCTGTCCGCCCCGGCGCGGAGTTCGTGCTCGATCCCGCCACGGCGTCCGCCGGCTTCAAGGTGAAGAAGGACGCGACCGGTCTGCGGCTCATCTATGGCAAGGGCTTCATGCTGATCGTCAGGTAAATGCGGCAGCTGCGGGGCGATGACGTTGTCGCGCCGCCCGATTGAAACCGCATGGTGGATTGTGGTATAATGTGCGCCATGGAAAACAAGCGCAAGATCCCATACGGTGTCATCAACTGGGCCGAGATCGTCCGCGAATACCTGTTCGTGGACAACACTCGCTACATCCGCGAACTCGAGGCGATCAAGACGCCCGTGTTCCTGCGCCCGAAGCGGTTCGGCAAGTCCGTCATCTGCTCGATGCTCGCGCACTACTACGACGTCGCCCTCAAAGACCGCTTCGACGAGCTTTTCGGAATGACCGACATCGGGCGCGATCCGACGCCGCTCCATAACTCGTTCCTCGTCATGCAGTTCGACTTCTCGACCGTGGAGGTCGGGACGCTCGCG
>CACZDG010000151.1 GCA_902779865.1 uncultured bacterium
CGCGATCACCGAGCGCGCCGCCGCGCAGCATCTGCTTCTGCGCCTCGCCAGTGGCTACTATCGCCGCAACCGCGAACACGCCGATGGCGACCGGACTCATCCTCACGCAAAGAGCTTTACCCAAGCGGCGCAATCCGACGTAGGCGCACACTGCCGCAATCAACAGCAATGCGTCCAGACCGATCCACATCAGCCAGTTCAAAAGCGCCTCTATCATTTCTTGGTTCATCGCCGTGCGCCATTAGTGTATCATATTTCCGCACGGGTGGATGTGGCAAAACAGTTGCTGGCCGGTTTTACCACTCAATTCCCTTGCCGACAAGCCGGCAATGCTCTCTCACTTCATCTATCGTCTGCATGCTGCGCTCCTAATCGCGTTGTCTTTCTGTTGCGTGGCCACAACTACCCCACCACTCCCACTCCGCCAATGGGGTCAGCCCCTCTCTTCTCTTTCACTTAGGTTCAAGGTTCGTATCGTTGGGGGTTGAGTTAAAGAATCCGGTTATACTAAATCCTGCAATTCCGCCTTTTTTGCAAGCAAATGTTATCTCGTGTATCACAGTATAGTTTGCGGAAATCAGTTTCCCTTTCTCATCGACATTGCAACGGCTTCGCACAACCCAGCAATTCGATTTGTTAAAATGCGATTCATCAATTTCTCCATCACTACGCACCTGCTCTGAAAATTTCGCATTCTGTGCATAGCTTGCCGTAGGATCTGCCGTATATGGGCCGATGAATGAGCTTTCGGTGTTTGCGGGTGTTTTATAATACCCCGAAAAAGGTTCGACAAACCGTATTTCAACCGCCATACCTTTGTATTTTGGCAACCACTCGCCGTCCCAATCGATATACACCTCAAAATCCGCGACCATTCCAATTCCATAAGGACGGACAAAATCATTTTTCTCGATATCGAAACCTATCCAAGAATTAACCTCTTTTGTATATCGAAATGCCCAAAACCTTACTGTTTCCAAGGGATTTCTCCTTTTTCGCAAAACCATCTGTTGTACATCGCAATATGGCATCCATCTTCCACCTTTAACCAAACGTTCCTTTCCCATAGTCGCATAGCAAAGTTTTCGTTTAGACGGATAATATCCCGATTTGGCGACACTTATCTCTATTTCATCGCCACAAGTTTTCTCGATTGCTGTGAAAATACCGGTCTCATCGGTTTCCCCAGTAGCCATATGACCATTTGGACGGAAGTTCATGCCAAAGAAAATGTTTACGGTTGCATTTGACACGACTACTCCCATATCATCAACAACCTTAAGAACAATCTTGGTTTCCGCGCCATTACGCCTAGCATCAAGATAGTCGGTATCCTTCAGAAGCCCATAACTTGATAAAGACAACATAGCCGCAGCTATCATTGCACTACGCTTCATCATCTCAATTCTCCTTTCTCTACCACCTTTTCATAGAACTTGAAGTTGAAGAAATAAGAAACATCTTTCATGTCTGAGTGACACCATCTATCTGTGTATGAACCCATAGACGGCCATCCGTTAACACGTTCAACACCGCTTGGGGTGTTCGCATTGACATCGATCATGATGTCATTGAGGGCCGCACTTCCAAACCTTTGTGCTCCAGTTGCAGGCGCAAGGGCAGGAATGCCAAGCGCAAGGTGCGCACCTCTTACCAACAATGGAATAGTCGGTGAATTCATGCTTGTCGGATAGCAGTGAAAAACTGTGTTGGTTCTAAAATCAGTATCTGTCATGCGCAAAGCCTCCTCAACGGAAATTTTATTCACCCCGAACCAATTTTCATCAATGTTCCACCCCGACCAGTCAGTTGCGCCTGCACCAACACCTATTCCTCTGCCTTTAAACATCTCTTGTTTGTGCCATGAGTGGTGACTCAAAGAATTTGTCACGCCAGTTAGGATTCCAACGTCATTATCTGCCGCCAACTCAAGCACCTCGTCCCCTAATGAATAAAAGTCTGCTACAAGATATCCAAGAACATTCGAGAATCTACCTGGCCAACCAAGGTGTTTTCTGTCATCGGCGGCTACAGCGAATAACGTATGCCAAATAGATGTCCATGAATTTGTTGGATAACCATCCCAATCAGAATGCACAAGTTGTGGCACACGGATACTGATCCTAGTATCATACGCCTCCACAGGCACGGCGGAGTTGCAGGCGATATACTGAATGTTATTTGTCAAACCGTGGTCCTGGATCATCGACGAGACAACCATGTTGCCGAGCGAATGCGCCATCATGACTTTTTCGCCGGGGATATTTGTGATAGTCGTCACGAGTTGCGCCGCGACCTCGAATGCGTTGCTCGCGTTCTGGTGATAATTCGCATCGCTACCAATGTCGCTCCGCCAGTCGACGTTGTAGAAGTCGACGTTGCAGCCCGTGTGCCAGAGACGTTTGAAAAGCTGGTCGCCCCACAGCTCGGCGTCGGGCTCTCTCACGTTAGCCCCATGGAGGAAGATGAGTTTCTTCATGCCGTCCACGCCGTAGGGCGCATTGTCCGGCAGGGAGATGTCCGTCGGGCGAGCCTCGCCCTCACCCGAAAGGTGCCGGGAGTTGATCCATCGATACATCCAACGGACGGGCCGCGTCCTTATCGGCAGCCTGCACCTGAACGCCTCCGCCCCGTCAAGGTACACCTTGAGCGCGATGGCGTCCGAATCCCACCACCTTGATTCGGCAAGCATCACGCCGGAGTCCGGCCCGAAGCTCTGAATCACGTCATCCAGGACTACATCGCCAGACATAAGCGGAGCAAGCGGTGCCGAGCGGAGTTGTCCGCCATAGACGGTCTGCACGTCGTTGGTCTGGGCGAGTTTCAATTTTCCCCATGGAATGTCAGCTAACGTCACATTCAGCGAAGACCCCCAGCTGTCGCCACCGATCCGATACGAGACAGTGCAGTTGTCCCACTTGTTGGTAAGATCGTGAAGGTCTATGGCGACGGCAAAGAGATTCAGAAGATCGTATGTGCCATTGACCACAAAGTCTGAGGTGTTGAGCGGTTCGGGTGAAAGCCATTCGGCGACGCCGCCGACAACCGGCAGAGGCACCGGTACCCGGTCGAGTTTGATTTTCTCCTCGTTGACCCAGAAGCGGAAGGGATTTCCCAGGCGGAACAGTTCAAGGTCTTCGGCGTCGATGCGTCCGTTGTGGTTGTAGTCCGCCAGAAGAGGAGGCTTGATCGCCGTCACGCGCTGGCGAACGACGTCGCTCGCGCATTTGTTGCCATTGGTGGCGGCAAACCCGAACACGATGTCGGTCGCGCCCTCCTGCGCGGCCGTAAGCGTGACGGTTATTTCACGTCCGCTCGTATGCTGCGCCACGATCTTCTTCCACTGCTTGAGGGACACGTCAAACGACTTCCCCGTGGAAGAATCGGCCAGCAGCAGCGGTTCGTCCGTAACCGTCCCGTCAATCGAAAGACCATAAAGCGGCGATCCGAGGTAGAGTTTGAAGCCGGGTCTACCGCCGGCGAGTCCGATATGGATGTTGCCAGCGGGAAGGTCGACATCGGTGCGGAGTCGGAAGTCTGCGCCGTAGATGCGGTTCGTGCCGATGACGACGGGGAATCCGAACTCGGCGTTGCGGTCGTTCAGCTTCTTGATGTCGAAATACGGATGGTCGATCTTGAGCCCCAGTACGGTGTAGCGGTGCGTCTCGTAGACGACGCCTGTCTTGCAGAAGGCGAGGATGGAATCCTCGAAGTCCCTGCTGGGCGAGAGACCGTGGACGTAGATGTTGCAGTCATTTACGGTACGCTCGAAGCGCTCTCCGTCCGCCGTGCGCACGGCAAGATTGTATGATTTCGCGGCGAGCGCGACGTAGTTCGTCCAGTGGTCGGGACACTCGCAGCACTTGACCCATGTGTCGGGAACGTCTATCGGGACCGTGTTTGTGTACACCGGATCCCTGCCGAGCTTAAGCACATTCAACATCGAAGCGACAGCCATCGCATTTGTGTATGCGTCAAGATGGAGGCTTTCGCACTGGTCGTATGGACAGTTGTGTTCGACGCATACGTTGGCCGGGGTTTCGTCATCCCCCGTTTCGCAGCATGCACATCCGCAATCGCACCACGGATTGCCGCAGCAGGCGCCATAACCGCAGGAGCAACTGTGTTCGTCTCCGTATTCCCCGTCCACCGGCATCCCGTCTTTAGGCAGGCCATTGTCGTCTTCCTGCTGGTTATTGTCGTCGCCTTCGGAGAGTCTGGGGCAGAACCGCGCCGTCTGCGTGTATTGCGTCGCGCCACAAAGGTAGTTTGGATGCGTCAGCGTATAGGTGACCGGGGTGGTAGAGGAGCGCGGGCAGCTCCCCGTCAGTTCGGCGGAAAGGTCCGATTTCGCCTCGACGGATATCGTGTCCGTCGCATTCCATGTGCATACCAGCCCCTTGATGTCCCTGCCGGGGTCAAGATGCACCAGCAGCTTCTTCGCGTTGAGGTCGTGGATGCACGGCTCCTTCGCCTTGGTGTTCGGGAACGCGATCCACCCGCGTTCAAGCGTGTACCAGGCCGGAAGGCGCCCGATGGTGTAGCTTTCCGAGTCGATTTCCGCCTGCAAAGTCTCAGGGATTGAACCCCAAATGCTTAATTCCACGCCCCTCGGCAGGGGAATGTGAACGCTGTTGGCTGTCGGGTCAGTGCCATCTCCGCCTGAGCCACGCAGAGGCGGAGACGCGGGACGGGCCATCACGGGGACGACGATGTCGCCGATGACGATGCGCCCGGCCCCGCTCCCGCTCACGGTGATTGTCAGCACGGCAGTGTCGTTGGTGTCAACGGGATAGGCGAATGGCGCATTTGTCGTCCCGGTGTAGAAGATGTGCTCGTATATTGTGTTCGTCGATCCTTCGGGACAGGCGAACGGGTCGAGGTCTCCGAGCTTCGCGGCAAATCCGTCGCAGTATGTGGTGCTGATGGAGTTGGGATCGAGAGGATCGGAATTGTAAACGAAAAGCTCCTCGTAGTCCGTGAGGCCGTCGTAGTCGGAATCGGGATGGCGCGGGTCGGTGTGGTACACAAACAGCTCGTCGATGGTCAGTAATCCATCGTTGTCCGGGTCTTGGTTATAGGCGTCATTCTCTGTGAGCGGATAGAACGTCATCGAAGTGGCGTTTGTGGGGATGGCGTTCGTCGTCCAGTCGTTGCCCGCAAACGACGCGCCTACAACAACATTTGTGATGACACCCTCCGGTAGGGCGCGATCACCGAGCGCGCCGCCTTCCCCGCCTGGTAGGGCGGGCGCGCCGCGCACGCCGCACCGCGAGAGATCGTAGCGATAGGTGAACTGACCGTCCGTCCTGAACTCGATTTGGAATGAGAGCGGCGTGTCGGTGTCGCGGTCGAGCAAGGCGTTCTGCCACGTGATTTGCAGCGTGTTCGACGGCGTGACGTAGTGCCAGAATTGAGAGTGTAAAGTGTAAAGTGTAAAATGTAAAATCTGTTGCCAGTTGGCCTCTGGCACGATGCCGAGTACGGCCTTGAAGGGATAGAACACGGGGCCGTTCTTGACCTCTGCCCAGCCGTCGGAATGGATTCGCAACATCGTTTCATCATCTGTCTCCTGTTCCCCGTTTTGCATCCTCCATTTTACACTTTCCACTTTCCATTTTACACTCTCATAAATCCAGTCCGTTGCCGCGCCGAACGCGCGCCAGTCGGAACACACGGTCGCGCCGGTGGGCGCGGAGAAGTCGAACGCCTCGTCCGTGCCGACGCGCGACAGGACGAATCCGCGCCGGAAGTCGTCGCCCGTGATCGTGCGCGTGGTGTTCGTCGAGGTTATTAATGTTGCCATTGTGAAATTGTTGCCAGTTCCAATGTTGCCATTTCCCAATTGGATATTGGAATTGGCCATTGGCAACATTTCCACATTGGCAACATTCTGCACATTGTTCGAGCCTCCGCCGTCGCCGCCGCCCTTAGTACCTCCTAGCTGGACAAATGGAACCGCCCACAACGCGGCGGCGCAAAGTCCGATAATGGACATCTTGCGCACCCGCTTCCAGAACGAGCGAAACAAGTAGATATCATGCTCGTGAAGCCAGATGCAGACACACGCAACGCCGAGACCTACCGCCAGCAGCACAAGGATTTCTGTCAACCATTTTGAAAGCATGGCGTCACCTCACCTTGATGGCGAAGGAATCGTATTTGACGTCACACCGCACCCACTCGGACGGCATTCCCGAACCGCGCCGGACGACGCGCACCATGTTCCATTCGTTCCTGAAAAGCCATGTCGGAGGAGGCGTGGTGGAAAGAGCTGCAAAAGCCGGTTCACCGCCGCACGTCGCGGCAAAGCTTCTTGGCACGAATTGCTTGTCGTTTTGCAGCTGAATGTCAATGACTCCACACAGGACGTTTACGGCGGCGGGCGTTTCAATCCTCTCCCATGCGCGGACGTTCTCGATGAAGTAGCGCCCGCCGCGCCAACCGTAAACAGTCTCGATCTCCGAGACGTCGAGTACGCCGTTTGTGTTTGCATCGCAACCAAACGCGACTTCAAGGTTGTTTGTAGGCGTCCCCTCCAATTGTAAATGAACCCGCACGTTCCGCACATCAGTGCGGCTCCCATGAATAACCACGTTCGTTGACACTTCCGTATCGACAAACGGCGACACAGGCAGCGTCGGAATGACAATCTGCCTTGCAAACGCCGCCGACGCGAAGAATGCGCCAGTCACGATGAGCAGCGTTTTCACGGCTCCTCCTTCACGCCCTGCCATAGGTGGCGCTTCGCATTTCCAACATGGTTCCTCACGGCAAAGAGTGTACCATTTCCCCGCCCCGACGGCAACGGCTTTTTCGCCGTTATCTTGTCTCGGCGAAATCGCCTTGACCAGTTTTGCCTCTCGTGCTTTTTCTGGCCGTTTTACCTGATGCGGATGAAGAGCGGAATGTTATCTACTGAACACTCCACGCGCAGATTCGGATCTGTCTGCCCTCGGCGGATTATTTTCGCGGCGTCCCATGGCGGATCGAAAAGGAACGGCGGTGGCGTGGCCAGTTGTGTAAACGTTGGCTGACCGTTCACCGTCGCGGCGAGTGAGCGCGGCGAACGGTTTTCGTTGAGGCGCAGTTTCCAATCAAGCGCAGCACGACCCAACGCGCCGTCACACGTGAACTTGTCGCCGGTCACGAGATTCACGACCTTCCACTCTCCGCAGTCGTAACCGATTGCCATTGCT
>CACZDG010000152.1 GCA_902779865.1 uncultured bacterium
CCTACCAATGCGAACCGGTAGGGGCCGACCACCGGGCGGCCCGTAGGTGGGGCGGGGGAAACAACAAGCGTACAACAACAAGTTGTGCGGCTCGGCGGGGACGCCTCGCCCCACCTTGCACCCGCCCCACCTTTTATCTCTGCCCCGTGTACGGTTGGTAGGTACTTGGATTGAGGTGTGTCCGCGATATTATGGCGCGGAACAATAACATCCGCTCCACCGACGTCAACTACTATGGTCACATTGAACCTAAAAAACGCAGTTGAAACGCTTGTACGTAGTGGCTAAAAAGACTACTCCCCAACTGCCGAATTTAGGCTAAATAACCGCGTTCGTCTTCCGGGTAGCCCTAGGTCTTTCGACGACAACTGCGGCTGCCGCCACGATGAACTCTCTTCTTGATGTATTCATATGGCTCTTTTTGGGGGGCGAATGTCCGGTGGAAAGCTCCTCACTTCTTGCGAGGCGGATCCAGGCGCTTGTTTCTCTGCGAGAAGAACCACCTCAGAACTTCGTCGTCGCGATATGTCCGCGTCCAGACGTTGTGTCCCGCATCCGGGTATTCGCGGTAGTGCGCGTTGGAACCGGCCGCCCAGAGCGCCGAGACCATGCTCCGCGAACGGAATACCGGCACGGCCCTGTCGGCCGAGCCGTGGAACACCCAGATAGGCACCTTGGCAATATTCGCCGCCTGGGCCGTGTCGCCGCCGCCGCAGATCGGCATGGCCGCCGCGAACAGCTGCGGACGACGGCAGATGATGTCCCACGTGCCGTAGCCGCCCATCGATATCCCCGTCACGTACACGCGCCGCGCATCGGTCCTCTGGTCCGACAGCAGCTTGTCGATGAGCGACAGTTCAAGCGCCATCGTCTCGCTCGGTTTCGGAAGCATCGTATGGCGCATTGCGTTCCAGTCAACCTCAACCCAGCGCTTGCCGTTGGGGACCTGTCCCGCGACAAGGCGATACCCCTTCTCGTGCCTATCGAGCCAGTTGAGCAGCTCCTCCACGCCGTGCCTGAGCTGTGCGACGTTGTTAGTGCCGCGTTCGCCCGCCCCGTGCAGGAAGATCACGAGCGGCACCTTCGAGCCGTCGTCAGGGAGTTTCTCCGCCCAGCGGTAGCGGAACACCGCGCCGTCCGCACCAGCGAACGTCTTGGCCTCCGTCCTCTCGGCGATGTCGGCTGGCGCGGCGAACGCCGCGAGAGCCATTGCGGCGATTGCCGCCGTTGAAACGATTTTCTTCATCTTATGCTCCTTTTTTGTTTGTACCGCGTTCTAATGTATCTCGATCTCCTCAATGGAGGCGAGCCTGTTGGGGGAGACGTCGTCGATCTCGATCAGGACGTACCGCGTGCGGGCGGGATGCACGTCCCCCAGGCGGCGGCGGAACCGTACTTGTACTTCACCGGCCACGGAACCGGTACAAGCTCGATCGCGTCGGGATTCGCCGCGTTTCCGGCGGCGGTTGAGACAAACGGGGCAAGCACCGTCGCCACGCATGTTGCCGCCACTGCTAGTTTACTCATGTCCATTGCCGTTTTCCCTTTCTTGTTTTGTCAGGCGTGCAGAAGTTGCTCAATTTATGCAAATGCGGTGGATTCGCACCGCCGTGCCGGTGGTTCCTTTCTGGCGCTTGGCGGGCACGACGCGCAGGCGCACAGTATGCGTGCCGTCGGCGAGATCATCGGCCAGCATGTGTACGTACGGGTAGTGTAGCGAACCATACGTGGCCCGAATGGCCTCCCTTTTGAACGGCCCGCCGTCGACGGAAACTTCGATGTCTCCCGCGTCAGGCCCCGCCGTCAGGAAAAGCCCCGCCGCCGTTCCCCCGAACGAGAACGCAAGCTCCGCCCCGGCTCGTTCGCTCCAGATCGCGGGTCCTTGTGTATAGTATGCGCGCTTGTTGCCGGGAATCGACTTCCAGTCCGGACGCGACACGTTCCATCCCTCGCCGAGCTTGACATCCTTCGGCGGCAGGAAGTGTCCGTTGAAGTACGATTTCGCATCAAGCGGCGGCGGCAGTGGCCTCGCCCTCGCGGACACAAGCGGATCAAACACGCGCACGACGGCATCCATGACCACCTTCACGCCAAGGTCGCAACCGGCCGGCGAGGGGTGGCAGTCGCGGTATTCCTTCCAGCCCATTCCGCCGGACTTCGCGGACGCCGCGAGCGCCGACCCGACGTCCGCGAGCGCCGCGCCGTAGTGCTTCGCCACCTTCGCGTGGGCGGCGTAGTGCAGCGGCGTCGCGCCGTTCATGAGCGCACGAAATTGTCCGCGGTTGACCATCAGCGCCACCACGACGGCACACGATGGGTTGCGCGTCAGCACGTGCCGGACCGATCCCTCCATGCCGCGAATGCTGTGTTCGGACGTGAAGTGTCCGTCCTGGTCGTCGTTGACCGCCGCCTCAACGATGAACAGATCTGGCGTCCCCTTCGCAAGCACATCCTCCTCCAGCCGGAACGCGCCGGCATCGGAACAGGTGGACGACAGCCCCGCCGCAATCTCCAAGAAATCCACCTGCGGGTACTTCTCCCGAAGCGCCTTCATCACGCGCGGCCGAAATCCGTTCATCTCGGTGATCGACCCGCCGAGAAACGCGACCGTCTTCCGAACTGCCCCTGGTCTTTCGACAACAGCTGCGGTGACGTTCGCCGTCGCGGCGCAGAGAACGGCCGCCAACGCTATCAGTTTTCTTATGTCCATCGTCGGTTTTCCTTTCCTGTTTTGTTGGCCATGCAGAACGCGCCCATGCAATATTCATCGTTTCAGCGTGCCGGTACGGCGGCCCACCACCTTAAGGGCTTCCAGCTGCGCGAGACCATCGCGATTGCACGCTTCAGCCCCGGGTCGAGCCAGATTCCGAAGGTGCCGCTGTGGTGGAGACGGCAGCGGCCGTCCGTCCTGGATGAGCCGCGTGCGGAAATGGTCGCGCCCCTTGCGTTCAAACCACCTTCCCGTGATGAAATCGGTGAACGGATTCAGGCCGCCAAAGGTGTCGTACGCGACAAGCTTCTCCCACAGTCCGTCGGGACGCTTCGTCCAGCCCCTGACTGGATCGGCTCCGGTCACGACGACCTTCTCGCCCTTCGCGGCCCTCCCGATCGTGCGCCACGGCTTCACTGCCGAACCCTCCGCCGCGTCATTGCCATTCGTATCCACGAAATACTCCTGCGCCGTTGCAAAGAACGGCACAAGCACACATGCCACAACCGACGCGGCCGATATCATTTTGTTCATTTCCATCTCGGCTTTCCTAACTCTGCTTAGATTGTTTACACCTTCTTACTTCAGCGGGGCGCAGTTGACGTGCGCTCCGATGAGACGGCGACGGTACTCGGCGGCGCGGACGGAGAACTCCGCGAAGTCGCGCTTGGCCGGATTGGGATACGTCCAGAGTACCTCCGCGAGCGCGAAGCCGCGCGGCCAGAGTTTCCATTCGAGGTCGAAGCGGTTCAATGTGTGCGACGTCCAGTTGCAGCACTGTCCGCCGACGACATGCGGACGCGCCGACTCCTCGACGCCGGCGAGCGGATCGAACTGATAGACGCGCGCAAACGGAAGCATCCCGCCGAAATACTGATACGGATCCTCGGCAAGCCCCTGGCGGTAGTCGAAGTACGTGTAGGTGTGCGGGGTCATCACGATGTCGAAGCCCTGGTTCGCGGCGGCGGCACCCGCCCCGTGCGTGCGATAGCACATTCCCATGGTCGTCTTCGGCAGCATCGCAGTGATCTTCGACCCGCCGGCGTCGCGATTGGCCGATTCGATGAATATCTGGTCCCATCCAATGACCCGGCGTCCCTTCTTCGCAAGATACTCCGTGAAATGCCTCGTCACCCAGGGCTGAATCTGCTCCACGCCCTTCAGTCCTTCCCTCTTCATGAACGCCTTGCACTTCGGACATTTCTTCCAATTTCTCCGGAAGCACTCGTCCCCGCCGATGTGGATCACCTCGGACGGAAACAGTTCGCACACGTAGTCGAACACCTTTTCGAGGAATCGGATCGTGTCCGGGTTGCCGAAGCAGTAGATGCCGGTGAACTTGCTGTAGTTGAACCTGTAGGCGTCGCGGTTGCGCGAGTAGATCTCCTCCGGGAAGCAGCACAGTTCAGGATACGCGAAGATGGCCGCCGCCGAATGGCCGGGCAGGTCGATCTCCGGCACCACGGTGATGTGCCGGGTCTTGGCGTATGCGATAATCTCCTTGACGTCGTTCGCCGTGTAGAATCCGTTCGCCACCTTCTCGCCGCGGCATCTCGCCGACTGTCCCTTAAGAAGGAACTCCCCGCCGTATTTCTGCAACTCGGGATAGCCTGGGATCTCCAGCGACCAGAGCTGATCGTCGGTCAAGTGCCAGTGGAACACGTTGAGCTTGAACCACGACATCTGCTCGAGGATGCGCAGGATCGTGTCCTTGCCCATGAAATGCCGCGAATCGTCCACCATGACCCCGCGCCACTTGAACTGTGGCCAGTCCCTGATTTCAACGCATGGGAAGACCTTGCACTTCGCCTTTGCGTCCCCGCGCCCCATGTGGAAGAGCGTCATGTTCGCGTAGTACGCGCCCGCGTCGTCGGAGTAGCGGATCGTCATGCCGTCCGGCCTGATGGAAAGCTCGTACCCCTCGGGTGGAATGCCTTCTACTTTCTCCATCTTCGGAGGTTTCTTCGCCCAGTACTCGCCGCCCGTCACGCGCATCTCACGCGGCGCGGGGATGAGCGTCGCGGTCGGCGGCGGCGCGGCAAATACCGCGAGCGATATCGACAGGATGCCCGTCGTTACCAATACAACTTTGACACAGAGTAGCGTTTTCATTATACTGTTCCTTGCAACTGTGGCTTGCACTGCTTATTTTTTCAATGGCTTAAACACATTTTTGTGCAAGCCCGGCCCGAACGTTTTCAGCTCGCCGAACGGCTCGGGCAATTCCAGACGGCAGGTCGTCCCCTGCGGCACGTTCACGTACACCTCCATCGCGCCGTCCTTCCGCTTCAGCCGTCTCGCGCCAGAAGTCGCCCTTCGGGCCAAGGCCGTCCGGATGGCAGGCGTAGGAGATGCGCAGCGTGGCGGCGGGATCGTTCGCCAGCACGCGGAACACGGGATAGCCGCCCACGCCGGCACCGCCGTAGTCGAGCTTCACGTCCGCACCCGGCGCGAGCGTGAGCGCGGGCAACTCGGTGACGACAAGCGCCCAGTCCGACGCATCGGGCTTCGGCGGAAGTTCGAGGTTGCCGCGATCGTCGGAGACGAACGTGACGGACTCGTCCTTCCATTCGCCCGTCCGGGTGTTGAACCAGCGCATCGTGTGGAAGCGGTCGGGCGTGAGGCCGTGGACCGTTCCCGTGAGACGATTCGGTCCGAAGAAGTAGAATACGATGCGGTTCGGGTTCGCGAGCGTGGCGAACACGTAGGCGATGCCCTTCGCGGGTGCCTTCGCCGTGCCGGAGCGCGGGGTGAAGCGCGCGCCGTCGCCAAAGCCGGGCTTGAGGTTCCACCAGTCGAAGGATGTGAAGAACTTCTTCAGGTGCGCCATCTGCAATGCGCTGGGGAACTCCACAGACTTGCACCACGGCACCTGCTTGTCCGCCGGCGTGATCTTTTCCACGCCGTCGTTGCTCGTCGTCTTGACGTCGTACGTGCTGAGGTAGAGCCAGATGTCGATCGCGCCGTAGCCGTAGCCGAACATGCCGCTGAGGAACGAGATGTAGCCCTGCGCGCGCGCGCCGAAGTCCTTTGTCCAAAGGTAGCAGTAGCGTCCCTCGTAGTTGACCGCCGGACGCGGATCGGCCCAGTAGTCACGCGCGACGTTGCTGTCGGGATTCGCGGTGAGCGACGGCGACCACTGGACGCCCCACCACGAATGGCCCGTGCGCGCGGCGACATCCGCGGCCGCGAACGCAGAGCTTCCGCCGAACTTGTTCTGGCCCGGCGTCGTACCGCGTCCGGTCACGGTCGTGTGGTGGGTGTTCTCCTGATGCGCCGTGAGCGGATGGCTGTAGGCGTCGGCTCGGTGGAGACATTCCGCCACGACCAGCCACGGGTTGTTCGTGGCGCAGTAGAAATTATGTCCCCTGCCACGATCGAAGTAGAAGTCGTTGTCCACCTCCTGCGCAAGCGTCCACATCACGGGATACGCGCCGAGACGCGCCACCCAGTAGCGCGCGAGGCGGTCAATCGCGGCGGGATCGTCGGCGAGCTTCTTGTTCATCGACGCGGCGAAGAAGAACTCGGCGTTCGCATGGACGAGGCCCCTGTCGGCGATGTGCTGGTAGTAGCGGTCGGCAAGTTGGAAACCGGGGATGTCGGCAGCGTCCACCTTGCCGTCCGTGACGTCGAACTTCGCACCGATGGGCTCGGACTGGAACACGGTGAAGCCCTGCGCCGCGCGCCTATCGACGATGTACTTGAAGTGGGACGTCGCACCCGTCGTGCCCGCGTGCGGGCCGGGCTCGTCAATCTCCTCCTTGTAGAGGCCCCAGTGCGTGTCGCCGAGGTAGAAGAACGGAGTGCCGTCCGCGTAGGCGAAGTGCTTCGCGCCCTTCGCCGGCTTCACGAACCCGCGCTTGTAGATCTCGAGGTCGCCCGCGTAGGGCTTTGCCTCCAGCGTGCCGAACTTGCCGCCGAGTGCGCCGTCGCCTTGGCAGGTGGTGGTCCAGTTCCAGCGGCCGGGTTTCGTGGGCGCGAAGCGCACGCGGAAGGTCTTGCCGCCGTCCCAGAAGCCGGGACGCGACACCTTCTCGCCGGACTCGTGCGTGAACACGGCGTCAAACGTCACGGCGTCCGCACCAGTGGCGTCGTAGTCCACACCCGCCTCGAAGGCGAGTTCCGTCACGCGCCATGTTTCTGCGGCAACATCGGCCGCGACAAGCGCGGCCCTCACGTATGTGGAAGCGACCGCACATGCGACCGCCGACAGAGTCCGAATTGTTCTTTGCATGCGCAGATTATAACATATCTTGCGGTTCGCCGCCATACCCAAAAAGAACTTTCTGGCGTCGCCTCACGGTGTTTTCATTTGGCAGACTGTTTCTTTCCTTTTCCAGCCTGACGTTTCGCTGAAAAACCCTTGCCCTGCCAGCCTGGGGGGTCCGAGAAAGGGTACCTTGCCCACAGTCCCGTCCCGCCAGCGCCCGCGAAGCCCGCCTTCCATGGCGCGGGGACCCTTCGGGACACCCCGCGAG
>CACZDG010000153.1 GCA_902779865.1 uncultured bacterium
GCGGCGCTGCCGGCGGAGTACCAGCAGCTTGAGTACATCCAGGCGAGCGGACAATGCCGGATCAAGACCGGCGTGACGCCCGCCTACAACGACAAGGTGGAGATGACCTGGATGCCGACGACCGTGAGCGGCAACCAGAACCTCTGGTGTGCGCGCACGGCCACGTCGAAGCAGTTCACGGGCTTCATGATCGGCGCCACGTTCCGTTTCGACCGCGGCGACGGCACGGGCGGGCAGAAGACGAGCGCAACCGCGTTCGTCGCCAATACGCGCTACTCGATTGTCGCCGACTACGGCGCAGGCGTCAGCACCATCTCGAACGACGTGACGCGCACACAGGTGACGACGGTCTCGAATAGCACCGGTTCCTACACGGTCGGCTCGGCGCTCGCGATCTTCGCCTCGCACAACAACAACATCGACGACGGACTTAACAACTACGGCTCCTACCGCCTCTATTCGTTCAAGTTACGCAATTCGAGCGGCGCGCTCCGCCTCGACCTCGTACCCGCCAAGCGCCTTTCGGACGATGCTCTCGGCGTCTATGATATGGTCAACGGCGACTTTCTGACGAACGACAAGTCCGGCTCGTTCATCGCGGGCCCCAATGTCGGAAACGCCTACACGTGGATCGGCGGCGCGAGCGGAAGCCTCTCCACCGCCGCGAACTGGTCGCCCGCGCCCGCAGGCGCGTTCACCGCCGCCGACGAGCTGATCGTGAACGACGCGGCTGAAATCACGGTCGATGTTGCAGCGACCGTCCGCAAGGTCACCCTCAATTCGCCGGACGCCGTTTCGTTCACGGGCGCGAACGCGCTCACCGTTGACCAGATCGCCAACCAGGGCGCGGGCACGGCGACGTTCGGCTGCCCCGTCAACTTTTCCGGAATGTACTACGTCGAGAAGATCGGCGAGCTCAAGTTCCCCGGCGGCGCGACCGCCACGTATCCCGATCCCCTCATGCGCACGTCCACCAGTACCGCGAACGCGCGCACGCTCGACGGCGACTTCACCTTCACGTCAGACTGGATCGTCAACAATGTGGGCGACTATCCGTGGATTGTCGCGTCCAACTCCGTTGTGCGCGGGCAGAACTTCTCCGGTACGCAGACCTCCCTTCACCGCATCCTCCGCGTGGAGGAGACCGGCTACGCCTGCTTCACTACCGTCACGAACGGCTGGGACCGCGGCGACATCGACATCGACGGCACGCTCGAGGCGACGAAGGAAGTCATCGTGCGCACGCGTCCGACGTCCGCCAGCTCCGAATCGAATTTCGGCCGCAGCGGCAACATCGGCACGGTCAAGGCGCCGCGCATCGCGAAGTGCGAACACGCCGTCGCGAGAAGTTACATTCCCAACCTGATTGTCGGTGCGGACGGCATGGGTTCCGTCACGAAGGACTACCTCTGGCGCTTCGCCGTGGATACCACGATCACGGCATCTGCCGACTTTGAATTCCTCGGCATCTACTTCTCCTCCACGCCTTCAGACTGGGGCATTTCAACGATTTCCGGCAAGACGCTCACGATCAACGTGCCGGAGGGGATCACCGTGACGTGCGGCATCGGCGTACACGACGCAGGCGCGATTCGCAAGACGGGTAAGGGAACGCTCATCATGTCGAACACCTTCAACGGAGAAACCGGTTTCACGAAGGCTTATACTCAGGGTACATTCATCGAAGAAGGCAAGGTGCTTGTCACGGCGACCAGCCAGCTCGGCACGGGGCCTGTCTCAATCGCATCGGGTGCAACGCTTGAGCTTGGGAGCGGCGTTGCGCTCTCCAATCAGGTGGACGGCGAAGGCACGCTCGCCCTCGGCGACGGCGTTGCCCTCACGATGGGCAACGTCCCGTGGAGCGTAGGCACAGTGGAGGTCGCCTCCGGCGCGAACATTTCCGTCACGAACTCCATTCCCGGTGCGTTCGCGTTCCTCACGGGCGTGAGCGCCGCCGACCTCGCAAGCTTCTCGTTCGGCGACTATCCGCTTACCGTTGCCGGCGACACGCTCTGCTATGTGGGTGACACGACGGGCGCGTACGTGTGGAACGGCGCGAGCGGCGCGGACTGGTCCGCGCCGGGCAGCTGGCTCGTCGATGGCGTTGCCCCTGCGGCGGCCCCCGCCTCGACCGACACCGTCATCTTCCAGAACGCCTCGCCCATTGCGGTCGGCGGCACGGACCCGCTCACGGTCGCGAAGATCGTCACGCTCTCCGATGACGAGGTCACGTTCAACTGCCCCGTGCAGTTCGCGGGCACGTACCTCGTGGAGAACGCGGCGGTCGCGCCTGTGTTCGCGGGCGGTGCGACGGCGACGTATCCCGACGCCTCGCTTACGGGCATGAACATCGCAAGCCATGCGTTTCGCGGCACGGTCACCTTCACGGAGAACTGGACGATTCCGGCGCAGGCAAGCGGAAAGCCTTTTGTTCTCGAAGCGAATTCCACCATCGACGGAAAGAACCTGTACGGCACGTCAAGTGCCCAGATTTCCTTTACTGTCGGCGAGAATGCCACGGCGACATTCGATGCCATCGAACTTTCCAACAATCTGGTGTTCAAGCTTGCCGGCGGGCGACTCGTCGCGAGGGGCGACGTCACGATGTCCAGCCTTAATGTTGGCAGCAGCACCGGCAACGTCGGCACCTTGGAGGCGAACGGCATTTACAAAAGCGCACGTGCCGGCAACATCGTCAACTACGTGACGAACTTCGTCGTCGGCGCGGGCGGCTTCGGAATGTACCGCGCAGACTACAACTTCCAGTTCAACGTAAATGCGCGGCTCACGGCAAAGGACGATCTGACGATCTACAAGCCGCTCACATCAGATGGATCGAAGGAGAACGACTGGGGGCTCAACCTGAACAGTAAGACTTTGACGATTGACACCGCCGGATATACCGTTACGTTCGATTCATGCACCACTGCCAATGCTGGCGTCATCGTTAAGGAGGGCGAGGGCGAGATGATCATGCAGGACCGCCAGAAACAGCATACGGGCGGCACGGTGCTGAACGGCGGCCTCACGACCGTGAAGCTCGCGGGCGCGCTCGGTTACGGCACGGCGACGGTGAACAGCGGCGCTACGCTTTCCTTCGCCGACAATGTGGTAAACTTTGCCTACCCGATCATCGTGAACGCGGGCGGCACGCTCGCGAACGCGGCGACGGTGGCGGATTCCTCCACGCTCACTCTCAACGCAGGGGCGATCATCAAGCCCGTGCAGAACACGTTCTTCGACCTCTCCGCCGGAACGCTCGCCCTGCCTTCCGAAGGTACGGTGACGGTTGACATGACGGACTTCACCTTCGTGAACGGCGTCGCGAATCCGGTTCTCTCCGGCGTGGCGGCAGGCGACGAGGCGAAGTTCACGGCGCTCGTCCCGGCGGGCGTCACGGGTTCGCTCTCCGTCTCGGGCGGCATCCTTTCCTACACGGCCACGACCGGCGGCGGCGCGGCGGCGGACCTCTTCTGGCACCCGGACGGAGACGCCACGTGGTCAACTGCCGTCGCGGCCTGGACGAACGCGGCAGGCGAACAGGTCTCGTTCGCGCCCTACGCGAACGCGACGGTCGCCGACGCGGCGACGATCGCGCTTCCCGCCGACGTTTCGGCGAACGACGTGACGATTTCCGCGGACGGCGACGTGGCGCTGAACGGCGCGGGCAAGCTCGGCGGTCCCGGCACGATCTACAAGAAGGGCGAGGGCACGTTCACGTTCAACGCAACGGGCGGACTCGACGCGCAGCCGATCGTCGTCTCGAACGGCGTGTTCAAGGTCGGCGACAGCCTCGCCGACCATGCGCTTGGCGCGACGGCGGACACGTCGCCCATTGTCGTTGCGGACGGCGGCACGCTCGACCTCAACTACAACGCGTCGTCCACCACCGACGACGCCCGCTCGAAAGTCACGCGTGACAAGGTCATCCATATCGCCGGCGACGGATACGAGGGCAAGGGCGCCGTCGTCAACGACAACCTTCCTGGATACCGCACGATCAGCAATCTCGTTCTCGACGACGATGCATCGGTGGGCGGAACGGTGCGATACGACGTGCGCGGCGGCCTTTCCGGCTATGTGCGGAACAACGGCACGATATACGGTCCCGGAAAGACTCTCACGGTGAAGAACACCAGCGCGTTTGGAATTGTCTATACCGACGTGACGCTCGGTTCGCTCCTGATCGCGGACGGAGGCGTGGTGCAGTTTGAGGGCCCGGATACCTACACGTACAACATTTCCGACGGCGTCCACCTTGCGGACGGAAAGATCATCTTCTACAACGCCTATCCCCGTTCGCTTCCCATTGTGGCGGACTCGGGCGCGAACACCATCAGTGTCGGCGCTGGCACGCCCACGATTGCCGGCCCCATCACGGTCGCCTCCGGCGCGACGCTTACTCATGCCTCAGGCACTGCAGTTTACACCGGCGCGATTAACGGCACGCTGGGGGTGTCGGGCGGCACTGCGAATCTGGAAGGCGGCGTGCCGACGACCGGCTGGACGCTGAACGGAGCCCAAGGCTCTGAAATCGTGCGCCTCCGTCAGAGCGGCACGTACACCGGCGCGAACATCAATGCCTTCGCCTTTGGCGTCGCGGATGTCGCGGACTCCACGGTTGACGTCACGTTCCTCAATTCGACGATCAACATCGGCGCGCTGACCGGTTCCAGTGGAGGTCTCTATCTGGGCTGGGGCGGCATCGCCTCCGGCTACCTCACAATCGGGGCGGGCACGACGCTCACGACGACAAAGATCTGCGTCGGCGACAACGGCACGAGCACGAGCGGCAGCATCAAGTCTGTGTTTACCGTTGACGGCGGCACGGTGAACCTCACCGAAGACCTCTTCTACATCGCCCACAACGGACCGCACTCGGACTTCATCATGAATTCCGGCACGATGAACGTCCCCAAGGCGCCGATTCGTCTGCGCAACAGCGACCAGGCGCTCGGCGGATACAACACCTCGCGCTTCATCCAGAACGGCGGCACGTTCAACTACGGCGGCTCGGGATTCCTGGCGCGGTTCGAGGACAACACGGACGAGGGGCAGATCGTCCTGAAGGGCGGCGCGTTCAACGCCTCCGCCAACTGGTCGATCCCGCACTTCATCTCCACCTGCTTCAAGGACGGCGACGCGAACGGCTGGACGCTCACCCAGACGAACGGCACCACGGCGACGTGGAACACCGCGTTGACGGGCGACGGCAACGTGACGCTCAACGGCACGGGGACGCTCGTCGGCAACAAGGAGGTGCAGGGCGCGGTCGGCGGCAAGTGGACTGTCGGCGACGGATTCACTGCCGGCCTTCAGGGCGCGGCGTCGCTCCTCGGCGGGCTTGACATCGGTGAAGGTGCGAGCGTTTCCGTCAACATCGCGACGAACCGCAGCGCGGTGTTCACCGCCCGCGACTTCGGCGCGAATCCGGGCAATGCGAACTGCCTCACCAACCGCTTCAACAAGAAGATTGGCGGCACGACGCGCGGTACCATCACGCACGACATGACGTTTTTCTTCACGAAGTACGCGCAGGCGAGCCGTCCGTTCGGCGACATGAACTACTCGTCAACGTATGCAGTGGGTCAGTTCTACGTCGAAGACGGCAAGGCGGGCGAATGGTCGTTCACGGGCATCTGCGACGACTGGGTGTACATCTGGATTGACGGAGCGTTGGTCGTCGCCCCGGCGCAGGGCAAGCAGGGCACCGGCACCAAGAACCTGGCCGCCGGCTGGCATTCGTTCCGCCATGTGATCATCGACAACGGCGGTGCTTACGGCAACGCCCAGACAGCAGGCTACAAGGATCCCACGATGTCCAGCTACGCGAACTTCAGCACGAAGAACCTGAAGATGCGCCCGGCGGCGGACAAGGGCGACCCGAACAACGCGAACACAATCCGCTGGTGCCACTACAAAGGTACGGCCACGGACGTCACCAACTCCGAGGACGCCAGCAATCCCGCGAGCTACAAGTACGACAATCGTCCGTGGGACTTCTGCTGCATCACGAACAGCCTCCAGCATCTCCAGCGCTACACCAAGACGGAGACGGACTTCCTCAACACCTACACCGTGAACCGTTACGAGGGCTGGTTCTACGTGACGCCGGAGAACGCGGACAAGGAATGGACGTTCCGCAGCAACTACGACGACCGCGCCGCATTGTGGATCGATGGCGTTGACACCGGCCTCACGGGCGCGAGCGGCAACACGCTCACCAAGAAGATGACGCTCTCGCTCGGCTGGCACAAGTTCCGCATCCAGACCGCCGACTTCACCGGCGACTGCGGTCCGTGGAGCGGGAGTGGGCTTGCGGTGTCCTATCAGGTCGCGGGCGGCACGCAGACGCTCTTCAGCGAAGCCACGCTTCGGCTTTCGGTGTGTCCCGACGGCTACATCCAGGGCGGCGTGACGCTCGCCTCGAACGCGACGCTCTCCAACAACGCGACCGAAAACGCGGCCGTCATCTATGGCGACGTGACGGCGACGGGCACGGGCGCGACGATGACCGGCGCGTTCAAGTTCGACGGCGGCACGCTCGCGTTCAAGAATGTCGCGCCGAATGCGAACGACCTCTCCACGGTGCTGGCGTTCCGCGCTCCGGCGGCGGACTACCTCGCCGATGTCGGCGCGATCACGGTTGACTTCACGGAGAAGCCGACGCGCAGCAAGGTGAAGGTGGGCCCGGCTGGCGGCCTCACGGCTGAGACTGCCGCGCAGAAGGTGCGCGTGACCGTTAACGGCGAACCGGCTGTCCGCTTCGGTTGCTTCATTGAGAACGGCGACCTCAAGATTCGCCTCGCCTGCGGCACCTTTATCATCGTGCGGTAGGGCGGAGGCGCGGTGGGGCGCGATCACCGAGCGCGCCGGATGGTGGGGCGAGGCGTCCCGCCGAGCCGTAACAGCAAGCGTACAACAGCAAGTTGCGCGGCTCGCTCCACCGGGAGCGGTCGCGCTTGTCGGGCGCATCTGCGTTTTTCACCATGCGTTTTGAGATTGGAAACAACCAGAACAACTGTTAAAAACAACTTTGAGAGAGGCGCGCGGGCTAACTCGCCCGCGCATCTTTCCATCTAGTTTGCAAGAATCTTGATATAATTGTATCGTTTTTGATTGGACAATGGGCACGGGC
>CACZDG010000154.1 GCA_902779865.1 uncultured bacterium
AGATTTCTCTCGTCTACAACAATGCGACCAAGATGGAAACATCCGTCGCGTTTCCTCCGGACGTTGACGCGATGTTCACGATAACAAGCGAAGTGACGCAGTCCGGCGCGAATAGCAGCATAAGTGTGACCGGCAATGCGACTGGGAGCAAATCTGGGACATGGAACGGGGCGAGCCTGACGCAAACCCTGTATCTCTTTGCAAGGAACGCCGACGGGACTGCGGACAAATTCGCCAGAGGGAAGTGCTACGGCTTTCGCATCTGGCAGGTTCCCGATGGCGGTACGGACTACGTGCTGGTTCGCGACATGAAGCCGAGTCTTTATGACGGCGAGGCCGTGCTCTTTGATGAAGTGGAGCGGAAGATATACAGAAGTTGCGCATTGACGGCTAAGGCTTTTGTTGCGGGACCTGTCGTCTGCGACGGCGAACCAGACACCTTCCTTGAATATGCAGAAGCGACATCAACACAGGCGATACCGTATCTTGATACGGGCATTACGACAAGGCGGGGGACGAAAGTCGAGTATGTCGGTACCTACTGCGGGTCGGGCGACACAAGATCCTTGCTGCTTGGCGGCGGATCCGACATGCCCAGCGGAACATATACATACGAACTCGTTCGAAACAACGGAAACCGTATCGGTACGAAGTCAGGAGCTGGCACCATCGCATTTCCGCCTGACGAGAACGAGGTGTTTACGATTGTCACGGAAGTCTGTCCAGCAAGCGTCAACGTGGCATCAGGACACGTACTTACCGTGACCTCAAACAGCCAGTCCAACACGGTAACCACAAGTGGATATTCGTATGACACCGAATACAGCCTCTATCTTTACGGCTACAATTACAGGGGTTCGGTTGACGAATCAAGAAGGAGCTGGGGCAAATGCCATGGACTGAAGATCTGGCAGATTCCGCCAAATGGGGCTGAATACGTTCTTGTGCGCGACTATGTGCCGTGCATGAAAGATGGTGTAGTCGGGTTCTACGACAAGGTGCGGAATACGATGTATCTACCTTCTGAGGGAGAGTTTGTCGCAGGGCCAAGAAAGAAGAAAAGTGGACTTATTATCATCGTCAAGTAGCCCACGGCAACGGGCAAGATGCCCGTTGCCCCTGTGGGGCGCTTTTCGTAAACCATAAACAAACCAAACACCAAAGAAAAGGAGACAGCAAATGTCAGAGAGAAACCAGATACCCGAATGGAACGGTTGGAAGCTCGAGAACGGCGAGTTCCTCAACTACTCCAAGGACGTTTCGTCGACGCCGCCAACGTGAAGCTCACCGACTTCATCAACGAGTCCCGCAAGTACGGCGAAACCGCCGAGATCGCCAAGCTCGACGCCCGCCGCGACATCATCTTCCGCGCCATCTGGAAGTTCGTCGAGACGCTTTCCGAGCTGGACGGCGCGGGCGAGTTCGACTTCTCCGCCCGCCGCGTTCAGGCCGCGCTTGCCCCGTACAAGGGTCTCAACGTCCACTCCCTCACGAAGGAGACCGAGGAAATCAAGGGTCTCATCTACGACCTTCTGGAGAAGGGTGACGTGCGAACCGAGGTGGGCTTCATAGGGCTGGATGCCGTGCTCAGCGAGCTTACCAGCGCGAACAACGCGCTGGCCGAGAAGTACAATGCACGTACGGACGCGGGTATCGGGCGTGATGCCGAGAAGGGCGGCGAGTCCACCGCATCGCTGCGCAAGTCGGTCGCCGAGATGGTCACGGACATCCTCGCGACGGTCAACGCGCTTGACCGCGTGATGCCGTCCGACGCGACGGTAGCGGCGGTGACGTCGCTTTCCGCGCTTGTTTCGCAGTTCAAGACCATCGCCTCACAGGGCGGAAAACGTCACGAAGAGCCGGAACCAGTTCCGCCAAATAACGCTTAAAACCGCCAAAATAGGTAGTTTTAAAAATTGGGCGGCGTTTCCGCGCCGAAAAGAGGTCCCGCCAAGTTTTTGGTGGGACTTTTTCCGTCGGAAAAAGCTTCCCCAAAATTTTGGTGGGACTTCCGCCGTCGGAAAAAGCTTCCCCAAAATTTTGGCGGGACTTCCGCCGCCGGAAAAAGTCTCCCCAAAATTTTGGTGGGACTTCCGCCGCCGGAAATAATCCCACCAAAACTTGTTTGGCGGCTGTTTCCGAAGCGGCGTTCCCACCGCACGGGCGGCGGCACGGGCGGCGAACTGCGCGGTCGCGTTCTACACAAGGAAGGGAATATGTGGTATAATCTACGTTCAACAGCCCAAGAAAGGAAGAAAGCCATGACAACAGGAAAAGCACTCAATGGAAAGCCGTATGCGGGAAATCCGCACGTACGGTTTGACGAGGACTCTACAAAAGACAAGTGATTACCGTTGCGGCGCTGGTGGCGTCGGTTGTTGCCGTTGCCGGAGGGCCGAAAAGGCCGAAGGCTCTTATGGTGATGATGGATGGTCTCAGGGGCGACGCCGTGGAGAACGCACCGATGCCGAATCTGCTTGCGCTGCGCGAGGGACGGTGGCGTCCAGGATACAAGGGCTTCAGCACTCTCACCGCGCATACGCTTTACGACGCGCGTCCGTCGAGCGCGGCGAACCACTGTGCCATCGCAACCGGCGTGACGGCCGAGAAGTCCAGGATATTCAAAAACGGAGATACGCCAAATGGCAATTTCGCCGAATGGCCGAGCTGGCTCGTGCGCCTCGTAAATGCGAGGCCTGGCACTAAGGCTCTCTACACCTACTCGTGGAAGGGCGACATCGAGCTTTCGCCGCACCCGAATGTGCAGAACCTTCGCCTCACGACGGTTTGCGATGTAAACTGGCCGACGGTTCCCGGCTCTTACGCGAAGTACGCTTCGACCGTGCCGAAGATCATGGCGGCGGATGATGCGCCGGACGCAGTACTCTACTTTATCGACATCGCGGACCTTGGCGGACACCGCACCGGGTTCTATCCCTACGGAAAGGAATACCTCCACGATGCGCGCCTTGTTGACCGCATCATCGGCGACACCCTCGCGGCGATAGCCTCGCGTCCGCAGTTCGACGACGAGGACTGGCTCATCATGATTACGAGCGACCACGGCGGGTACGGCAAATCCCACGGCATCTGGGGCGGACACGCAACGACTATCCCCTTGATCGTCGCAGGACGTAACGTGCCGCAGGGAGAAATCTCCGGGATGCCGCGCAACTTCGACCTTGCGCCGATGGCGCTTGCGCACTTCGGGCTTGACGTGAAGAAGATGAACCTTGACGGCAAGTCGCTTGGTGCGCCGTTAGCCGTGAAGACGCGCGGTCTCGCCGACGGCCTTGCGGCATACCTTCCGTTCACGGATGCGGAGCCGGTAAACGCCGTTACCGGTGCTATTGCGGCAAAGGCGTACGGGAAGACGGCGTCCGGAATTGACGGAGGGATGTTCGGGAGGTGTCTGCGCGTGGCGGCGGACGAGAAGGGCGCGTGCGGCGTGTCACTCGACGGGTCGGAGAAGCTCGCGTTTGAGAACGGTGCCGATTTCACCGTTGCGCTCTGGTTGCGCCTCGACAAACAGCAGGAGCCGCAGGCACCGATCTTCGCGAACAAGGACTGGGAATCCGGCAAGAACCCCGGCGTCGTCCTCATCGGCGCCCGCAAGACTGATGCGGTGAAGACTTTCGGAGTGTGCTTCAACGGCGGACTTTCCGGCGACACGCAACGCATTGACATGGGCACCTTCGACATCAACTACGGCGAGTGGTGCTTCTACGCCGTCACGCGCCGTGCGGACGGGGTTCTGACCATTTACCAGGGCGGACAAGACGGTCACCTCTACTGGATCGCCGAAGACGCCTCCGCGCTTGTCCTCAAGACGGGGCTTCCATTTTGGATCGGACAGGACGGCACCGGCAAATGCAAGGTGTCGCTCAAGGGCGACGTCGATGACTTCGCGCTCTGGACGCGCTCGCTCTCCCGCGATGAAATCCGCCGCATCCACGACGAAGGGCGCAGGGGCAACGCGCTCGGCTCGCTGCTCGGGTCCCAGTAGATATGAATCGCCGTCGCGAATTATTTCACTTTTATTTCGTTATCCCCTTGACTATGTGGGAATAATGGCGTAAACTATTTCGCGTGAGGTCACTTTAGGCGGGTGCCTGGGTGTGGCTTCAGCAGTAAACAAAAGGATCAAAGAAGATGGATATCTATGTTGGTAACCTCGCTTACGCGACGACTGACGATGGACTAAAGGCCGCGTTTGCGGCGTACGGCGAAGTTACCTCTGCGCGCGTCGTGACAGATCGCATGACGAACCGCTCGAAGGGTTTTGGCTTCGTTGAGATGCCGGACCGCGAACAGGCTCAGGCTGCGATTGACGCGCTCAACGGTCAGCTGCTGGACGGCCGTCCGGTTCGCGTGAACGAATCCCAGCCCAAGCCTCGTGACGATCGCCGTCGCGGCGGCGGAGGTTTCGGCGGCGGCCGTCGCGGTCGTGGCGACCGTGGTGGCGCCCGCGGTGACCGTGGCGACACGCGTTGGTAGTCTCTGGCGGCCAAGGCCGCTTGGAGGTACGAATGCAGGAATCGGGCTTACGCCTGGTTCCTGTTTCGTTTTCTGCACTAGACATTGGCGGCGGAATCTGGTAAACTAAAAGCGTTTTCTGTCACATAAAAAGGAAAGAAAAGAAAATGGCCTGTTTTACAGCTCCTCTCGCTGGCGCCGCAGTTGCGGCGGTCGTGCATAAAACTGCGGGTGAAAAGTCGCAGAACCCGTTTCTCCGCAAGCTCAACTGGCTTGTGAAGATGTCGCTCGGAGGCTCGTTCCTCCTCGCGATCGAACATATCTACCACGGCGAAATCACGTTCTTCCCGCCTTTCCTCACGGCGATGAAGGATCCCGCTGATACGCAGGCGATGATCCACGAGATCATGACAGTGGGCGTTTCGATGGCCGTCCTGCTCCTCGTCGTGTGGATCGGCATGGTCGTGGTGAGCGAAATCGCCGAGCATCGGAAGGTTGTGCCCAATGTGTGAACTCATGACCATTGCGGCCGCGATTGTGTTCACGGTCGTCTATTTCCGCGTGAGCAAGTCGCCTGCCGTGTTCACCACGATGCTGATGTTCTGGGGCGCGGCGCTCATGTGGTCGGTTGACTGCGTGCATTCCGCGATGGAGGGCGAAGGTTTGTTCGACATCAGCTGGGAAGATACGATTCTCGGCGGAATCATCCTTGCGGCGGGCCTTGCCGTGTTCGGCGTAATGTCGTTCCTTGAACGCCGCCGTGCGCAAGCCGTCGCCTGACGGAATGAAGACACTCTACCTCGACTGCAGGATGGGCGCGGCCGGTGACATGCTCACCGCCGCGCTCCTTGAGTTGGTTCCCGACCGCGAGGCTTCGCTCGCGCGAATCAACGCGCTCGGCGTACATGGAGTACACGTCCATGCCGAGCGTGCTTCGTCCGGCGGAATCGCCGGCACGCGCATGGACGTGCATATCCACGGACACACCGAGGAAGAGCACGACCACCACCATCATCACGACCACGAGGCAGGTCACGACCACGATCACGCGCACCACCACCATCACCACGCCTCGCCTGCGGAAATCGCCGAACGCATTGCATCGCTCAACGCTTCGGATTCGGTGAAGGCGCACGTGCGGGCGGTTTACGACCTGATTGCGTCCGCCGAGGCGAAGGCGCATGGACGCCCCGTTTCGGAAATCCACTTCCACGAGGTTGGCATGGCGGACGCCCTCAGCGACATCGCGTCCGTCGCCTTGCTGCTTGAGGAACTCGCCCCTGCGCGGATCGTGGCAAGCCGTCCCGAAGTTGGCGGCGGTTTCGTCAAGTGCGCGCACGGCACGTTGCCCGTACCCGCGCCGGCCACGGCTAACATACTCATCGGCGTTCCATACACGTCAGGTGCGGCGGACTGTGAACTTCTCACGCCCACTGGCGCCGCGTTGCTGGTCCATTTCGCTGATTCATTTGGTCCGATGCCGCCAATCGTGGTGGAGCGGACGGGCCTTGGCATCGGACACCGCGAGGTGCCCGGTCGCATGAACGGCGTCCGTGCGTTCATCGGCGAGGAGTCCGCAACTCCTGCTGGAGCTCCGAACGGCGTAGTGGTCGAATTGCGCGCTAACATCGACGACATGACTGGCGAGGACCTTGCTTTCGCCTGCGATAAACTGCGCGATGCGGGAGCACTCGACGTATCGCTTGCACCGCTCGCGATGAAGAAGGGGCGTCCGGGGAATCTTCTGATCGTGCTTGTGCGACCTGAAATGGCGGACGCAATGGCCGCTGCGATATTGCGCGAGACTTCTACGTTCGGCGTCCGCCGCATCGACTGCGCGCGCTACGAACTGGAGCGCGAGGTGCTTCCGGGCGACGTACGCGTGAAGGTGGGGCGCGGCTACGGAGTGGAGAAGTCGAAGCCGGAGTTCGCCGATCGTGCGGCGCACGCGAAATGATGGAAACTCCGCTCCCAGACGCCGTGCGTGAGCGCTCCATTTTCGAGCGGCTCGATTTGCTTGTGGGAGCGGATGCGGCGTCCGCGCTGGGACGGACGCGCGTGATCATTTTTGGCGTAGGCGGCGTCGGGGGCTGGTGCGCCGAGTCGCTTGTGCGGAGCGGGGTGGGACATCTTACGCTTGTAGATTCCGACCGTGTGTGCGCTTCCAACGTCAATCGGCAGGTGGTGGCGACGACCGAAACGGTTGGGCAGGTGAAAGTTCTCGCGATGAAGGAGCGTCTGAGTGCGATAAATCCTGACGCGGAAATCGAGGCGGAGGAAAGGTTCTATTCGGCTGAGACGTGCGCCTCGTTTGGGCTTGATGGCTACGACTACGTGATCGACGCGATAGACAGTTTGCGCGAGAAGGCGCACCTCATCAACGCCGTGACGCGGCTGGAGCGGCCGGTTCTATTCTCATCTATGGGCGCTGCGCGGAAGATGGATCCGTTCCGCATCCGCAAGTCGGAGTTCTGGAAGGTGTCCGGCGACGGCCTCGCCCGTGCGCTGCGCACGCGCTTCCGCAAGACCGGCGAGTTCCCGGCAAAGAAGTTCACGTGCGTCTGGAGCGACGAGTCGTTGCCGAACGCTGGGGCCGCAGTGGATGGCGAAGTGCGCGCCAACGGCACGATCGCGCACGTAACGGCGGTTTTCGGGTTCGCGCTTGCAAGTCTGGTGGTCGGCGATGCCTGCCGTTGACTGGACAATCTGGATACTCGCGAGCTCGGTGTTCCTCGCGCTCTACGACCTGGCGAAGAAGGCGAGCGTCGCCAACAACGCGGTTCTGCCCGTACTCTTCATTTCAACATGCTGTGGCTGCGCGGCGTACATGGTCGCGCTTGCGGCGTCCGGACGGTTTGGCGCAGTCGCGGCTGGCGTCACGCTAGAGGTAGCCGCGCTTTCCGTCGTCAAGTGCGCGGTCGTTGGCGCGTCCTGGATTCTCACGTTCTGCGCCTTGCGCACATTGCCGATCTCAATCGCCACGCCGATTCGCGCATCGTCGCCCGCGCTGGTGTTCCTGATTGCGTTCATTCTGTACGGAGAGCGTCCAGCGCCGCTGCAGGCAGTTGGTATGGCGGCGGTGTTCATTGGCTATTTTGCCTTCTCCTGGGCCGGACGCCACGAGGGCATAGACTTCTTCCGCAGCCGCGCCGTGTGGTACGCGATAGGCGGGACGGTGTTCTCCGCTATTTCCGCGATATGGGACAAGTGGCTTCTTCAGGTACGCGGGCTTCAGGTAGAAACACTTCAGTTCGCGTTTCAGGCGGGGCTTGTGGTGCTTTACGGTGCCTCGCTCGCAATCAGCCGCATTGCGCGGCGTGGGAAGGGCGATGCGTTCGAATGGCGGTGGACGATTCCACTGGTGGGGATTCTTCTCGCCGTTGCGGACTGGCTGTATTTCAGTGGCCTTGCATGTCCTGACGTGCCCGTTTCGGCGGTGTCGCTCATGCGCCGCTTCTCCGTCGTGATCACGTTCTTCCTCGGTGCTAAGTTCTTCCACGAGACGAATCTCGTGCGAAAGGCTATTGCACTTGCCATCGTCGTCGCGGGCATTACGCTAATATGCCTTGGCAAGCCGGGCCCTCAGGTGGCGAATGCGCATACGGTTCCCGCGAAGAACTCTTCGAACCTGTCGGCGCATTGACTGGGAACGCCGCCATCTTGGCGTCCGATGGGTGCGATTACCGAGTGCACCGCATGGCGCGGCGGACGCGGTGGAGGCCGCGATATGCTGGCTCAAACTCCGCGCCGTGAAGGCACTCGCCGTTGAGTTGGCAAAGCGCGGCATCACGGTGAACGCCGTCGCGCCGGGCGTAATCGAGACGGAGATGGCTGCTGCGATAGAGTTTCCCGACGAGGTGCGAAAGGCAATTCCGATGAGGCGCTTCGGCACGCCCGAGGAGGTGGCGGCGGTTGTCTCGTTCCTGTTCCGCGAGGATGCCGCCTACGTTACGCGGCAGGTGATCTCCGTGAACGGTGGCCTAACCTAAAAACGCAGTTGAATAATCCCTTCTTATTTCTATTAGCCACAAAGAACACAAAGATCACAAAGAAGGGATATTTTTATTGAGGTAGTTGCAAAATCTGGCCGCGACGGGGCGTGGCCAGTTTTTGCAACCTTATCCAAGAGGGTCGTAGTTTGCCACTACCCTCCTTTTACACCAAGACCAGTATATAATATCGTCTGACCATATTATCAATAACATCAGACTTTATCAAGCAAAAGGTCAGACCTTATTATTAAAAAGGTCAGACCAAATATATAAAAAGGTCTGACCTTATTGTTAAAAAGGTCTGACCTTTTTATCAATAAAGTCAGACAATAATATTGCATGGTTACGGTCTAGAAGCATTGCTATCGGCGTCAAGAACGAACAGTGTCAGGGATTCAACCTATACTCGTTAGTTGAATGTCTCACGCAATGGACGCCGTCGCCGCCTTTCGTATCTCGTTCCAAGATTTCATAACTGGATTGCTCCTAATCCGCCGAGAAGTATATCACAAATCACCGCCGCCGTGCGCAGAAAACGCCGCGCGGGGGATTGACAAATCATAGAAGGATGTGCTATAATGCCGCCCATCTTCTTTGGGAGACCAACGACGTTGAATGGTAAATCGCAAATGACGCCAGTGAGGAGGCAAGGAACGGCATCGGAAACGACGCCGCGTATAACCACGCACAGACGCCCCGGATATCCCCCGAGCGTAGCGAGCCGCGCAAGCGGTGGCTACAGGGGTGCG
>CACZDG010000155.1 GCA_902779865.1 uncultured bacterium
CGAGCGGGCGGAGGCGGTCACGGGCCGCCTCAAGCCTTCGATGGCCGGATGGTTCGTGGGTCGTGAGTACCTGGTGCCGATGGTCCGTCCCGCGACGACGGTTTTCGTGAAGGCGCCGAAGGGAAAGACGCATCGGTTCCGGACGGTCTTGCGGCCCGTCCGATCTTCGGCCTTTCCGAAATCGCTGTGTCCAAAGTGAAGAAATGTGATATAATGGGCGTCATGGAAGTAGATGTGAAATCTGCAGTGGCCGAGATAGAGTCCACAACCGACCTGCTCGAGCGTGCGCTCAAGTTGTCTGGGCTTGTCACAACGTTGTTCCAGCGGCGCGGGTTCCCGTTGGTCGTTGTTGGTGGTAGCGCGGTGGAGTTCTATACCGAGAGCGGTTACATGTCTGGCGACATTGACTTTTGTCGCAGATCGCTGAACGCAATTCCGCCGCGCGTCATGCAGGATGTCATAGCCGAACTTGGCGGGAAGGGTGTGTCGCGTAGCTGGATTGTCTGTGGTCTCTGTGTCGATTTCCTTGGGCTGTTGGAGTGTGAAACATCCTTGCCTATGCGAGAGCTGGAGACGCCTTATGGCGTGGTGAGTATGATACCTCCAGAACTTGCGCTTGTTGAGCGTGTGCTTATCGCCAACTATCCGCCGTCGCAGGAGTTGGCGGTAACGGCCCGGAAGATGATGGTGGCGGCATTGAATGATCCGAACTTCAACTGGGCTGAGGCGGAAAGGCTTGCGGCAGCCCGATTTCGGCGTTCTAGCGGAACTGCGTGCGTTGAAGGAGGAGATGTCCCGTGGTTGACGGCGATGAACGCAGGGTAATCCGCATGACTTGGGACGAATGGCGAGCTTCCCGTGCCGCGAAGCGGGCGGCGCTTGCGGAGAAAGGCCTTGCCGCGCCGTCGCGTCGTACGACTGCGCGTGTGGAAGCTCGCGCGGCCTTGCGGGCGTTCCCCGCTGCAACGTGTGATACGGCAGGAAGTGGCGAGTAAATCTGATATGAAGGCGGCAGAACGTACGACAAGTCTCGCCTCCCTTCTGTTGGCGATGTTCGCGCTTGCTGCGGTTGTTGCCCGGTGAAGTACAAGGGCGGGCCGGACGCGCCGGGCGGCCCGCTCGTCGCGTTGCGCGAGGCGTGCCGTGCCGCGGGAATCCTCTTCTGCCTGCACGACAACTACACGGACATCTATCCCGACTGCGACGGCTACTCGTACGACCTCACGGTGTTCAACCTGGACGGAACCCCGCAACGTGCATGGTTCAACGCCTGGCGCCATGCGCGCTCCTATCGCTGGGCGCCGCACGCGTTCCACCCCTGGTGCATCCGAAACGCGAAGCTGCTGAAGGCGGGGTGCGACCCGGATGCGATTTGGGCAAAGGCGTCATTGCCCTACCAGATGGCCGCTACAAACGCGGCTTTAGAGGCCGAGAAGGTCGCTGAACTGGACGAGTGCGTCGAAATAGCCTTCGGCCTCGACGATTGGGGCAAGTTCCCCGTCATAGACAAGTGCCCTGCGAAGTGAAACGTCCTTGCCGACGTGAAGGCGTTTGGTCTTTCTCTCCACTTCGTCGATTACGTCGTGCCCGATGTTTCTCTTCCGCTTGATCTCCACTGTCCAACGCTGAAGGCAATACGAAAAATGGCACATTGTCATGTTTTATAAAATAATGTGCCATCTAGATTGAGGCTAAGATATTGGCACGTTATTACTGTTTGTTGAATAATGTGCCATAGGTATAGCCTTCTTGTTTTGGGTGGAGGTATCGAGAAGGGGGCAGTGCTGGATGATGGGTGGAAGGCGGTTGAAGGGGCGACGGTGGCGGAGAGGACTGCGATGCGTTTCTTCAAGTTGGTAGTGGGCGCATCTGCGAAATTCACCGCCGCGTCTTCTGAAGATTGGAAACAACTATTTGAAACAACTGGCCTTTGGCGCGCGGGCGCGGGGCCTTGCGGCTGCTTCGCAGTTCGCGCTTCGCGCTCACCCAACCTGATCGCTTCGCGACAGGCGCATCTACTCGCCCCACGATTCTGAATGTTCAAGATGCGTCCGCAGGACAATGTTGTTCTTGAAAGTTGTCTTGGTTGTTTCCTCTCATAGAAATACACATGGGTGAAAAACGGAGAAGCGCCCGTTGGTAGTGGGGGGCGTATGGGCGGCGCGATTGGGGCAGGGGAAATATGATATACTATAGTTCGTCCCGTGCGCTGAAAGTTCTGAACGCGTTCCGGAAAAGCCCCTGCGCTATGAAAAGCGCAACGGGCGTCTGGACGCCCGTTGCCGCGCGTGAGGTATGCGTGTCCCGACACGTTCCTCTCGGAGATGGCCGCCGTCAAGCCGCGCCTCGTCGAGATGGAGGGGATCGACAAGACTGTGACGGTGAAACTTCCGTTCAAGGTCTCCCGCGCCGTCAGGTGCAACATCATCGAGGAGGAGCAGGGCGGCCCCGAGGAGGCCCACGACGACACGATCGCCCTGCGCCTCGGCCACCATGCGATCGAGACGGTAAAAGTTTACCCGTGAGAGGTGATGAACGGGCTTGCAGAGGCGGCTTGAGATTTGCTAAACTTATCGCCGTTGTAAAATTGAGGTTTATTATGAGCAACATACAAACACATCTTTCCCGGCGCGCCTTTGTCAAGGGCGGGTTGGTTACCGCATTTGCCGCGCCGTACATCGCATGTGGACGCAACGCGCTCGGACGCACCACTATGGCCTTCATCGGCGTGGGCACTCAGGGCCGCACCCTGTTGCACCAGTTCCTGGGGCAGGACGTGGTTGTGACGGCGATCTGCGACTGCGACAGGGCCCGCCGCGAAAACCGCACGAAGGTCGTCAACGACTACTACGCGCAGAACCCGCAGCTTGGCGTTCCGAAGGACGTGTGCCGCGCCGTGGCCGACTTCCGCGACATCCTCGCTGACAAGTCGATTGATATGGTGTGCATCGCCACGCCCGACCACTGGCATGCCTATCTCGCCGTCGAGGCGATGAAGGCGGGCAAGGATGTCTATTGCGAGAAGCCGCTTACGCACAACATCAACGAGGCCAAGGTGATCATGGCCGTGGCGAAGAAGACGTGGCGGTTGTTGCAGACGGGTGCGATGCAGCGCAGCGGCATGGAGTTCCGCGTCGCGTGCGAGATCGTGCGCAACGGCTTCATCGGCGACGTGAAGAAGGTCGATGCCGTGTTCGGCGGTCCGTCGTGTCCGCCGCGCGACTACGAGAACCCCGCGAACGCGGCGAAGGAGGGTGCGCCGAACCCCGACGTGGATTTCGACATGTGGTGCGGCCCCGCGCCGCTTGTAAAGTATTCCGACCGGCTCTCGCCGCGCGGTGTGCACCGGCACTTCCCCGGATTCTGGCGGAGCCACGACTACTTCGGCATGGGCGGCGTGGGCGATTTCGGCGCGCACAACCTCGACATCGCGCAGTGGGGTCTTGGCATGGACGAGAGCGGCCCCGTGAAGGTCGTGAAATCGAACCTGCCGCCGTCCGAGAAGCCGTTCGACGGCGGGCGCCGCCAGTCCGATGCGCGGCTCGTGTTCGGCAACGGCGCTGAAATCCGCCACGTGCCGCACCGCAAGATGGACTACGTGGATGTGTTCTACGGAACGGAAGGCGCAGTGGCGATTGACCGTGGCCATTTCGCCGTCTGGCTCGGGAAGAACATCCAGCAGCTGCCCGTCGAGGAGCTGAAGCGCTTCAACACCGGGGATCTGCCCGGCGCGCAGAAGATCGCGATGTGGAATCCCCGGCAGCGTAAGTTTTCCGACCGGAGCCTGTTGGACGCGGTCAACAAGGCGATCAAGCACTTCAACCTCAAGAAGGCGCCGATCAAGCTCTACAAGTCGCTCAACCATCCCGCCGACCTGGTGAACTGCGTCAAGACGCGCCAGCAGCCCAATTCCCGCGCGGAAGTGGGCGCGCGCTCGTCGATCCTGTGCAACCTGCTGCAGCTCAGCTACGTACACGACACGGGCTTCGACTGGAATCCGGTGGACAACGTCTTCGCCAACGGCACAGGCAAATCCGAATGGCTGGACGGTTTCTACACAGCACGCAACAACTTGACTGTCCGGGAATAAATAGCGGCAGACAGTTCCCAACCTGCTAAAGCAGGTTTTTGCCATGTTGGGCGTTCGCAGTATTGATTTTCCCCGTCGGAAATGGTAAGATTCCCGCGCAATGAAGAAAATAGCAGTCATAGGATCCACGAACACCGACATGGTGATAACCGGGAAGCGCATCCCCGTTCCGGGCGAGACCGTGAGCGATGGGCATTTCATGATGAACCCCGGCGGCAAGGGCGCGAACCAGGCCGTCGCGGTTGCACGACTCTCCGCTAAGAAGGGCGCATGCCTCTTCGTCGCGAAGGTCGGTGACGACGTGTTCGGACGCGATACGGCGGTCCGACTCAAGAAGGACGGCATCGCGGCGCGGCTGATCGTCGATAAGAAGGAGCCGTCCGGCACGGCGCTTATACTCGTCGATGCGAAGGGACAGAACGTCATCTCCGTCGCGCTCGGCGCGAACGGAACGCTCTCGCCCGCCGACGTCGCACCGTATGCAAAGGAGATAGCGGGCTCGGCTGCTCTCCTGATGCAGCTTGAGACGCCGATCGAGACCGTGACGTGGGCCGCGAAGACGGCGCACGACGCGGGCGTGCCGGTGATTCTCAACCCCGCGCCGGCGCGGAAGTTGCCGAAGGCGCTCTATCCGCTCGTTGACTGGATCACGCCGAACGAGACCGAAGCTGAGATTCTCACGGGCGTGAAGGTGACGGACGCGGCGAGCGCCGCTAAGGCGACGGCAGTACTCAAAAAACGCGGTGTCAAGCACGTGCTCATCACGATGGGCGTGAAGGGCTGCTATTGCGGCGACTGCGGGAAAATCTTCCCGGCGAAGAAGGTGAAGGCAGTTGACTGCGTCGCGGCTGGCGACACCTTCAACGGCGCGTTTGCCGTGGCGCTCGCGGAAGGGCGTCCCGTTGCGGAGGCGATAGACTTCGCGCAGAAGGCGTCCGCGATCTCCGTCACGCGCCCCGGCGCACAGGCGTCCGTGCCGTATCGCAGGGAGGTCGTCTAGGACATCGGACTTCCGACATCGGACTTCCGATTTTCAACTTTTCACTTTCAACTCAAAAACTCAAAACTCAAAAACCATGTACTATTGCAGCAATTACCTACTTGCCGTCGCGTTCTGCGTCGTGACCATGTTCTGTTGGGGCAG
Source organism: uncultured bacterium (assembly GCA_902779865.1). Lineage (GTDB taxonomy): Bacteria > Verrucomicrobiota > Kiritimatiellia > RFP12 > UBA1067 > RUG572. Next base: position 5,235 of record CACZDG010000155.1, read on the forward strand.
TTGGGGCAACACCCAGAAGCTCGCAGGAAAGACCTGGCGCTACGTGCTCTTCCTTATCGGCCTCGGCCTCATCATCGCCGCGGGGCAGTGAGATGAAAAAGTCGACGCTTAAAGGGGTTGCCGTCGTTGCGTTTGTATGCGTGGCGCTTTGCGCGTCGGGCTCCGGGACGCCCCCGAAGATCGACCTGCCGCGACGTCCCTCTGACGGTTATGGAGACGTGAGACAGGCGAGTCACTTCGGCGCCGAGGGTAAATGGGACGCGGGCCGGGCATTCATCGCGGAACTGCGCGCACGTCCTGCAGGAAAGCGGAACCTCGAGGAGCGGCAGTCGGTTGACATGGCCGAGTTCGCGCTGCTGCGCCACAACCTCAAGGCGAACAAGGCACGGGCGGTGGAGTGTCTGAAGGCCGTTTACGATGCCGGATGTACGTCCTTCTGGGGCTGGGCGGCGTACAGCTATCTGAAGGAACTCGGCGAGGACGTGCCGCAGCCACCAAAGGATCCGCTGCGCGGACTCGGCGCGTTCGGCGACGGCGTGGTGAACCTCGAGCCGAAACGGCTTGAACCGGATGTCGGGAGTCGGGCGGCAAATGTCGATTGGACGAAGATTATTCGACAACTGACAGTCGATGGTCGAAAATTGAAATCAGAAGACCTGAAGCCCGGATCGCCCGTGCGCCGCACCATCTTGAGGAAACGCCTCGTCGAAACCTGCGGCGAGAAGAAGATTGGCGAGATCCTCGCGGCGAAGGGCGGGCGCAAGCTGTTCGCGCGGCTCTGGGGCGACGATGCCGTGCTGGAGGACTTCCTGCTCTCCGGACCCGTCTTCGATGCGCCGCTTGCGCTGGAGACGCTGATGACGCTCTTCCTCAACGACGAGGACGAGAAGTGGAGCCGCACGGAGATGGGCCGCAAGGCGACGGTGGCCGTGGCGATCAACGCCCAGAAGGGCGACGACATGAAGGCGACCGTGCGCCACTGGGCCGCGTTCCGGCGCATCGGGAAGGTTGGCGGGTTCCTGAAGCTCGCGGAAGGGCACGACTGCCGTGAATGGCGATTCGTCGTGAAGCGTCCGACGGACGCCGCGGAGACGCTCTACCTCAACGCCCAGCGCCGTTTCCCGACGCGCTATCTCGGAAATGTGAGCATCAGGAACGTCCCCTACCGCAAGAAGAACTGCTTCGACGTGAGCAAGTGGGCGAAGGGGGATGAGTACATGCGCCCGTGGATGGCGTCCGGCTGGCCGCGCCTCTATCTGCGCTCGCGCGTCGGCGGCGTGTGCGTGGAGCTTTCCGAATGGGCGTCGCGCGCCGCCAACTCCCAGGGAATCATGACCGTGACGAATGTCCAGCCCGGACGCAAGGCCACGAAGTTCCGGAAGGGTGCGCCGGCGCACCGCTGCTGGGCCATGCGTAAGGAGGATGGCAACTGGCGGCTTATCAACGGGGTCAGACCCTACTCCGGCGCGTCGTTCACGCTCTGGGGGAAGGGCTTCCAGTATCTGCCGGCAACGGAACGCGCGTTTGCGGACCGCACGGCGCATGACGAGTCGGAACTGCTGCTCTTCGCGGGACGCATCAAAGAGGCCGCCATGCGCTGTCCCTACAACTACACGGCGTGGCGCGCCTACGCCGACTCGTTCAAGGCGGCCAATGCCTCCATCGATGAATGGCGGAGCTATCTCGGCGAACTCGTTAGGCTCCAGCCCGAAGGCCGTCTCGCCACATGGAACTTCGTGCACGAGGCGTTGGACGCGATGCAGAAAAAGGGGATGGACAAGACGGCGCTCGCGAAGGAGACGGCGAAGGTGTTCCTCGCCCTGCCCCGACCGAAGTCGCACATCGCCGAGGAGATGAATTTCAGGAAAGACGCGCTTGCCCGCGCCCTGGGTCGCTTCAAGGGCCTTCCCGTTCTGGAGGACAAGGTCCTTGCGGTCGCGCTGGAGGCCAACAAGGGAAGCCCTAGTTATTTGCCGCAGATTTTCGGCTATGCGCTGGAACACTTCGGGAAAGACAAGGATCGCCTTGAGCGGCTTTTCATGTATGCGGCGTCTTTCGGGAACAGGAATGGGAATCGGGTAACTGTGGATGGGAAACGGGGCTTTGACTGGCGGCAGCTTTTCGCGATGGGGGATTTCAGGACGGACAGGACGGCATTCCGCATGTTGGCGAATTTCAGGAACGAAAGCGAGCCACCTGCGGGAACGGCGAAGGTCTCCGAAACGGATTATGACGCGCCGCTTGTCTCTGATGATGCGCTTGTGCTGGTATCCTCAAGCGGCAAGGGTGACACGCCGGAAGATTACGCAAGGGTGTCGGACGCAACGCCCTACGACCCGAAGCGGAAGGGACTGTTCGCGACGAAGTCCGAGGATGCACCGTGGGCGATCGTCGAGTTGGCCGGTGCCGTGAAGGTATCGGGCGTGACGGTCGTGGGAGAGGCGAAGGGGCTGTCGTTCTGGATTTCCGACGATGGAGAGGAGTGGCGCAAGGTTGGGGAACGGGGAATGGGGAACGGGGAATGGAGGGTTGATCTGCGCAAGGATTCACCGTCCGCGAAGTTCGTCAAGGTTGGCTTCGAGCCGGGCGGCGGCAAGAAGTCGCTGTCGCTCAAGAAGATCCTTGTGTACGGAAGCAAGCTGTATTGATCATCCTTTTCACTTCACCAGTCATTTCAAAGTAGCGAACGCTTTGGGGACAAGGATTTCTGCGTTGAGGTGTTTGAGGAGTCGTCTGCGCGCGAGCGGCGCATCACCAATGCCGTTCTGGTGTTCTTGAAGGACGAGTTCCTGTCCCTGACGAATCTGCCGCCCGGATCGAGGTCTGGTTCCGCCCCGATTCCGGTCAACCGGAGCGCAAGCTGATGGAGCGTGTCTGCAAGATAGAGGGCTGGATGCGATGACCTTTCCCTTGGGGCGATGCCCTCCGGGTTTTGCGGGGACAGTCCCCGAAGGAATCCCCTAAAAATGCTGTGGAAGACAATAGACTTCAAAAAGGTGTAGCGAGGCATTTTTCATAAGGCTCAAAAATGTGTATTTTGACCATTGCACTTAAGCTCAAAAAAGTGATATAATGTGCGCCGGAGAAAAACGCGCCATGAAAAGAAAAGTCTTTCGGCGAAATCTCAACGCTGGCGCTTGCGCCATTCCTTGGGGGCGACGCCCTCCGAGTCCCTGAAGATGTTGGTGAAATACGCCGCGTTGCAGTAGCCGAGCCTCGCGGCGATCTCGGCGAGTGTGAGGTCGGTGGTCGCCATCAGGCGCTTCGCCTCGTCCAGCCTCAGGCGCATCAGCATCTTGGAAGGAGACAGGCCGACGTCGTCCGCGAAGGCTCGGTCCAGAATGGCGCGGGCGGCGGCTCGCCCCCGTTCATCAGCCGGTCCAGAAGTGCTGCGCCCGTGTAGCCGATGCGGTGGATGTCGTGGGCACGTCATGTACTGCCTTGAACAGGAAAGCCTTGTATACGGCCATGTGGTCTACCGGCGGACGCCCGATTCCTTTCCATTTCGCGTACTCGAACGTCTCCGGCTTCACGGCC
>CACZDG010000156.1 GCA_902779865.1 uncultured bacterium
GTTCACCTGCCGCAAAATCCCCGGCCCGTCGCCGTCGTAGAGCCATTCCATCGCCGTGCGCCCGTGCAGTGAAATCTTGAACTCCTGGTCGTGGTTGTGATAGGCAACTTCGATCCCCTCCTTCGCGCAGACCTCCGCCGCGTGGTTGAGGACGTTCACGAGCAGCTGCCAGTCGTTGGCGTTTTCCGCGCTTCCCTTGTACCAGGCCACGTTGATTCGTTTCGCGCCGCTTTCCTTGCAGAACTTGATCGTCTCGGCGAGCTGCGGCTCGGTAAGACAGTGCGGATAGAGCTGGAGCGCCACAAGCTCCAGCCCCGCCTCGTCGCACGCGGCCTTGAGCCCTTTCGCGTCAAGACCGTAGAATCGGCCCGTCTCTACGCCCTCGAAGCCCATCGCCTTCGCGGCCTTGAGCGTGCCGGCGAAGTCCTTTTCGCACAGGTCGCGCACGGCATACGTCTGAAACGCAAGGCGCGGCGCGGCGAGAGCGGCTGACGCCGCCAGCGCAAACGCGGTAAATGCAATATGCTTCATTCCTCTCATTTTCCACTACCTTTGTTGTTAATCTTCATCAACCGAAAATCTACATAAACATCGCCATGTACAGAGGAAGGTGGCGTATGCCGTTCTTGACCATGACATCCTTGGTGTAGAATATGTAGGCATCGCCAAGTCTTTCTTTGAATTTGTGCATGAACTTGTCGAGTGAAGAGTGATGCTGATACGCTCCGCTTTTCACCTCCACAGGACATATCGAATCGCCCCTGCGAACGAGAAAGTCGATTTCCATCCGCCCTGCGCCGTCGCCCCGGTCCGGTCGGGAGTAGAAGAACAGCTCAATGCCGTTCATCCTTAAAGCCTGAGCCACGGCATTCTCCGCAACCATGCCTTCGTTCACAGAAAGCCTGTCCAGCATCAAGGCCTTGTAGAGTTCGTTCTCCGTAAAGGGACGGTTGGCGAGCGACTGAGTGATGAGAAGCCCCGTGTCCGACGAATAGAGCTTTTGCGTCTCGAAATCCTCGCTCATCGCCAAAGCGACGTCCGGATCGGTGGCGTTCCGCGCGATGTTGACGATTCGTGATTCATCAAGCCACCTGAACGATTCGGCGTATTCTCGCATCCTGGCATTCGCGGCGACGGCGGAGAGGAAGTACTTCTTCTCCTTCTTGGCAAGCATCCCCGGGATACAGTCGTATATTCCCCTGATCTTCGGCGCGTCAACGCCGGCGTACTTCGATATGTCGTTTCCGTAAAGCCTGAGTATCGAGCGCTTGACTCTGTCCGCAGCGCCAAAATCGCCCGTCTTCCTGTACGTGTCAACCGACTGCGGCATGCCACCGACCATCAGATACTCGCGATAGCGCTTCATAACGGCCTTGTGAACCGCACTGCCGAGCGGACGGTTTTCCAGAAAGGCCCCCCTGACGAAATCCACAGTTGCAACATCGCCCATCGCCCAGCAGAACTCCTCGAAATCCATCGGAAACATCCCGGCGGACTCCTCCTCCGAAGGGATTGTGATGCTCTCGACATTCTTTCTGATCGATATCAGCGACCCTGTCTCGATGTAGTCGTAGCGCCCGTCCGCGACAAGATACTTGATCAGCTGCCTGGCTTCCGGACACCGCTGCACCTCATCGAACACGACGAGACTTTTTCTTCTGTACAGAACCCGTCCGTATGAAACCATCAGCAAATTGAAGAGGCCGTCAAGGTCGTCCGGACGATTTACAATCGCATCGACCACACCTTCCTTTGGCCTGTTGAAATCGATGAGGATGTACGTTTCGTACTCTCGTTTCGCGAACTCTTCCACGATGGAACTCTTACCCACGCGGCGCGCTCCCTCGATCAAGAGTGCCGTCGCCCCGTCGGACTGTCGTTTCCACTCTAACAGCCTATCGTATATTTTTCGCCTGAAAATCATCTTGTTTTACCTTTGTGCGAAACATTATACCACAACATTTCACGTAAATGCAAGTTGAAATCTGGTCATTCCCCACGAAAATGCAAGTTGACTTCCAGTCATTTCCCACGAAAATGCAAGTTGCGCGGAATGGCTTGTCTATCAGCGCACGATGACCCCATACCCTTCTTGATGTACCGTCGGTGTCATGAACTCCTTCCAGTCCAGCGCGCGAGATACCACCACAGGACTATGTGGATGTCGAGCATATACCTCATCCAAACGCCTCCTCGAATCCATCAGGCAAGTCGTCAAAATCGGTCGGGAAGTGAATTTTGCCCTTCAACGAGCTGGGACGTCGTACTGTTGTCTTTCTTCAACGTGAAGCGGGTTCCGTTCAAGAACTCGAAGCCGTCGACGGCCCGGAAGATGTCTGCGGCGGTCGGCTTCTTCGCCCACTTCATGCGCCTGAAGTCGAAGGTGACGTTCGAGAAGCGCCAATTCGAGAAATGCCCCCTGTGCTTGGCGCAGCATTCGATGTGCGGCGGCACGCCGCTGCGGAAGATGCAGTCCGAGAACGAGATGTCGCGCATGTACTGGAACGGTGTGCCGTTGTCGACCTTGAGCCAGATCGGCTCGTCCTCGCACGCGATGTGGACGTTCGAGAAGCGGACGTTCTCCATGTAGAACGGAATCAGCGTTTCGGGCGGCGGCGGCTCAAGGCCCTGTCCGCGCGGCGGGTCCTTGTGCTTCGCCCAGCCCGACGCCTCGTCCGGATAGAAGAAGCCTATTCCCCAGCGGGAGTGGGGGCACACGATGTTGCTCAGCAGGATGTCCTTCATCGGGCCGTCCCCGCGCCATCCCATGCGGATCGCGTAGCATCTGGCGGAGCGCAGGACGCAGTTGTTCACCAGCACGCGCTCGCAGGGGCGGGCCTTCTTCATCTGCTCCTGGTGGCAGCGGATGACGAGCGCGTCGTCCTGAGAATCGATGACGCAGTCGCTCACCACCACGTCGCGGCAGCCGCCGAAGTGGAGCCCGTCGCCGTTCGGGAAGCGGTGGTCGCATTCGATCCGCGCGCCGCGCACGCCCACGCGGTCGCAGTCCAGGAACCAGTTCGCCCATCCGCCGGGGTTGCGGATGAGGACGTCGTCGAGGCGCACGTCCCGGCAGGCGACGAAGAACACGCACCGGCCGGTCACGTTCGTGTGGCTGTTGCGCCACCAGTTGTAGCCGGTCCAGTTCTTCTTCGGCTCCCAGTGGTGGAACTTTTCGTTGTTGCCGTCGATCGTGCCGGCGCCGGAGATGGAGACGTTCGTCTGGGCGACGGTGTAGAACATCGCGCGGTAGTTGAAGCGCAGGGCGCGCTCGGCGTTCCAGTGCTCGGAATGGCCGAAGAGCGGGTACTTGAGCGGATCCTCGCCGCCGAGAAGCGTCGCGCCGCGGTCGATGTGCAGGTCGACGTTGCTCCTGAGGCTGAGCGTGTACGTCATGTACACGCCGCCGCCCGGCACGAGGACGCGCCCGCCGCCCTTGGCGGAGCAGTCGTCGATCGCCTTCTGGATGGCGGCGGTGTTGTCCGTCACGCCGTCCGGCTTCGCGCCGTAGGCGGTCACGTCGAGCGTCCGCGCCGTCGCCGCGAACGCCCCCGCAACGCAAAATGCCGTCAGTCCGGCAAGCCACTTTCCTCGTTCCATTTTATCCTTCTTCTTTTTACTGTGGACTACTTGACGATGATCATCAATCCATTGTGCGTGATCCTGTATGAACCGCCCTCCGGGAGCAGAACGTGTATCTTGCGCCCGGTCTGCGTCGTGAGCCGCAGCTCCTCCGTCGCGCCGGCGGGGTCGATGACGAGCGGAACGTCGTCCGGCGTGATGTCGAGGACGTTGTTCAGCTCGGTCTGCGTCTGGGCCGCGAACGTCAGCGAATCGAAGGTGACGGACGCCGTCTGGAGCAGCTGCTTCGTGACAAGCCCCGTGGACGTCAGCGCGTTCGTGACGCAGATCTTCGTGTCGAGCCCGAAGCGGCTCTTGAACTGCGGGGCGTAGGTCAGCACGTCCACGAGCGCCGCCTCGGTCGTGGGCGTCGCCGTCAAGAGCGAAAGGCCGTCGTCCAGCGCAAAATCCACGGCCTGTCCGGGGCCGTACAAGGTGGCGGAAAGGGTGCCGGGGTTGCTCCCTCTTTGATTCTGCCACGTTGTACCGTTCCAGTGCTGATACGGCGCGTAGATTTTAACATTGTTTCCACTTCCTGTCACGTAATTGAACATGGTCTTGTCTGTTCCAGACGGTTTAACCGTAGGTCCAAGAAAGACCAGTTCCAGCGAGGTTGACCAGTTGAACGTGTTGTTCTTTGAGAGCGACGTGTACGTTTGGGTTCCCGACGAGACCACCTGCGGCCCCGGAATCAGTAGTCCGGTGTAATAGCTGTTCTGGAAAATCATGCTGGCCGTGAGCGTGACGACGGAGCGCCCGAGCACCACGTCGATGTACGAAGCCTTGCATCCGGCCAATGCCGATTCCGTCAGGGTCGTCAGCGATGGATTTGTGAGCAGCAATCGCGCATGGGGGCGATCGGATTGATTCAGGTCGCGTCCCATGTCGGCAAAAGCGTTCTTGCCTACGGACGAGCATCCGCTCAGGTCGAAATCCGTGATCGTCGTGGTGACGCATCCCTGTTTGCTGGGGTTGCCACCGAAGGCATATTGTCCAATTGTCTTGATGTTGGGACTGAACGCGACGGACGTCAGGTTGGAACAGTAGGCGAAAGCGTAGCCTCCGATTTCCGTCACGCTGTCGGGGAAAGCAAGTGCGCCCGTCAAGCAGTCTTTGGTGCGGTTGCAGTCGCGGAACGCATAAGCCGAGACCTCCGTGACGGTGTACGTCGTGCCGTCCTTCTCGAACGTCCAGGGGATGTCCGCCGCATCGACTTTCACGTTGTTTCCAATTGCCTGGTCTCCTGCCGTGCCAGTACCGAGCGAGACATCCGTGCCGCTCAGAACGGTGTACTTCCACTCAACCCCGTTTCCGTCTATGTACGTTTCATAGGCCATCGATGCCATGCAGCACGCAAAGGTCGCGACAAGCGCAACCCTCCTAATGCCCCCCTTGCCGATTTTGCACGTTTTCATCAGTTTCATCGCTTTTCTCCTTGTTCGCGTTTGTTGTCTTTGTTTTTTTTTTGGAAATATATAATACCATAATTTGTGACACGACGCATAGCCAATCAGATAAAAATAACGTAGTCAATCGGACAGAGAATGTGGTATACTATTCCTTGCCATGGAAATCGTACTTTTCTTCCAATCGACCCTTCGGAAAAGCTGGCGGCAGAAGCTCGCCGGCGTTCACCGTTTTGCGCTGGAACATGGATGGTTCGTCCAAGTCGTCAGCAAGTCGGCGTGCGCAGCGGAAATTCGCGACGCGTTGAGGGAATGGCGTCCAGTCGGTTGCATCGTAGATCGCGCGATGAGCCACACCGCCCCGCCGGACCATGTATTCCGCGACATCCCGACGGTCTATCACGACCCGAATCCTACGTACCGTTCGCGCCGCCATCCCTCCCTCGTGCATGACTCGGCGGCAGAAGCTGCGCTTGCAGGGAAAGAGCTTCTGGGCCTCAACTGCTCATCCTACGCATACATCGGCACGGCTGACGGCATCCATTGGGACAAGGACCGCCTCGCGCAGTTCAGGAAGGATGCGATGGCCGTCGGAAAGTCCGTGACGGTCCTTCCCCGCCTTGGGTTGAAGGAGGCGATTGTCGCCTTGCCGAAACCATGCGGAATCCTTGGCGCGAACGACGACTGCGCGATTAGGGCGTTCCATGCCGCGACAACCGCCGGTTTTTCAATCCCCGATGAAGTTGCGCTCGCCGGCATCGACAACGACGAAATCTACTGCGAGTCCGTTTCTCCGGGGCTGACAAGCGTCGAACCTGACTTCGAGGGGGCCGGATATCGACTAGCGCAGATGCTGGAGGCGGAAATCGAACGCGAGAAAAGGGGCGAGGCGCCGCCAAGACTGCCGCACGTCGAAAATTACGGGCCACTGCGGATCGTCCGCAGGGGATCGACCGCCGTCGCTCCCGGACTGAGCCGCACCGTCCGCCGTGCGCTCGAGCACATCCGCACCCACGCCTGCCGACATGAACTTTCAGTGGATGACGTTTCTGCCGTAATGGGATGCTCGCGCAGCCTCGCGACAAACAGGTTCAGAAAGGAGACCGGCCATTCCATCCTCGACGAAATACACGAACACCGCTTTCGCAAGATGTGCGAACTTCTCGCGTGTGGTCATCTCCCAATCGGAATTGTCGTGAATCTCTGCGGCTACGAATCAGACGGATTCGCGAAGAAGTTCTTCCGTCAGCGTACCGGCATGACAATGCGCGAATACAGGAAATGCGCATGCACCCCTATTTCCGGAGGTGTAAACGCCTCAAGTAGTCAATGCTCGCCTTGAGGTCGGCAAGCGAATCGGGGCGGGCGACAGGCTTCACGACCAGCCACTCCACGCCGTCGGCCACGAGCGCCGGGATGATGCGCCTCCAGTCCGCGCGATCGTTCGCGTCGCCGACGGACCGTCCGCCCGCCGGCATGACGTGTACCGTCGGATTGCGGCGCGGATGGGCGGCAAGCCACGCGAGCGGGTCGCCGCCCGCGAGGACGCACCATCCGATGTCCAGTTCCTGCTTCACGAGCGGCGAGAGACGCGGCGTCTCGTTCACCTGCCGCAAAATCCCCGGCCCGTCGCCGTCGTAGAG
>CACZDG010000157.1 GCA_902779865.1 uncultured bacterium
ATCTGGAGGCAGTGGTCAAACCAGCTAATGGCACAACAAATCGGGCTTGAAGTCCAATGTTAATGCCCTTCAAGGTGGACGTATCTAAAGGGACATGTCAGTTGCGCCAAAAGGGACATGTCCGTTTGCTCCAAGGTGACATGTCTGTTTGCGCCAAAGTGACATGTCTGCTTACGCCAAAGTGACATGTCTGCTTACGCCAAAGTGACATGTCTGCTTACGCCAAGGTGACATGTCCGTTTAGGCCAATGTACCTTGGGGCATGAAGCAAAAGGATTTGACCTTGGTCAAAACACAAGGTGAATGTGGTAGAGAGAAGTGGCAAAACCGGTCAGACCGGTTTTGCCACATCGCAAACACGGGTAACGTACCAAACGGTCCCTGGAATGGCTTTTTCATCTCTCGAAGACAACCGCTAACGCCCCACCAATCGCACGTTATGACGCAGCGAGTATGGGGTGTGCCAGCGATATTACGGTGCGGAACGATACCATTCTATATCCCCGCAGCTGTTGTCCGTGCCGTAATATGTTGTCCGTGCCGTAATATTACGATACGGAAGCCCCACTACCTCTTCATCTCTAGCCTACGTTGGATACAGACACCGTCGTACATAGACCTTTGGTTGCTTATGCATAGACAAACCATCCCTTATGCATAAGCGTTTGTTCAGCTATGCATGGTCGTCAGCGCCGTTCTGACGCGCCCGTTGTAAAACCTCGTGTACACATGGAAGATACGACACCCCGTGCTGTCCTATATTATGACCTATGTCCGGCGGCACGCTCTTAAGACCACTGCAGTAGTCAGTCGATAACTCACACAAAGTCACATGGGAAATTGGACGAGTTATTATGACCGCTTCACTATTTTATTGCTTCTTTATTGCTTCGACCTTTTCTGCCACACGATTTGAAGGAGTCATACGGACTATGCCGTCAGAGGTTTAAAAGCCCTCATTTTCTCACCGAGCGATCTTACGGTCTCGCCCTTAAACAAATTACGTTGCCACTCCGTATAGTCAAATCCGTCACGTGTCATGACATATACAAATCGCTCAGCATCTACAGGGCCAAACTCCTCTTTCAGCAGATTCATACCCCGTACGGTAAGTTCGTTGTCAGAGATTTTCATTGCACTCCTCCGAAATGAATTGAATTGGATTTAACCTAAATTCGTCATTTCATTTTCCATGCACTCCGTTATATATCACGTATATATCACGCAGAGGCGCAGAGAGGCAGAGTTTTAAGAGATTACGTCGCTTAATTGGCGTCGTAGTTGTTTTCACCAATTGGGTGAAAGAAATTTTCATTGACCCTCCTTGCGGGCATAAGAATCAAAGCCCCAAAGCTTTTCGGCTTTGTGCCGCTTCACGATAGCGTATATCTCATCCCGCTTCGCGCGTATCTCGTCCAACATGTACATATTCCATTTCCTTACACGCATAGCGGCAACGGATGCTCGCCAACCTCCACGCGGGTAATCTGTATGTTCCTTGGATCAGTCACCCAATCCGCAGAACGCCGTTAGGATACCAAAATCCGCCCCACAGCGCAAGACGGATTTTCGTAAAAGCGCAATTTCGGCGTTATGTTTCTGACATAGGAATATGAATGCGCCGCATTTCACTTATCGCAATATGTGCATAACGGGCATAAGGTACAGCGCGATATTATGGCACGGAACGACAATTCCGCACCGTAATATCGCGATTCATGGGGGACGCATATTACGCCCAAAAGGGCACTCGATGTTACCCCAGGTGCAAGAACTGCTTGGACTGGGGTATCAATGATGCTTGGACTGGGGTGTGCTTTCAACAAATAGGGCTACTTGTTGCGACAAATAGGGCTACTTGTGGCGACAAATAGGGCTATTTGTGGCGACAAATAGGGCTATTTGTTGTTGCCCCACTATAGTGTGGCTGCTTCATGGTGGGGGTGTATGAGCGTAGTGGTGCCACACCGGCTTCCATGCATAGCCCCGCAGTACCTATGCATAGCTATCCAAACGCTTGTGCATAAGCATACTATTCCTTATGCATAAGCCTAAAAAACACAGTTGAATAATCCTTCTTATGAATAATCCTTCTTATTCTATTAGCCACAAAGAAGGGATATTTTTAGGTAATGTCGCAAAGTTGGGGATAGGCTAGATTCTCTTTTCAAGCCCGAAGCCTGGTGGCACGTGGATTGCTCGGTGAGCTATGCAGATTGCCGTGACTGATGGACGCGCTTCCAGCCACGACGCTATTCTGCGGAGAAGCCGTCGCGCCCCAGCATCCGAAAGGTTCATACACGGTTCGTCCAGCAACAGCAGCTCCGGCTCGCGCCGCAATGCGTCCTCCACAAGACGGGTAGGCGAAACCCCGGAATACATCTGCTGCTCCGGGCTCACCATGGCGATTCGACGCCGCACAGCATCCAGCGGAACACCAACTTCGCGCCGTATGCCAAACACCCGTACGTCGTTGGCGTAAGCCGCCGGGCAATCCCCCGTGATGAGAGCGAAGAGCGTTGTCTTCCCGCTGCCGTTCGGTCCCCTAAGCACCCACCGCTCGCCGCGCCGCACCGTCCATGAAAGGCGATCGAAAAGAACCCTGCGCCCAAACCTCACCGTTACGTCGCGCAGTTCAACTACTGGTTCGGTGTCCGTCCGCGTCGCAGGGGTGGCTACTTTTCGTCGCGGCGACGGACGGGACGAAGCTCGTCCATCATTTTCGCCTGCGCTCTGCCTGATGCGCACCTTCACCCCGTCCGCCACAAGCGCGTCTATCAGCTTTCCCACCGCAGCTCGTCTTCCAGCGTCCAGACCAGCGAACGGATCGACGAGGACAAGTCGTTCTGGACGCCTCAAATACGCCCTTGCGAACAGGACGCGTTGCATTTCGCCGTTGGAGAGGGACGAAAACGGACGCCTCATCAACGGGTCAAGTTCTAATGGACCACATATCGACTTAAGGCGACTCGCGTGCGCACGTTTCTCCTTACGCCTATCCACCCCCACTTCAAAGGGGCAGATTTCAAATACCTGTTCGAACGACAGCAGCTCGCGCACGCGCACGCCATCGTCGTAGTAATATCGCCCCTGTGGCCAGCCGTCGCCGCCTGCCGCCACACTCCGCATCAAGAAATCTAGCGTCTCCGTTTCCACCATTCCTTTTAACTTCAGAGGCTGGAGTCAAGGATGGATCCATGCAAGGTCGTCTTCAAGAGCCTGACGGCGGTCGGCGGCAAGGCGTTCCCAGACATCCGGCGTAAGCTCTATTCCGGCGGCTTTGAACTGCGCTATGAGGTTGCGCGCGTCCTCTGGCCAGTCCTTACGGTCGATCATATTCCAAGTTCCTTTCACAGACTGGCGAACTCTTCCCAGCCCTTACGTACGGGCGGGCCATCAAGAAGGCGATTCGCGGCGTCGTTTCCGACAAAGCGGAGATTCTTGGCGTCGAACTCCAGCACGGGCTCTGCGAGCCGCTGTGCGAGCGCGCCAAGGGCCAACACCTGCGAGAGAGGGCCAGCGACGGAGAAATCGCTGTTCGCCTTCTCCTCGCCCTTAACAGCCTTGAGGAAGTTGAGGTAGTGCCCGCTGCTGCCCTTCGGGAAGTCGCGCATCAGCTTCTTGACGGACGGATCTCGCGGATCAGCGCCGGCCACCACCTGCAGTGCGGAACCATGGCTCGTACGCGAGAACACGCGTCCGTCCGCAAGATACAGCTCCGCGCCCACGTCCTTACGCCGCCACCGCTTATCGGCGATATTCTCCGGCAACGCGGGGAAGTTGCCCGCGCCGTCGCTCCACTCGAGCGTACACTCGGGGAAGCTAGGTCCGCGTGCTGGGAACACGTAGCGGATTGTGGACGCCATCGGGAACACGACGGGCGTACGGCGGTCGTTCTTCACCGTCTCGATGCGGCAGGGGAGCCCGAGTTTCAGGAACTCGTGCGCGGCGTCGAATATGTGCGCGCCCCAGTCGCCGAGCGCGCCGGTGCCGTACTCATAGAAGCAGCGCCAGTCGCCGTTGATGAAGTTGTGGTTGAACGGACGAAACGGACGCTGCGAGAGCCATACGTTCCAGTCCATCTCCGCGGGCTCCGCCTCCTCGCCCGGCATTTCCGTGAGCGTGCCCTTCCACTTGAACCAGCGGCGGTTGTTCGCGCACATGAAGGCATTGATCTTCGTCACGTCCTTGATCGTGCCGTTCTCCACGAGCGCCTTCATCTGCCAGTAGTTCGCGTCCGAATGCCCCTGGTTGCCCATCTGCGTGACGACCTTGTACTTCTTCGCGGCGGCGGTCATCAGGGATATCTCGCGGAAGCAGTTGCACATCGGCTTCTCGCAGTACACGGCCTTGCCCATCGACATCGCGAGCATCGCGGCGGGAAAGTGCGAGAAGTCGGGCGTGGCTATGCACACGGCGTCGATTTCGGAAGCATGCTCGTCGAGCATCTTGCGGAAGTCCTGATAGCGCGGCGCGGCCGGGTACTCCTTCAGGACGTTCAGCGTATGGGACGCGCCCATCTGCGTGTCGCAGAGGGCCACCACGTTCACAAAGTCCTTGTAATACGCGAACATGGAGAAGTCGTGCGCAGCCTGATGACCAATGCCAACAAAAGCCATGTTCACCTTGCCGCCCGGCGATGCCGCCGACGAGCGCAGGTTAGGAAACGCACACGTAGCAGCGGAAGCCGCTGCCGCACGCAGAAAATCACGTCGCTGAAGTTTCATGGCGGATATTATATCAAAAATAACTCTTTCTGTGGCAATGCCTGCGTCTCATGGAGCGCGAATGGCACCATTTGAGACACCGTTGTGCTTTATGTAGTCGATTATGTTCGCGGCCTCTTCGCGCCGCCAAACGTCGCGCAACTTCCGAACACGCAGATACACGGCCTCGTCGTCGGCCATCATTCCCTCTGTCCACGTTCCGGAATGCGGCACCGCAAGGTCGATCCAGCAGGCGATCTTGTCCATCTCTTCCTGCGTCATCTTCACGCCGCGATGCCCCTTCGCGAGCATCTTGACGAGCGGACTGCGCGACGAACCATGCGAATACGGCGGGATCGGCGTGGGTACGGACCACCGCCCGATCCAGTTCACGTAACGTGAATGTTCGTCGATGGTGCCAGTCACCTGGCTCGTGTCGTTTGCCGGACGCTTCGCGCGGTCCGTGGAGACGAGCGAGTTGTACGACTTGTTCCAGAGCTTGCGCGCCTTCTCGTCCCATACCGGCGTGGCGCGCAGGTCCGGCGCGGGCGCATCAACGCCGCTGTGGCACTTCACGCACTTCGCGTCCAGGATCGGCTGGATCGTCTTCGGGAAGCTGAAGCCGTGTCCCGAAACGTCGTAGAACGGCTGCAGCTTCGCTACGCCCTTCTGCAGTGCAATGGTGTTCGCCTTTGCTGACGCGGAGGAGCTGTCGTACGAATGGCAGCCGACGCAGCTGAACGTCTCGCCCGGCATGAGGGTTGACCAAGACCGCATCGTCTGCACCACGTGCCCGTTGCCGTCGATGGCCTGGAAGTAGATAGGCGTGCGCGCCGGAACCTCGAACGCCGCCGAACCGTCCTCGTAAACAGGTGTCTCACCTAACACCACCTTTACGTCCCACGCCGCAAGGTCGCTGATCGCCGACGGGCCGTGTTTGCGCCCGATGTCCGTGGCCATGAAGTCAAGCGCCACCACGCGCAGCTTCTTCACTGTACCGCGCGCAATGCCTTTCAGCCCCGGCCCGGCATAGACGTCCTTCACCGTGAACGTCCCGTTCGTCTTGCTCCAGTCGATCGGATAACCAACCTGCGGCGGCTTCAGACGCGGCGCAAGCGGCACCGGCTGGTTGCAGGACACCGCTGGATCCTGCGCCAGCAACACGCGCTCGCCCTTCCTGTTCATGAAGTAGATGCCGAAGTGCTTCGCGCCATTGGGACGGAACGTTACGAGGTAGTTGTCCTCGTCCAGCGGATACGGATATTGCCACTGGTCGCCATTCTGCCCGTACTTGTCGATGCGGATCAGACCTTTCGGCTTCTCCTCCGGCGCCACGAGCGTCACGCCTACCGTCTCTTCGCGTCCAAGGGAGGGATCGATGATCGCAAGCTTCCCCCTCTGCGGCGTGTGGTGTCCCGAAAGGATAGCCAACACCTTCTGCGTGCCGGGGATACCGCGCGCGTGAAGGATGGACGTAGGGAAGTACGAGGTGTTGCCGTAGAACTCCTGCTGGTGGGCGCCGTTCGGGTGCATCTGGAAGAGCGGCTGCGGATATATCTGGCCGCGGTCGTTGTATTCCCAGCGCGTGTACGTGACAGCGCCGCTGCCCGGATGAACCTGCGGGTAGTTGCTATGTACCTGGTCGAAGCCGATACGGCGCATGAACTTGCCGTCGCCGTCCATCAGGAACATGTTGCACACGCTCACGTGCCAACAGTCCACGTTCTGGAAGCAGCGCGTGGAGCTGAACATGATGTTGCCGTCAGGAAGATAGATTCCCTCGTAGTCGGCTACGCCCTTCCCGAACGTCAACTGACGCACGGCGCGCGTAGCCACGTCCATTTCGTAGAGATGGTAGTCGTCGTCGAGGGCGGACTTCTTCCACGCAAAGAGGATACGCTTGCCGTCGTACGACACGTCCGGGTCGCGTATCACGCCGTTGGCATCGTGGATCAGCGTCGTCTCCCATACGTTCAGCCTTTCGTCCATCGACAGCATGCACAGACTCGACCCAGGCTTGAAGTTGAACTCCTTCTTCACGCCGCCGGGGTTGAGCTTATCCTCGTCGCTCACGGCGTCGGTGTAGGCGTAGTGCGAACCACCCATGTCGAAGTGCTTGGTGAACACCACACAGCGTAGCTTCTCGCGGAACGGCCCGAGCAACCGTGCCTTGTCGTCACAATCCGCCGCGCAGACGACAGAACAAAAAGCAAGAGCTACGACAATAAATCTTTGTATCTCTTTCATGGCAATATCTTCCTGCAATGCGGCGTCCGCCGATTTTCATCACTTGATCACCATACGCGCCATCACAGCATCATGGTCGCTCGGGTGGATTCCGTCAGGACGCTCGTTGCACGTGACATGGCGCAATACGCGCACGTTGCCCGTCGCGAAGATGAAGTCGATGAGGCAGACGTTGCTCGGCCTATACCCACTGAAGGTGAAGAGCGGCCCTTCGTGCGGCGTCTCGCTCCTGAGGCGCGTGTCGTAGAGAGTGTGCAGCGCGGCGGCAATCGGACCAGCGATCGTTTCTGGATCGTCAATGACAGGTCCGCCACCCGCCTCGAGACGTGCGCGGTCTTCCGCCGGGACGTGCTTGTAGTGCGCGTTCATGTCGCCCGTGAGGAAGACGGTCTCGCCCTGCGAGAGGCGGCGCATTTCCGAGAGGATAATCCTCATGCCCTTCACCCGCGCCTCGTTGCTGACGTGGTCGAGGTGGGTGTTGTAGTAGCGGAAGGTTCGCCCCGTGCGCCTGTCGCGGAAAAGCCCCCACGTGCAGCAGCGCGGACAGGCCGTGTCCCACGACCTCGAGCCCGGCGTGCGCGGCGTCTCGGAGAGCCAGAAAGTATCCGTGCCAAGGCACTCGAACCGATCCTTGCGATAGTAGATGGCCATCGACTCGCCCTGGTCG
>CACZDG010000158.1 GCA_902779865.1 uncultured bacterium
CCCATCCCGAACACGGAAGTCAAGGGCCTCTTCGCCGAGGGTACTGCGGGACTCGCCCGCGGGAGAGTAGGGCGCCGCCGGCTCTTTTTTTTTGTTTCCCGGAATGTACGGAATCTCCAGAAAGTCCGGAAAATATGGTATAATAATGCCGTCAGGAGAAATACCGCAATGACAGTAGAGGAACAAATTCACGAGATGGGTGTGAAAGCGCGCGCGGCGGCAACTGCGATGAGGGCTTTCACTACCGCACAGAAGAACGCGGCGCTCGTCGCGATAGCCGATGCGCTTGACGCGGCAAAGCCGCAGATTGACGCGGCGAACGCGGAGGACGTTGCAGCGGCGAAGGCGAACGGCCTCGCTCCCGCAATGGTGGATCGTCTCACTCTGACTCCTTCAAGGTTCAAGTCGATGGTGGACGGAGTTCGCTATATCGTGGAGCTTGACGACCCTGTCGGCGCCGACATCTGGACGCGTACTCGTCCAAGCGGCATCTCAATTCGCAAAGTGCGCGAGCCCTTCGGCGTAGTCGCCGTCGTGTTCGAGAGCCGTCCGAACGTTTTCGTCGATACGGCCGCACTTTGCCTCAAGACTTCCAATGCAATAATCCTTCGCGGTGGCAAAGAGGCGCTGCGTTCGAACACTGCTCTCAATGAGGCCGTGCGCGCGGGCCTAGCCAAGGCGGGCTTGCCCGCCGACGCCGTGCAGCTTGTCACCACTACTGACCATGCGGCCGTGTCTGCGCTCGTGCGTTCCGTTGGTTTGGTGGACGTCGCGATTCCGCGTGGAGGCGAACGCCTGATTCGCGCGATGTGCGAGGCGGCCCTTATACCTGTATTGAAGCACTACAAGGGCGTTTGCCACGTGTATGTGGACGACTCTGCTGACCTTGACATGGCGCTCAGGATACTTGACAACGCGAAGGTTCAGCGTCCGAGCGCCTGCAACGCCGCCGAGACGCTGCTCGTGAACGCGAAGGTGGCGCATGCATTTCTGCCTCGCGTGGAAGAATGGGCGAAGGAGCGCGGTGTGACGCTTCACGAGGCGGATGCGGATTGGTCTCGCGAATATCTTTCCCTTGATTTGAACGTTGGAATCGTCGGCGACGTGGATGAGGCGATCTCTCACGTCAACGCATACGGGTCGCACCACAGCGATTGCATCGTGACGTCCAACGCCGCGAATGCGGCGAAGTTCCTGCGCGATGTCGATTCAGCCGCCGTCTATCACAACGTCTCAACGCGCTTTACCGACGGCGCGGAGTTCGGCATGGGTGCGGAAATCGGGATTTCCACGGATAAACTTCACGCCCGTGGCCCGATGGGCCTTGAGGAGCTTACGACCTACAAGTACGTCGTCACGGGCGACGGCGTGGTTCGTGCGTAGGAGTATTGCGGATGGATGCGGCACCTATAGCCATAGTGGGAGTGAGCTGCCGTTTCGCCGGCGCTCCGCATCCGGGCGCGTTCTGGCGGATGATCATGCACCAGGCGAGCGGCATCTCGCCGCTCGGCGAGGAGTTGTCGTTGCCATACGGCGGCAAGAACCTCTTCGATAGCCCTTATCCCACTCACGGCGCGTTGCTCGGCAAGCTTTATTCCTTCTTGCCGCGAGAGCAGGACGTACCAAACGAACTAAGCCTCGGCGAGAACCAGGACCGCTATTTCGCAGTGCAGTTGGCGTTCGACGCGCTGGAGGACGCGGGGCTCCGCTCCCGCTCCGCAGAGTCCGTACGTGGCACGGTGCGTTTCGGATACGCCCCGCCGTTCAACGCCTCGACGATGAACTGGCTGCAGCATACTTTCTTCGTCGATCAGACGATGGAGATAATTGCGCATTTCTTCCGCAATGCGCCGCAGGACACCATGCAGTCCGTGAGATCCGCGCTAGTGAACTCCCTTCCGGCAGCGGATCCTGTAAGTTTCCTTTCCGGCTCTGGCAACCGCATCGCCTCGGGAATCGCGCGCGAGTGCCATTTTTTCGGTGGTGCGACTACATTGGACGGCGGTGCGCTTTCGGGCATTGCCGCGATTCGTGCGGCGATGGACGATCTCCGCAGCGGGCGCGCGGACGTTGCGCTCGCTGGTGCGCTCACGCCGCCGCTCTCGCGTCCGTTCCTTGAAGGGATTTCCGGCGAGGTGCATTTCGCCGCCGATGGCGAGCTGGTGCCGTTCTCGCGCGATGCGCACGGAACGGTCCCCGGCGAGGGAGGTGCGTTCTTCGTGCTGAAGCGCGAGCAGGATGCCCTTGCCGCGCATGACCGCATATATGCTCTCGTGAAGGGCGTTGCGTGCGGTTCAGCGCCGCTCGCCACATTGTTTCAGACAGCAGCCGACCGCGCGAACGCGCCTCTTTCGTCGATAGACCTCATCGAGGCCGACGGTAGCGGAATACCGTCATACGATGCGGCCGAGGTAGATGCGGTGCAGTCGCTGTGGGGCGAGCACCGTCCTGGAGGTCCGCTCGTTGGCATTGGTTCTGTGAAGGGCAACGTGGGACACTGCTTCCGGGCGGAGGCTGCGGCGTCGATACTCAAGGTCGCGCTCGCGTTGCGCCGTCGCGTGTTGCCGCCGCAGGTACCGTGCGCGCATCCGATCGAGGCACTTTCGAACATTGGAAGCAGCGTTTACCTGCTCAACGAGGCGAGGCCGTGGATCACAGGCGATTCGAAGTCCCCTCGCCGCGCGGCGGTGATGGTGAACGACGTGGGCGGGCGCCGTGCGGCGCTTGTGTTCGAGGAGGAGACGGAAAAGGAGGACCGCAAGTGAACGCCGACTTGAGCGAGGCATTCGGCAGCGAGCTGGTGCTCGTTGGCGCGGCGGATACGGACGGACTTCTCGCCTACGTCAGCCGACTGGTGAATTTTCTTGAACAGGCTCCGGGAGTGGAACTTTCCGACGTTGCGTTCACATGCTCACGCGACTACGCCGCGAACCGCAGCACCGCGCTCGCCGTAGTTGCCTCGACTGTGGCCGACTTGCGTGCCCGCCTCGCTTCCGCCGCCTCGCGCATAGCCGACGGCGCCGTGCGCGTGCGCGACAAGTCCGGCACCTACTACTTCCGCGACAGGATGATAGGCGAGGGCGCGGATGGCAAACTTGCGTTTGTGTTCCCCGGTGCGCCGTCCTTTTATCCCGGCATGATACGCGACCTTTCCGTGCGCTTCCGCGAATGCCGTTCGCCGTTCGACGAACTGGAGGCCGCGTTGAAGGGAACGGGCGCGGGCAAGTTCGTGCCGTCCGTGTTCGTGTTCCCGCCGGCGCCGTACTACAGGCATGACGCGGATGTCTTCACGGCGGGTGGATACGCCGAGGCGATGGTGTCCACGTACTCCGCCAACGCCGCGCTCTACCGCATGTTCATCGCGCTCGGGATACGTCCTGACGGCGTGACCGGCTTCGCGGGCGGCGACTTGAGCGCACTTGCTGCGGGCGGAATCTTCGGCAAGTTCGAGCGCAAGGACAGGCTTTCCTTCCTGCGCGACATGTATAAGGTCGTGAACACTGCTGTTGACCATGCGGGTCTGCCGAGGTGCGTGATGGTTTCCACCGTCTGGCCGCATCCGGACCAGACGGAGGAGCTTCTCCGTGGATTCCCTGCGGAAAAGGTGGCCGTGGCGTTCTACCAGTCGCCGCGGCATCTCACGCTCGCAATCGCGCCCGATGCGCTCGAGGAGGTGCAGCGCACGCTCACCGCGGCCGGAGTGCGTGGAATGCGTCTTGCCGTGGACCGTCCATTCAACACGCCCTGGTGCGGAAAGATCATTTCACAGTTCCGCAAGTTTGCTGGCAACTGGGTGGACGACAAGCCTAGGATTCCGGTTTACAGCTGCGGCACAACGGAGCCGCTTCCCCCCAAGGCGCGCAAGGCTCGCGATGCGGCGGCGGAGCAGTGGATTGCGCCGATCCGATTCGCGCAGACCGTGCAGCGGATGTACGCGGATGGATTCCGCGTGTTCCTCGAGTGTGGTCCTCGCGGCGTGATGGCGGGCGAGATAGACGACATCCTGCGCGGGGAGGAACATGTAGCCGTTGCGGCGGACGCGGTTCACCGGGCGGGGCTTCTTCAGCTTCAGCACTCCGTGGGACAGCTCGCGGCGCTGGGTGCGCCCGTGGAACCGGAAGTGCTGTTCACGCACCGCAGATGTAGATCGCTCGACTTCGGGGCACCGCTCACTCTTGACGTCCGCCGCGACGCGGAACAGCGGCTTTCGCGCGAGTTCCCGCGTCTTTCACTTGCGAAGGCGGGGCCGTCTTTCGGCGGTGCGATGGAGCCGTCAGCGTCCAGCGTGCCCGGCGTTCGGCAGAAGGCCGCGGCACGCATGGAGGCAATCCGCGCCCGTGACCGCCGCCGCCGCCAGTTCGACTTCGGCGCGTTCAACCCGCTCATTTCGGATGCGGACGTGGTGTCTGAACAGCCTGGCGTGTCGCTTGAGATACGCAAGACGTTCACCTTTGTGTCGCAGCCGCTCTTCGCGGATTTCTCGCGTGGCGTATCGCGTCTCGCCTACTCCGATCCGAGCCTGCGCGGCTTCACGCCGCTTTCGCTGGTTGCGGCGGCGGAGATCATGGCGGAGCTTGCGCAGATGCTGCTGCCGAGCCGCCGCGTGACAAGAGTGGAGGATCTGCTCAGCCGCCGCACGGTGGCTTTTGCCGACGACCGCCTTGTTCTGCACGTGCGCGCCGAACGCGTCCCGTCCACCAATCCGTCCCATGCCGCCGTGAAGGTGCAGATACGCGACAACGGGACCGATGCGGAATGGACGTGGCCTGCGGTCGAGGGCACCTTCGTGCTTGCCGAGGAACCGGCGGAGCCTGTGGCGTTCACGCCGTCCGAACTTTCCCGCGCACGAGAGGTCCACTGGGCGCCGAGCGACATTTACCCCGACAGGCTGTTTTCCGGAAAGCTTCTACAGGCGATTTGTGCGGCGGATCGTTGGAGCGAAGCCGGGCTTGACTACGAGGTGGAGGTGCCGCCCGCCGAGGAGGCGCTTGTGTTCACCCGTGTGCCGCAGTGGGCGCTCAATCCGCAGCTGCTTGCGGCGGTTACGGACGGCTTTACGCTATGGCGCAGCCACCGCAGGTTCGAGGGCGCGTTCTCGTTCGGGTTCCGCCTGCGTCGGCTCGTGATGCACACGCCGCCGCCTCAGGAGGGGACGCGTCTGCACTGCTATCTGCGCACTACTGGCGTGACGCCGAGATCGGTGCTTGCGGACATCCACGTGTCGGACGGCAACGGGAACCTCGTGATGGAGCTTCGTGGCTACGAGGAACTTGCGGAGCGCGTGCCGCCGGAGTACCGTCAGCTCCTGCTGGAACCTGCGCAGACGTTTCTCACTTCGTCGCTTCCGGTGTCCGCGCTCGGGTCGCCAGCCACCATCGTGTCGAGCGCCGTGGTGAGCGACGTGCCGTACCCGCTCTTCGAGCGCAACGAGGAACTTTGGCTTAAGACCGTCTCGCAGATCGTCCTCAACCACGACGAACGCAGGGAGTTCGCGGAGATGCCGGGGGCTGTTTCCCGCAGAACGGAATGGCTTTTCGGACGCATCACGGCGAAGGAGGCCGTGAGGCGCTTCCTCGCCGAAAACTACCAGGCGCGTTGGAGCGACGCGGACGTGCAGATATGGCCTGACGACAGCGGCAAGCCGTGTCCCATCGGCGAGTGGGGCGACCACCTTACGACGCGGATCGATCTTTCAATCGCGCACACATCCCGCTTCGTGGTGGCCGTTGTGGCGGCGAACGCGCGCGTGGGAATCGACGTGGAGGCGTTGGGGCGTAATCTTTCCGACGAGTTCACGAACGGCGTCTTCACGCCTGACGAGCGCGAGCTTGCGGTGCGCGCGGTGGACGCGCCCAGCGCGACAATCAGGTTCTGGTGCGCGAAGGAGGCCGTCTCCAAGGCGCTAGGCACCGGCATACGCTATTCGCCGAAGGGCCTTGTGGTGGAGTCGTTCCAGGCCGAGACGGGCGAGATGAGCCTGTCGCTGCGCAAACAGTGGCTTGAAAACTTCAAGATGTTCACGGGACGCTCGATCCGCGTCTCTTCAACGGTGGTGAAGGGGCACGTCCTCGCGAGCTGCTTCATTCCTGAGAGCATCTTTGCATGATGGCTTCTCATGAACTTGAAAGGGGTCAAGTCAGTGCCGTTGGGTTCGGCATCGTCGCCGACGGATGCGAAAAGGAGATTGCCAACGTCTTCATGGCAATGCGCGAAGCAAGGTTGTCGCGATCTGCGACTCCAACCTAGCTCAGCTATGGTAAATTCCGCCGTACCCCTTGACACATAAAAGAGAAATAGTGTAAAATACTTGCGCTTGGGGAGAAAAGCCTCGGGCGAAAACGAGAAGAACATGACGAAGGCAATACATTCTGGCATACGGAAAGCGTCCGCCCCCGGCAAAACGAGGGCGGGGCGCTCTGCGTACATCATGAATCCGGAGTGCCTTACCTTGATTGAGAACTTCCGGCTCATGGATGACACCTTCATGTCAAAATGCCTCGAGAACGCGCCGGAGTGCATCGAGCTGATTTTGCAGATCATCATCGGCAAGAAA
>CACZDG010000159.1 GCA_902779865.1 uncultured bacterium
GGGGGGGGGGGTATTTGCGCCATGCGCGGACGCGCCACAGGGCGTCTGTGCGTGGTTATACGCGGCGTCGTTTCCGATGCCGTTCCATGCCTCCTCAATGGCGTCATTTGCGATTTACCAATCAACGTCGTTGGTCTCCCAAAGAAGATGGGCGGTATGATAGCACATCCTTCTATGATTTGTCAATCCCCCACGGGTGCGATTTATCAGCGCACATTTGCTGCGCAAGTTTAACGACAGTTTCTATGAATTGCCCTGTCGGCTCGACAAAAGGCAAAACATCATCTTCTGAAATGTCGTATGCGTCGTCATAATCTCCCGTCTGACGCATTGAGAAGAGCTGATGGTAAAGTCGTCCGATTTCAGGAGTGAGGATTCCGGCCTTGATGAACTTTAGGCCGAAGATATGGCGAACGCCGCTATGGGTTTGCGCGGAATCGCCGTTGGCGACGAGCAATGCCGTCACTGCGTTGTATGCGGCATAGTAGAGGCGGTTCGCCGTGGTCTCCCAATACTTCATTGCCGCATTGCCCTTCGCCTCCTCGTATGCACGGCGGGCTTTGGCGACGCGGAGTCCCACGGTCAATTCGCGTTCTTCTCTGGTCATGTCCATAGCGGGATTCCGTCTCTCATCACGTTTTTGTAGAAAGGTGTGCCGCGCCGTGCGTCCCAATCGCGAATCGTGTACATGATAGGGTTCACCATCATGTCGGCACCCCATCCGAATTCACAGACGGGGTAGCTCACCTCGTCCATGTCGGATCGGGTTATGCGGTCTTTGTCAAGAAGGATAAGCACGTCCCAATCGCTGTCGGGACGGGCGTCGCCGCGCGCACGCTCGCCGATGAAACTTGCGAGCGCACCGCCAACAGGCGCAAACGCGCACCCCTCTAGCGACCGCTTGCGCGGCTCACTGCGTTCGGGAGATACCACACGCGGCGTTTTCGCGCGGTTGTAGGCGGTTTTATGGAGGGCGGGCGTCATGGTGTGGGCTTCCTCACGCCATTGAAGCCTTTAGCTCCTTGACCTGCACAAGCGACAGGCCGGTACATTCGGCGATCTCTTTCAACATGAGTTTCCCGTTGGCGAGCAATCGCTTCGCCGTCGCGAACATAGTCTCGCGCTTGCCAAGCGCCTCGCCCTCGCGCCTGCCCTCGCGCTTGCCGCGCGCCTCACGGCGCACCGCGATTTTTTCTGCAAATTCTTCAACTGCTTCGCACATATCGTGCCTCCCTTCTTCTGAATTCTTGAATTGACTGACTTGCCTCTTGAGGATTCATGACGTACGCAGAGCGCTCCGCCCCCGTCTTGCCGAGGTCGGACGCTTTCCGTCTGCCGTTGTGCCTTGCCTTCGTCATGTCTTTTCTCGCTTTTCGCCCGAGATACATTTGTCCCAAGCGACGGATATTATACTCTATTTCTCGTTTTCATGTCAAGGGGCGCGTTCCGTTTTCCGTTTCCGCCCGCGCGGCGCGGCGGAATCGGTTCCTCTTTCTTCTTTATCGGTTGGTTCAAGGTTTTCGAGAGTGCGCGCAACCTGCTGAAGAGCGGGGAAGTCGTCCGCATGGCCGAGCCGAGGACGGCATTGAACGTTGCAGATGGAATGGTCCGCACAAGTTCCGCCGCAAGTTCCTCGTCGCCGCAGGTGAGCGCGGCGGCCGCGAACATCGCCGTCACGGCAAGGCGGCGCGGCATGGGTGCCTCGGACAGCATCGCACTGTCCCTGTAGCGGCGGATCGTCTCCAGCGTCTTTCGCCGCACGTCGTCGTCCTCGTATGCCCAGCCCCTGTCATCAAGCGTCCAACCCTCCTTGTCGTATCGCGCGAGCAGCCTCCAACGTCCGATGACGTAGAACGCCGGCACCCACGTATCGTAGCGTTCCGTCGCGAGCGCACGGTCAAGGAACCGGGCAAGGCGTTCGCGCCGAGGGTCTTTCAGCTCAAGCAGCGTCCGCGCGTACGCCTCCCATGCGCGCAGGTCGTCGAAGCAGAACTCCTGACACCGTTCAAAGCTGCGCCTCGCCTCGTCGGAGTCTTCGTGGGCGAGTCCGATGAGCCGTTCCGCCGCGCGGTAGCGCTTCGGATGGAGCGTCAGCGCCTCCTTGAAAAGGCGTGTCGCGCGTGCGCGTTTCTGTTCGTGTTCACGGGCGTCTTCAGGCGAGACGGACGAACCAAGCGCGCGCGACGCCTCCGCGGCCGTTGTCGCCGCCTGGATCATCTTGACGAGCCAGGGGTCGGCCGTCTGCTGGAAGCGCGTGTCCTTCGCTCCGATGCGGCGTCCCTCCAGCCGGCCGAACGGGAGCGTCGCCTCGATGACCTCGAACGCCCATTCCGCGCCATACCTCTTGTCGGAGGCTTCTGACACCACCCGCCGCGTCAGTTCGACAAGACGGTCGACGTCATCCGGGAATTCCCCTTGCTCAAAAGACCAGAGGCGTTTCTGCCGATAGACCTCCCCCGCCAGCACGAGGAGCTGCGGAGTGTTCGCATGGCGCGGCGCGCCGACATCGGGCATCTGCGCGGCGACAAGCGCGTCCATCCGACCGATGCGCGTCTCCGGCCAGTAGTCCTCGTAACAGTAGTACGACGCCTGCCTGTCGATGAAGTTGCGAAACACGCCCTCGACCTCCGCGTCCATTCCGTCAAACGGCACGAGGAGCGCGGCGCGGCTTGCGGCGTCGATGCGGCGGCGGAACGCGCTCCAGACGGGGGCGTCGGGGTTCAGGCAGACGGCGGGCGCGGACGGTTGCGGCGGCGCGGGCGGCGGCGCAACATCGGCGGAGACCGGGTTCGGCGCGGCGGCGCGGCGTGAAGCCATGCGCCATGCGCAGACCGCGCCAGCGGCAAGGAGGAACAGCGCGGAACACGCGACGACGGCGCGGACGTGGCGACGCCAGGGCGCGGGACGGCGCGCGACCCGTTCCGCAAACGGCGCGAGGCGTCCGCCGACAAGCCGCGCGGACGGATTGCGCGAACAGAGGCGGGCGACAACGCCGCGCCACGGGAGGTCGAAGTCGTCCAGCAACGCAAGGCACTTCTCGCGGTTGTCGTCCTCGAACCAGAAACTCGTGACGAGGCGGAAGAGCATGACGCCGAGCGACCAGGCGTCCGTCTCGGGACTCGGAGCCGCGTCCGGACCGCCGCGCAGCAGTTCCGGCGCGAGATAGGCGTGCGTTCCCATGCGAAGCGCGGAGATGTCCGCCGGCACGTCGTCCGGAACGGATTCCGTCCGGCGGCGCGTCTCGTCGCCGAAGACGCGCGAGATGCCGAAATCGCTGATCACGGCGCGCCCGTCGGGTCCGATGAGGATGTTCTCCAGTTTCACGTCGCCGTGGACGATGCCCTGCGAGTGGATGTAGTCCAGGCCCTCGCAGACATCGGCGAACCAGGCGGCCGCACGCTCCTCGTCGATGCCACGGCTGCACGCCTCGTCAAGGGTCGTCGGCACGCCGTCCGGCGAGAGGACGAGATCCATCGAGAAGTACGGCGTGCCCGTCTCCTCGTCGACAACGAAGTCATGGATCCGCACGACCCTTGGATGCGACACCCTTGCGAGGGCGCGCCCCTCTGCGAGGAAGAGCGACTTCCGCTCCTCCGCATGGCTCGATACGTCCACAAACACCTTGAGCGCGCGCCTGACGCCGAGCGCTTCGTGTTCCGCCTCATAGACGCGACCCATGCCGCCGCCGAGCGGACGTACCACGCGGTATCCGCCCAGCATGTCACCTGCCTTGATTTCGCGCACCATACCGTTCCTCCCGTCCTCATTCCCCATACATCGCCTCCACCGCCCTGACGAGGGCGTCTATCCGTGACTTCGCCTGCAGAACGTAGCCGCGCCTGACGCCGAGCGCCTTCGCGACCTCGTCCGGCGGGAGCCCTTCGATGACATACGCGCGGTATGCGCGGCGCATCGCGTCCGGCATCGCCATGCTCGTCAGGACCCGTTCGACGGCGGCGGCCCGCGTCGCGATGCGCCATTCCGCATCGATCCGCGCCGCCGCATCGGGCTGGACGGACAAAGCGGCGTCCTCGTCGAACGGCACCTTGGTGCCGAGTCCGCGCGCCTTCTCCTCGCGACGCCAGTCGATGAACTCATGCCGGATAAGCGTCATCAGGTAGGACCTGAACCGGACGCCGGGACGCCGTTCGTACCGGCCGGACTTCAGTATTCCGACAAGCTTTACGAGGACGCGCTGCACGATGTCCTCGGCGTCATGGGAGGCGCAGAACATCTCCGCATACTTCACCATCGCCGAATAGTACAGGTCGAAGAAGCGATTCCAGAGATGCTCGTCGGCCTCTCTGTTCGCCATGCTCTCAATGAGCGTGACCTGCGTCCTCACGAACGCGATGCCTCTTCCTGTCGCCATCTTCTTCCTCGGGCACACCTCGCCCTTCTACAACAGTAAACGGATTCGCCGCCATGGAATTCCAAGAAAAATGATAAGGCGCAAAACCCGTTCTCTGTTCACCTCACCAGTTGGGGTCCCCCAGCAGGAACTTTCCATCGACATACGGCATGCTTCTGGCACCTCTAGCCATCAGCCGGTTACAAAGTGAGAGAACGGCGGATTCGCCAGTTCTAAACATGCTGACGGCAAGTCGTTCATGTCCGATATACCGATCAATGGTGCCAATTCCCGAACGAATCAGAGCGCCGGACCGGACAAGACTTCCGTCCCATCCAACCAGCATCCATGTGCGCATGCCCGCGAACACAACGCCGACACCGTTTTCGACACCGATCATTCGCAACCCGCCGGGATCCCGGGGGAACCCGGAATCGGATAGGCTGAATGTCGCAGATACGGCGTCTATTCGCGCATCATAGATGTGGAACCTGCCATTCCCGGCACCAAGGCAAGCGACTCCGTTGGACTCATCGACCACAAAACTTGAATACGACTCTGCGGGAAACGGCAACTGATGCCATTTGCCCGTCCTCACATCAAGGACGACATAGCCGTGTTCTTTGCCAAACCTGTGTTTAAAGGAGGTGCCGATGACCACATCATCCGTCAACCAGCGGAAACTTTGACGTTCAAACGCGACGTCAAACGTCTTTCGGCACACAGACATTCCTCCGACGAACGTCTCTACGCACAACTGGGCATCTTCAATCTCAGCGAACTTCTTGCCCCACTTCTTGATGATCAGGTAACTCACGCGTTTCAGACTTGGCGACGGCGCCACAAGAAGATGACTCGCCGCCACCTCACGCCGGACGAGTTCCGCGCCACTGCCGTCTCGCAACCGAAGGACGGAGTGTTCTGCATAGTGGTCTGTATCTTCTCCTCCAGAACAAGTGATGAATCTGTCGATGTCCGTCCGAGACGAAACGACCCACCAATCCGGGACCGTCCAGAGCATGCGGTCCGACGTATAGTCGTACAGCGAGACGCCGACATGGGGATGGTAGGGGATACCGGCATCCGGACTCTCAAGGTGGCGTACTTGAGATGCATCGGGCTTTTGCCCGGGAGGACGCATCAGACTACCGGACATGAGATCAAGTACGCAGTCGCCGTCCGTCGTCGGGAAGACCATGCTCTTGCCATCTGTAGAGAAGACGGCGACACCTTGCCCCGGCAGGTCATCGTGTGGCGCGACACGGAACACGTTCTCTATCGTATGCTGGGCAATGCTTTTTCGCGAGGTAAAGAGGCACACATCCAGAGACGCGATATCATCATAACTTCTGCCTGTCGTGTAGGCACGCAACCAACGGTCCGTCCCGGTTATCGGCAAAAGGTTGTCATATACATGGTATTCCTGGTCGAGCGCATGGGAAAGGCTGTTGGTTTTACCGCCAGACACGATATAATAGCGGTCTGATCCGTCCCGAATGTCTCGGGGGCCTTCTGGCGAGAACGGCATGAACAGAGCCCACTGGTCTTGCCTGTAGGTTCTGAATATCTCCTCGTGCGCGACTCCCGGTTCGTCACGAACGGCCAAAACCCTTGGCTCGCTCTCGTCGGGGCCGGCGTAGTAGGGGATGACGATGCAACCGCCTGAAAGTATCCCCAAAAGTGATGCGATGTGAATTGTCCTTGTCAGTTTCTGCATCCTTCATCTACTCCTTCCACTTGCCGCCGCAGGGCGCATTCCGATTGCGCCGCCAGCGTGCCGCCACCACACCCCTGCTTCACACAATTACTTCCACACCATACTCCGAGAAGCGGCGGTCGCCGGTTGCAACAACGCAGTCGTTCAGGAATGCGGTTGCTATGATAAACCGGTCGGCAGGATCCTTGTGGATTTCCGGCAAAGACGATGCACGAAGCATGACGGCGTTGTCAAGCGGCAATTCCTTCATGCCGTAGTGCCTTTCAAGCATGTCTGCAAACAACGTCGGAGCAACTGGAAGCTCCAACTCTCCGGCTTTCACCTTCCGCGCGATCTCCCAGATTGAAATCGACGAAAAGCAAAGCAGTTCGGCATCGCGCATCGCGGTCCTTGCCGCGCGCGAAAGCTTGGCATCGCCCGTCGACAGCCAGATAAGCGCACATGTGTCGCACAATATCCGGCGCATCACGCATTCTCCCATTCGGATGAATCATCGCCGAACCAGTCGCCGTGCATTTTCACCTTCCCCGCGAAACCCGGCAGCGGTGCCATGTTTCGCCGGGGCGTGATCGGCACGATCTTGGCTATGGGACGCCCATAGCGCATAATCGTTACGACCGCGAGCTTGTTCTCGACTTCCGCGAGAACACCCGAGAAATTAGCTTTCGCCTCGTGAATGTTCAGCATCGTTGGCATAGTATCTCCTTTTGACGGCTCATATTATACCATAATTTGGTCAACTTGACCTAGATGTGACTCGATATTTTTAATTCGGTTAGTTGAGGCATTTCCGTTCGGTTAGTTGGTGATCTTTCGTTTCCCAGAATGACCGCCGCAGGGCGCGTTCCGCCCATGCCAGCATGTGCCGCCGCGTACCCGAATTCCGACATGGACCTCTATTGGTCATGTTTATCCAATTCCTCACCAGACCAAGAGGGGGGAGCAGGGGGGCTGACCCCATGCGCGGACGCGCCACGGGGCGTCTGTGCGTGATTATACGCGGCGTCGTTTCCGATGCCGTTCCTTGCCTCCTCACTGGCGTCTTATGCGATTTACCGTTCAACGTCGCTAGTCTCTCAATTGAAGTTGGCG
>CACZDG010000160.1 GCA_902779865.1 uncultured bacterium
GGCTGCGCCACGGGACGGGATGCCCGTGCCCTTTGCCCCAGCACTCGAACGGCGTCGTCACGCCCAGCTGGTCGTAGAGGATCGCGTCCGCGCCGAAGCCCCGCGCCTGTCTGGCGAGCGCGAGCATCCGGTCGTGCCACGGCTCTGTGTGCAGGCAGCCGATGGCGAACTGGTAAACCGGTATGTTCCTGTACTTGTGGTACGTATGGACGTACGGCGAGCCGTCACGTCGGCGCACGGCGATGCGCTCGCCGTGTTCGCCCCAGAACTTCGTCGCGCCGATCTGCTGGAGCTGTCCGTTCGCGTAGATGCACACGCGGATGCCGCGTCGGTGCGCCTCGGCGATGCCGGCCTTGAGAGCCGCCGCGCCGCCCATCTTCGGGTCGGCGTCGTAGTCGGGATAGAGGTGGTCGTGTCCGCCCACGGTCCAGCCGAAGAGTCCGATGGAGTTGAGCCCGTTGCGCTCCGCGACGTCGCAGAGCTTCGGGATGTCGGTGTAGGACCACATCAGCTCCTCGTTCTGCTGCTTCATGATCACGAGCAACCAGCCGGTGAGATCGCGCGTCCAGTCCGGCGCGGCGGACCTCACCGCCTGATGCGCGGAGTCGAACCAAGCGCGGTAGCGCTTCGCCGCGGCGTGCCAGTCGCCATCGACCTTCTCGAACACCGTCTCGGGAAGCGCCCACTTGTCGCCCGCGCGGATGGACACCGAATGGCGGAAGCGCACGTCGGTTTTCTTCGCGCGGTTATACCACCTGACGCCGATGCGCTTGAAGCGCTCCTGGGCGTCATGCACGGCCGCGTACCATGTACCGCTTCCCGTGTCGATCGCGATCCACGGCATCGTGAGGTGGCGCGAGGGATAGGGGCTTGTCTCGAGGTACATGATCTCGTTGGACTTCCTCTCCCACGGTTCGAGCTTCTTCTGGTCGGTCGGGAAGTAGTTGAGGCGGCGTCCGAACCCGGCGGGGATGTAGATATGCGCCTTGGCGGGGTCGAGGGCGACCGTGTCGAGCCTCGGCCCGTTGAACATCGTCACGCGCACGCGCTTGTCGTTGTTCTCCACGACGCCCGAATAAGCTTTCCCGGACGGCGTGTCGCGCACGTTCACGACCACCTTCATGTCGAACGTCTTGTCGCCGCACGTGAGCGGCCCGTACATGAGTTTGCCGCCTTCCGTGCGACACTTCTGCTCCACGCTCTCCACCACAAGCGGCGCCTTCTCGCCATTGACCTCGACCACCATGTTCCAGAACACCTTTTCCGGGGCATAGACAATCTTCACATTGTCGAACTCCGCGTTCTTGATGTCCTTGAACACTTCCTGCACCGTCGGCTTTGCCGCCGCAGCAAATGTCATCCCCGCCGCCATTGCGGCTATAGCCATGATTGTCTTTTTCATTGTTTGCTCTCCTTTATGCTCTCGCCTTTTGATTGTCATCGACTTTTGCATCGCCGCCGACTTTCTGCACGGCTACGCCAAGATCGAGATCGTGAAGACACGGATAGGCCCTGATGAGCCATTCAAGGGGGACTTTCCCAATCGCTTCAGCGCTGGACATCCCCGTCTCCCACTGATAGCGGGCGTAGAATTGCCCAATCCAATTTGGGGCAAAACCCTTGATAGGCGTGCCCGCCTTTGGCACATAGCCGGACTCCTCCAAAAAAGTCTCTTTGAGGTGCGCGGCGTCCTGGGTGAGGTAATACGCATGGCCCTCATCAAGTTGACGACGTGTGGAACTCTTCAGATAAGATACGATGAAATCGGCTGAATCCACTTCCGGCCTAACATCCTGAAGCGATTCGAAGAGCCTTCCCTGCTCTTCAACCACGAAGTCTAGATACGATCTGTCATACGGCGGCTTCATGGCACCTCCTTCATCAAATCGGCAAACGTCCTTGCAAGCGGATTCCTGACCGGATCGTAGATAAGTTCGGTCATGTTCTTGCGCGCCAACTCGTCGCGGGCATCGTACCTTGCCCTATAGACAGAGCCGTCAACCAACTCCTTCTCGTCATCCAGTTCCCTCAATGCGGCGAACGCCCGCTCGGATTTTATGAAATACTGCACGCCAAGATCACCCAGCCTCAGCAGTTCCTCAAGGATCGACACGTCTATCTGATTTCTGACGAACTGCTGCGCGATGAAGAAATAAGAAACGTCGGCACGCCATCCCTTGATGATGTCGTACCCGGAAACATCAACCCCGTACTTTGAAATGAACTTCTCCACGGATCGCACATAGCTAGGTGACGTGTCCGCCTGACGGTGTTTCATCAATTCCGCCAGCCAGGCATAAACGCCGGCATCGGCGAAATCAAACGTATTGAGAGATTCAACTGCAATTTCATAGACATGCAGCCATCCCACGGCGTCCACACGCTGTCCGGCAGCCCACTCGCGGGCGAGGTCAATGTCGGCAGTCATGTAAAAGCCGCGTCCATAGTCATGATCATCCCGGCCGAGCCCGTAGGTCGGCCTGAAATTCTCAACAGGACTGCCATGGTACAGCTTCATATTTACAAGGTTCCTTTACCGCAAATTATACCACAAACTCCCCGCATCGTGCTGCGGTCACTCGCCGATCTCGAAGACGACGTCGCTGAAGCGCCAGTCGCGCACGTTGTCCTGCGGACGGCATCTGACGCGCGGCACGCCCGGCGCCTTGAACCGGCAGTGCGAGAACGAGATGTCCTTGATGAACGCGATGGGCGTCGTCGCCGACTCGCCGACCGCCACGAGGCACGACGGCAGGTCGCTTGCGATGGACATGTTGGAGAAGCGGAAGTTCTCGGCGGAAAACGGCACGAGCGATTCGGGCGGCGGCGGCTTGAGTCCGCGTCCGCGCGGGGGATCCATGTCCTCGCCCTTCGGCGCGGACGGCACGGTGAAGCCGATGCCGGCCTTGGAATGGGTGGAGACGATGTTGTTGAACGAGACGTCCCTCACAGGTCCGTCGCCGCGGAAGCCGATGCGGATCGCGAACGCGCCGTACGAGTTGAGGATGCAGTTGTTCACGACTATGCGCTCGCAGGGGCGCGGCTTCTTCATCTGCTCCTGGTGGGTGCGGACGACGAACGCGTCGTCCTGCGAGTTCACGATGCAGTCGCTCACCGTCACGTCGCGGCAGCCGCCGAAGTGGAGGCCGTCGCCGTTGGGGAAGCGCCGGTCCGCCTCGATGCGCACGCCGCGCACGCCCACGCGGTCGCAGTCGAGGAACCACGTGCTCCACCCGGCGGGATGCAGGATCAGCACGTCGTCGAGATGCACGTCGCGGCAGCCGACGAAGAACACGCAGCGCCCCGTGATGTTGGTCGCGCTGTTGCGGACCCAGGTGTAGCCGGTCCAGGTCTTCCTGCCCGAGTCGTGGTGGAACTTCTCCGCGTTGCCGTCGATCGTGCCCGCGCCGGTGATGGCGACGTTCGTCTGCCCGACGGTGTAGAACATGGCGCGGCGGTTGAAGCGCGGCGCGCGCTCGGCGTTCCACACGGCGTTCGTCTCGAAGAGCGGGTACTTGAGCGGGTCCTCGCCGCCGAGGAGCGTCGCGCCGCGGTCGATGTGGAGATCGACGTTGTTCTTGAGGTTGAGCGTGTAGGTGACGTACTTTCCGCCGCCCGGCACGCGGACGCGTCCGCCGCCCTTCGCGGCGCAGTCGTCGATCGCCTGCTGGATGGCGGCGGTGTTGTCCGTCGCACCGTCCGGCTTCGCGCCGTAATGGGTTACGTCGAGGTCTGCGGCGTTTGCACGCGAAACCGGGACAGATAATGCAAGCGCAATGGCCGCGACAAAGTTCATTGTATTTTTCATGGCAAGAAGTATAATACCAAAATCCGCAGCTCCTGTGCAAGGTGAAAAGATTTTACTTTTGTTCGTTTATTGGCGTTGATTATGATATAATTGCCGCATGTTCAAGGCAAATATTAGAAAAACCCTGGCTGTGGTGGTTACTGCCGCCACGTGTATGGCGTATGCCGAGACGAGTGCATCGGTGCCGGCGGAGATGTCTCGGGCTGTTGCGGCGGGATTCCTGTCAAGGACCGGCGTCGGGCCTCTGCTCCTTCCCGGGCGCGAAGTCGCCTCCGCCGAGGCGCGGGACAATCTGTGGATTGTCCGCCTCGCGCCGTCCGGCTACATCGAGGTCGCAGGCTCGACCAAGTGCGCGCCGATACTCTCGTTCTCGGCGAAAGACTTCGTCGAGCCGGAAGTCGGTTCGCCGTTCGCTGCCAAGTTGACAGGCGACAGCCAGATGGTTGCGGAGAAGGAGTCGAACGAATCCGCCGCCGACCATGCCGACTGGGCGAAGTTCACCGCGCCGGTTTCCAAGAAGCGTGCAAGGCTCGCCGCGCCGACAGGTACAACCAGCGTCGTCGGACCGCTGATGAACTGCGGCTGGGGACAGGGTGCGCCGTTCAACGACCTTTCGCCTCTCTCCAGCCTCTGCGGCTGCATGGCGACGGCCGCGGGACAGGAGCATCGCTATTGGCGCTGGCCCTACCGCTACGAGAAGTCGCGTCAAGGAAATCACGGTCTCAGGAACTCGCTTGGCGAATACTCGGAACACGTCCTGCGTCCGGACGGCCGCGTGCCGTTCAACTACGACAAAGTCGTGGCCTACGCCCCGAATCCGTCGTCTACTCCGTTGGCGGCGGACAAGGAGGCAACCTACCAGACCGCATGGCTCTCCCTCTGGATGCAGTCTTTGACCGGTATGAGCTACAAGCCCGGCGCTTCAGGCGGTACGCAGAAGCTCTGCAACTTCGCCGAACAGTACTGGTTCGAGGCAGGCCCCGTGATGAGCTATTGGCGCGACGGCTACACAAACCTCTGGAACGCCATCAAGGCCGACCTCGACTTCGGCTCTCCGATCCAGGTCAACTCTCCGGGACACCAGATGGTCGTTGATGGTTACGCAATCGAGAACGAGGGAGCCGCCGGCGAAGTCCACTACGTCAACATCAACTACGGCTGGGGCAGCCCCGAGGGTTGGGTGAACCTCCTGACGGCGGTGACGGAAAACACCTCTGGCGGACGCCTCGCAGACTTCCAGATCGGATACCGTCCGCAGAAGATCGTGCAGTTCGAGCCGGTCCCGAAAGTGTGTGCGAGCGATGTCACGCTTGCCTGGCACCTGCCGCCGTGCTATACCAACAAGATAACCGGCTTTGCGCTCACGATCGTAAAGAGCGGCGGAACGTCCACAACCACAACCATTCCCTCCGTCGGAGGCACGACGGAAAGATACACGTACACGGCGACGGGGCTTGAAACCGGCGGCAACTACACCTTCACCGTTACGCCCGTCATGAGCGACAACTCCGAAGCCCGCTCCAACAGCGCAACTACGACAATCGGAACGCCCAAGGCCGCGCCGGAAATTCGTGGCGTCTCTTCCGTCGCGTGCGGCATCGAGTTGATGCAGCAGGGCCTCTTCGTCGAATGTGGACGCGGCATGATCAACCAGATCAACGTCGCCTGTTCAACGTCCGTCACCAGACTCGAAGCCTATTCAAGTCACTTGACCGTTCTCCCGGACAACAAGGTGAGTTGCGTTGACAATGGCAACGGAAAATGGACCGTCAACGTCGACGCCACCTCCATGTCGAAGGACTGGGACGGCGACATGCTGATACTCACGCTCGTCGCCGCGAACGCGGACGGCACCGAGGCGTACAAGAACCTGATGCTCCGCTTCAACTCCATGCGTAATGTGCTGGGCGGCACGTTCGAGATCGTCGAGACTTCCGCCACTGCCCCGGTGTGGTTCGCCGGCGGCACCACGACGACGCTCGACGCCAAGGGTCAAGCTGTCACTTTCGCGTCCGGCGCGGTCAACGGCACGGGAACGATCATCCTGGCTGATTCGGTCGGCAACGGCTCCTTCACGTTCCAGGGTCTGGACGGTTTCACCGGAACGCTCAAGTGGGCACCGTCCGTCGCCGTCAATCTCCCGTCGGACATGTCGGGCTTTACCGGGATGCTCTATTTCAACAGCCCTGCGGGTAACTACACGCTTTCGAGCGAACTCCCATCGACTGCAAAAATATACATCGGCAACAACACGCAGCTGACTCCTGGCAATGTCACGATAGATGCGGCGGTTACAGGCACCGGTATAATAAATATCGCAGGGGTAAACGCAACATTCAACAATCTCAAGAGTTTTGAAGGCAACGTCAGTCTTGGGACTTTTGAAAGTGCAGGAACGCTTACGCTGAAGGCCGGCGAAGAGAAGAATGTGGAAATCTGGAACGGCACGTTGTATCTGACGCTCGACAAGGCCCAGGTAGCCTACGGGTATTCGACTTCGCAAATCAAAGACCTCGAGTCTTACACCGGGTCAAAGCTCGTCTTCCAGGATGAAAATGGCAAGGTGCTTCAGA
>CACZDG010000161.1 GCA_902779865.1 uncultured bacterium
TGCGGCTCCGAAAGCGCCTGGACATTGATGAGCGTATGTGGATTGTGCTTCATGCCGCATATTATATCATACTGCTCTTATTTTGTCCATGACAATAATCTCAACATCGCCAACGCCACGCTTGACGATCCTCAAGCGGTTCCACCGGGGCTTGAAGTCACTATGGTTGATGGTCAACGTACGCGAGACGCGCCCATTACCCGGCTCCGGACACTCATACACATTAGCAAAAATATCAGGAGCGAGAACGTCAGATTTTCAAGCCTGGCGTAATCCACGTTTAGCACGACGTTTGTCACCACCTCGCTGTTCGGCAACTCCCCGCACGGCAGCACCGGAATCGGTACGGCACGATCACCGAGCGGACCGCCGCCGTGGTACTGCGTGAGCGGCACAAACATCCAGCGCATCGACGTGTTGCGCACCCAGTTGTTGTCATAGACATTCTGGCGTTCTATGACGAACTGATAGTCGCGCGGGAGCAACCAGTTCGTCTCCTTGTATCCGCCGCCCGTCTTGTTGCCGCCTTCGAAGAAGTAGCCGTCTGGCTGTATGAGCTGCCGCACCGGCTTCCATGCATTGGGTAGTTTTGCCGCTGCTTCAACATAGTTTTGCCGCGAAATCTTATTAAAGTGGCGGCAAATCTAACCTAAATTCGGCAGTTGGTGCGTATGTTTTAGCCACAAAGAACTACCAGCTGGGGTGTCGCCAAGATGGCGGCGGTCCCAGTCAACATCTAAAATACGATTCAGACGCAGTCCTCAAACGCCTTGGCGACACGCAGGAGTTTGTCCTCGCGGAAGGCGTCCGCGATGAACTGCACGCCAACAGGCAGGTGCGCCGAGGCGGTGAAGCCGGCCGGCACGGACACCGAGCAGTTGCCCGCGAGAGAACCAGGGATCGTGAAGAGGTCGTTCAGGTACATCGTGAGCGGATCCTGCACTTCCCCGATCTTGAATGCCGCCGTGGGCGCAACAGGTGCGATGAGCGCATCCACCTTTTTGAACACCTCCTCGAAGTCACGGCGGATAAGCGTGCGAACCTTGAGGGCGCGGCCGTAGTAGGCGTCGTAGTAGCCGCTCGAAAGCACGTATGTGCCCATGATGATGCGGCGCTTCACCTCTGGGCCAAAGCCCTCGGCGCGGCTGCGTGCGTATAGGTTGAACACGTTGTCGCTCTTGTCTGAACGATGGCCGTAGCGCACGCCGTCGAAGCGCGCGAGGTTCGCGCTCGCCTCGGCGGGGGCGACGATGTAATAAACGGCCATCGCGTACTCGGTGTGCGGCAAACTCACTTCCACTATCTCTGCGCCCGCATCGGCGCATGTCTTCACTGCGGCGTCCGTGATAGCCTTGACTTCGGGATCGAGACCGTCAATGAAATATTCCTTCGGAAGGCCGAGCTTCACACCCTTCAAGGATGCGCCTTCAAGCGCCTTCGCGTAGTCTGGCACGGGGATGTCAGGCGTGGTGCCGTCCATCTCGTCATGTCCAGCGAGCGCCTGCAGGAGAAGCGCGGCATCGGTGACGCTTTTCGTCATGGGTCCCACCTGGTCGAGCGAACTCGCGAACGCGGTCACGCCGTAGCGCGAGACGCGTCCGTAGCTGGGCTTGACTCCCACGCAGTTGCAGAAGCTAGCGGGCTGGCGGATTGAGCCGCCGGTATCGGTGCCGAGCGCGGCGATGGCGAGGTCGCCGCCGACCGCCGCCGCGCTACCGCCGGAGCTGCCACCGGGGACGCGTGAGGTGTCGCACGGGTTCACCGTTCGCCCGAGCGCGGAGTTTTCAGTGGACGATCCCATCGCGAATTCGTCCATGTTCACGCGCCCGGCGCAGATGAAATCCGCCTCCTTGACCTTGCGTATCACCGTTGCGTCGTATGGGCTCACGTAGCCTTTGAGTATTTTCGACGCGCAGGTACAAGGCTGGCCGCGCACGTTGATTAGGTCTTTGATTGCAAGCGGCACACCCTTCGGGTTGGCGCGCGCAGCGGCAAGAGCCCCCTCTTCGTCAAAAGTGAGGTACGCCCCGATTTCGCCGTTGCGGTCACGGACGCGGTCGATGATGGACTGCGTCAGCTCGACTGACGAGAAGTCGCCCTTCGCAAGGCCCGCACGGGCCTCGGTGATTCCGAGTTTCCAAAGTTCGCTCATGATTCTGCTCCCTCCACGATCTTGGGCAAAAGGAATTCGTCGCCGGTGCGGCCGGGGGCGTTTGCAAGCGCCTCGTCACGGCTCATCGACGGACGCACCTCGTCCTCGCGCAATGCATTGACAACGGTATGTCCGTGCAGCGTAGGCGGCACACCATCCACGTTTACGGACGCGATTTTCTCGACGTACTTGACAATGTTCTCGAGTTGCGGCTGGAATACGGCCTTCTCTTCGTCGGTCAGCTCCAGTCTGGCCAGTTCCGCCACGTAGGCGACGTCTATTTTCGATGTGTTCATAAAGAGCGGTTCCTCGCTTGCTAGAGGTTCTTCGGTATCAGAAACGTGGAAATGCCCGCGCAGAGCGCCACGGGCAGCCATATCAGGATTTCCGGATGCACATGGTAGTTCTTAGAAAGGCTCGTCATGAGAATCACGACGAGATAGTAGAAAAGCGCGGTTACGAGCGCAATGCCCATGCCCACAGACGACTCCTTTCTCTGAGCACGTATCCCAAGCGGTACGCCAACTAACACGAAGCAGATCGACGCGAATGCAAATACCCATCTCTTCATGAACTCCGTACGTATGTCGCTGAGTGCGCGGCGCGTGGATTTTAGGCGTGATTTCACGGGTTTGGAGTCGGACTTCGAAGCGGCCTTCGCCTCCTGGACCTCCTTCTTGCGCTCGTCAATCTCGGACAACATCTCGAAGAATCGGAAATCCTTCTCGCGCCGCTTGTAAGTGCCGTCCTTCAGTACGTCGTCCACGCGCCAGCGGAACGTCTCCGCATGCATTGCCTGGGGATGTTCGAGATCGACGGGATCGACCGTCAGCTCCTTGACGTCCAGCACGATGTCGCGCCCGTCCCTGCGCACGTAAGCCTCCTTGGCCGTGAACGTGCGCGTACACTTCGCGTCGCGGTGATCGACGATAGTGAGGTTCTTGAGGCAGTTGCTCGACTTGTCCCGTTCCTCGAAATAGAGCTGCACGTCGGGGAAGTCGTTGATCGTGCGCCCCGGTTCCAGCAGCTCCAGCCCCGCACCGCCCGCAAGCCGTGTCTTCAGGTTGCGGCGCACCTCGTGCCCGCGCGGCGCGATCTCGTTGTTGACGAAGAGGCAGACGAACGTGCAGAGCACCGCGAACGCCAGAGGCCAGCGCATTACGGTGAGCAGGTTCACCCCGCATGCGCGCATCGCGGCGATCTCGCTGTCCGCTGAAAGGCGCGAAAACACGAGGATTGACG
Source organism: uncultured bacterium (assembly GCA_902779865.1). Classification (GTDB taxonomy): domain Bacteria; phylum Verrucomicrobiota; class Kiritimatiellia; order RFP12; family UBA1067; genus RUG572. The sequence continues at coordinate 3,395 of CACZDG010000161.1, forward strand.
AGACAAGCAACGCGAGCGGCACGGTCCACTGCATCGTCTCGGGGAAGCTCACGAGCGCGAAGTGCCCCACTATGTCCATCGGCACGCCCTGCAGCATGTAGCCGACGATCTGCACCATGAGGCCTATCGTGAGAACGAACGACAGCACGAGGAACGCGAGGAAAAACGACGAGAGGAACGAGCCGAATACGTAACGTTCAAGGCTTTTCATGATTAGTCGCCGAAACTGTATTGCAAACCGGCAAGAAGCGAATACGTCATGCCGCAGGGGGAGTCAACCGCAAGCGCGGCGCGTGCGTCGAAACGCAGGCTCACGTTATCGGTCAGGTGGTAGAACGCGCCGATGCCGGCGGTCGGACCGATGCCGGTGCGGTGAGAATCGTCGGCGAACACGTGGCGCGTGGCGCAAAGCGCCTGAAGGCCACCAGTGAGGAACGGCGCGAACCTCTCGCATCCAAAAAGCTTGTCGAACGCCTCCCAGCCGGAGAGATGCCAAAGAGCCTGCGCCGAACCGCCACAAACCGTTGTACCGCCCTCACCGCTCGACACATGCGGAGCGCACAGCGCCTCGGTCTCTATTGCGAAGTAGTCGTTCAGATACCAGCCACCGCGCACTGTAACGAGCGCCGCGCGCTTAAGGCTGTTGCCGTTGCCAGGCAGGAACATGCCGCCGGCGGCACCCACGTAGCCGTATGATGGATTGTCCTCAACCTCCTCCGCGAACGCGGGGAGAACCGTAGCCGCCGCAAGGGCGGAAAGCAGACATAGTTTTTTCATGGCTTTATTGTACAAAATCACACCCCCTCTTGGCAAGCAAAACAAACAGCGGCGCGAGAAAATCTTTCTCATCCTCCACATCCATCCCGAGCGTGATCGCGCTTTTGTTCGCTCCGTGGAAGTCGCTGCCCGCCGTGACGGCGAGCCCCACCTCCCGCGCGATGCGCAGATGCATCGGCGTCTCAAGCGGCAAGTTCGCCTGATAAACCGCCTCCACGCCGTCAAGCCCAGCATCCTTCAAACGGACAAGTCCATCCGCCAGCATCTTCGCGTCGGACGTCCAGAACCGCGGGTGCGCCATCACGGCCACTCCGTGCGCGGCGTGGGTCGCCTCTATCGCCTCTTCTGGCGACGGACGGTAGCGCGACGCATACGCCGGTGCGCCATGGCCGATGAAACGGTCGAAGGCGTCCTTCACTCCCGTCGCCCACCCCTTCTCTATAAGCACGCGCGCGATGTGCGGACGCGCCACGATCTCACCACCCGCGTGGCGGCTCACTTCGTCCATCGTGACGGACATTCCCAACGCGGCGAGTTTTTCAAGGATCATGGCGTTGCGCTCCTCACGGCCCGTACGGATGCGTTCGAGAAATGCTGTAAGGTGCGAAGCGTCAGGATTGATGCCAAGACCGAGCATGTGGAACTGCCCGTAGCCCTCTCCGGGCACGACCGAAAGTTCGATGCCAGGCAACCGCACGCCCTTGACGCCGAGTTCACGGCAGGCGGATAGAAATCGCGCGCAGCCGTCCGTGTTGTCGTGGTCCGTTAGCGCCATGACGGAGAATTCGCGCCCCAGCCCGGCAAGCTCCTCCGGCGTACAAGTTCCGTCAGACGCGGTGCTATGGACGTGCAGGTCAATCATTTCTTAACCATCTCCGTAATGGCCTGGAGGAATTCCTTTACATCCGTGAAGCGCCTGTAAACTGAAGCGAACCGGATGTACGCCACCTCGTCGAGATTGTGGAGCCGTTCCATGACAAGTTCGCCTATGCGCGCCGCCGGCACCTCTTCGCCTTCAAGCGCCACTACCACTTCATCAAGGAGGTTCTGCACCTGGTCCTCAGAAACCGGACGCTTCTGGCACGCCACGCGCACACCCTTCTCCAGCTTTGCACGGGAAAACGGCTCGCGCGTTCCGTCGCGCTTGACTACGGTCACCTCGTCGCGGTCGATTTCCTCGTGGGTCGTGAAACGGTATCCGCAACTGATGCATTCGCGCCTCCTGCGGATGGCCGCGCCGTCGCGCACCGTGCGCGAATCGAGGACCTTGTCGTCGTCACTTCCGCACTTAGGGCAGCGCATCGCTTACTTCCCCGCAGGACACATCGTGCAGTGGCGGCAGTCGAGGTTTACGGGAAGCGGCGGCGGTTCCCCGCGACGACGGGCCTGCACGGCCCCGATGTGGTTGATGGCCGCAAGGAGCAGACCGAGCATGATGAAACCGCCAGCCGGTAGGATGGCGAGAACAACGGTGTCGGAGTAGATGTTCTTGATGGCGATGTCGCCCCACACGGTGAGCGATCCGGCGCCGACAATTTCCCGCACCGATGCAATCAAAGCCAAGGCGAGCGTGAAACCTACGCCGGCACCAAGCCCGTCAGCGAGGGAATCAATCACGCCATTCTTGCAAGCGAACGCCTCGGCACGACCGAGGATGATGCAGTTCACAACAATCAACGGAATGAATATTCCCAGCGATTCGGAAAGCGCCGGCAGGTACGCCTGCATCAGCAAATCAATCGCCGTCACGAACGTCGCAATGATCACGATGTAGCAGGGAATGTGAACCGCTGCGGGGATAACCTTACGCAAAGCGGACACAAGCCCGTTGGAACACACCAGCACGAAAGACGCGGCAAGGCCCATGCCAAGCGCGTTCTCAAGCGACGTTGTGACCGCAAGCGTGGGACAGAGCCCCAACACCAGACGGAATGTCGGGTTGTTCTTGAATATACCAGACCAAAATGCAAGCCATGTTTTCATGGCGGAATAGTATATCATAAATTCAGCCATCGCAGAAAACTCAGTTCAAATTTCACGCTTATCCCGACTTTTTCGGGATGAGTTATCCCGAAATTGCGTCGCACCCCTGAAAACATTGGCTCAAAAATATTTTCAGGGGGGTCAAAAACTGGCAGGGACTTTCTTCGATGGCGGATTCCCAGGCGAAAAAACGCCGGCCCGGGCCGGTT
>CACZDG010000162.1 GCA_902779865.1 uncultured bacterium
TGGCTTGAGGGCGTGAACTCAAACGCCTACTACTTCGTGGATGTCGTGACGACGAACTACCTCGCGCCAATCTACTTCACCGGCGACCGCGAATCACGGCTAGGCAATCCGGTTGTTGTTGCGCGAGCATTTGAAACCAACCACGTGCCGTTGCTGATAGGCATCAATTACGCCGTCACTTCTACCGTGCCTTTGTTCGTCTCTCTACCTAACGATGGTTTTACAACCGTCACTACTAACGGCGTTTCAAACTACGAAGTTCAATGGCCGCTCAATTTTGTGTTCACAGAAAGCATCGATGGAGGAAACCGCGTCTATTCGGTGAGTGTTGAGCCATACGATCCAGGCGGAGAACTGACGTGGAGTGGCGCGGGTGGTGGAATGCGCTCTGGTACGACTTCGGAATGCGATTGTGGCTGTCTGCATTGCGGTGGTTATTCCGTATGGTTCTCGTGTTCCGCTGTATGTACGTGCAGCGGGGAATGTCAGGCAGTAGGAAACTACACGGTTGAGGATACGCTTTTCGCTGTAACCGGTGGCGTGTGCCGCTGCGGGTTTGACGATCCGGGTGAAGTCGAAACAGAAACTACCAATCCCCCGCCAATCTCCGTGTCGTTCAGCAAGCAAGCGGTGATATTCGAGGACGCCTACGAGGACAGCCCTGGAGTCATGAAGCCGAAACGCTCCTCGCGTGTGCGGATTACTGTTGACGCATACGGCGGCGAGTATGGCGGAGTGTTGTCGCTCACTTCGGCGAATCTCGGCAAGTTGACTCCCGTTGGGAATGGTGTTACGTTACATCAAAACCTTACGCTTGCGGCTAATGAACGGTTCCACACCAGCGGCGTTTACGAGGGCTCGGCGCAAAGCACGGAGGAGAACGATAAGCTGACGGTGGTGAGGGTGGAGCTTCGCCCTAATGTCTCGGCACCTAAGAACCATAATTTGAATCGCCATACATACGGTGTGCGTGAACTTGTCAGGCACATTCAGGAACCTTCAACTCCAGTTGTTACATGGAATCCCATCGGCGGCGGCTCGAACGATGCCATTGGTTCGACTGATTATTATCGGTGTCCGCTCTATGGATGCAAGAACCCGCTTCGAGCGGAAATTGGGGCGGCTACATATCCGTTTGATGTCGATGTCCTTGAACCGGATGGCATGGTATCTAAGGCCATAGGTGCCATTGTGTACTCCAACGCCGTCCACAGGGGAGAGTCTGGCGGAATCGGCATGGAACTATATATGTACGTCACGCCGCTGGACGTCTCTTTTTCCGAGATAGCCGTGCAGGAAGTGCCATGCTTTACGTACACGGTGAGGGACTACTTTGAGAACCCGTACTTCAACGGCGCATTTGCGCACACCGGAGGCTGGTGGGGCGCTGGGGCGGGACACTGGTCGAATGTCAACGTTGGAAACAACAGACTCGAGGAGTCTGATATTGCCGCATACGAAAATAAGATACCTTGGCTGACACCAAGCGGCGTGCCTACGACGAACTCCGCATACGCATGGACGGAGGGCCGCGCTTACATGGATACTCCATTGGGCTGGAACGTCAAGGATACTACTGGTGGCACCCCTCCCTACAAGCAGTTCGGCGAAGGCTTGCAACAAACGTTCATGATTGACGGGCATGGGCGTGTTGGCGTATTTAAGCTGGACAATTGGGTTGAGCGAACCACAAACGATGTCGTGACCCTTTACGGTCTGATTACTGAAAAAGACGAATGACAGAATGGAGAATTAAAATGAGACCAATGATCTTGACGTCATCACTCCTTGCATTGGCAAGCGTTTTAACCGCCTTGCCTGGATGCAAGAGGGACGAATTGCCCCCTGACGACGCCAAACAAGAGACTGACCCGCAGATCAAAGAACTTGAAGAGGACTTTAAACGTTTTGGATCTTGGCAGGTGTACAGAGAAGCCTCACTTCGACCACGCCCTTGGGGAAGCAAGTTGGGCAGTAGAATCCACCGCATCAAAGATCCAGATACGCGCATGAAGTATTTTAGAAAACTGTCTGATCTTGCCTTTAGCGTACAGCTTGATGCAACCGACCCAGCCACACGAAGCTATCAGTTAACATCTTTATATGTAATGACTGATGAAGCGGAGGGATGTGCTGAATCGTCCAACGACGTTGACGGTGCATGGAGCATCACTCTTCGCCGCCTGAAGATATTTAAAGAAGAGATGCAAAGGGTGGAGGCTTTCTTTGAAGGGAAAGGATACGGTGATACGTTCAAGGGCGGTTACGATGTTTGGCAGGATTACCGCGAAACAGTGAAGGGAATGTATAAAAACGAAGACAAGATGGTATCGATTTACTTTCGCGACACAAGGACGGCAGATGGCCTTACATACGAACGCTGGCATTATCTGCATTCTCAATTCGAGGAGATACTCGGGCACAAGGTAGAGGTGTGGTCTTGTGTTCTTGAAAAATGGGAGAAGGAAAGGGAGAAAAGAGCGGCGGCGGACAAGGCAAAGGAGATGAAATGATGGTCATGAAAACATCATGCGTTATTACAATTTTGCACTTGATGTCCGTGCCGCTTGTGCTGTTCGGGGCGAAGAGTGTGCCGTTGCCGGCGCTGCCGTGCGGGGAGTTGCCGAACAGCGAAGTGGTTACGAACGTCGTGCTTAACGTGGATTACGGTAGGCTTGAAAACCTGACGTTCTCGCTTGAGTTGAATGCGAGTGCGTCGAACAGTATTTCGATTGCGGTTGGAACGGCGGCGGGGGACGCGCTAACTCGCCCGCGCCCATTTGCCCATCCTCAAACTGCCACAATTCCGAATGTTCAAGGTGTGCCCGCAGGATAATGTTGTTCTTGAAAGTTGTCATGGTTGTTTCCAAATCCCAATACGTATGGGTAAAAAACACAGATGTGCCGTTCTTTGCGGAGGTTTCGCCACATTTAGCTGGGCCTGGGACTCGTAGATGGCTTTAACGCGCTCTACGCGACCAACAGTCCAGGCGTGTAACCATGTTTATTCGAACTGGCGCTCGACGGCTTCGATCATTTTTGCCACTCGGCTGCGGATCGACCGCACCACGTTCTCTTTCAGACCAAGCCGCCGGGCGATCTCCTTTGGGGAAAGGCCGTCCGCCGTGGCCATCAAGTAGATGCGCTGGTTCTGGAGCGAGAGGGCCGATTTCGTAAAGACATGTCGGACTGCGGTCTGATGGCACGCAAGACGCCAGGCGATATCCAGCTTCGCCGCAGGATCGGAATCGGCGGAAGAAGGGATTTCGGTGTCCAACGGGACTTGCGAATCCTCTTTTCGCGCCTGGCGTCGCCGCATCCGGTCCACCATCTGCCTACGGATGATCGCCCCGAGCCATGTGCTGAACTTCGCGCGCTGCGGGTCGAACGCCTTGCCGCGAAGGAGCGCCACAAGCTTCACCAGCGTTTCCTGCACCATGTCATCGACGTCGGCCTCGGGAATGTCCGAACCCAAAAGCCGGACGAACTTGCCGATCGCCGGGCCATACAGCTCAACGAACCGCGCCCACTCCGCCTCGTCCTCACCCGCCGCAAGGTCGGCGATCCGCATCAACAGCGACTTCGGCGTCTGTGGCCACAAAGGATTCATGCAACAACGCTCACTTGCTTCCCGCTGCCTTGTTCGGCAAAGTTGGCGACTTGATACCACGTTCCTTCAGGAGATCGGGGACTACGACGAGGCGGAAGCCGATGCCCCATTTCACGTACCTCGGAGAGGCTTGGATTCGGAAGAACGAGGGGCAATCGCCCACGCGGTTGTCCCAGCAACCGCCGCGTACCGCCCGCCCAGTCCCCGAGGAAGGACCAACGGGATCCGTCACCCCGCTCGACATAAGAAGAACGTGGTCGCTCCGGTTGCTCCAATCCAGACACCACTCCCAGACGTTCTCGTGCATATCGTAGAGTCCCCATGCGTTCGGCCTACACGAGCCAACAACCATCGGATAACCGCGTTTCGGATCTGGTCCGTGTTTTTCGATATTGTCATCATTAGTCGTCCCCGCCCGGCAGGCGTACTCCCATTGCGCCTCAGTGGGCAAGTCGATGTTGAGGCTTGTGCGCGCCTGGATTTTTCCGATGAACGTCGATGGATCGACGTTCACGGAACTCGGCCAATCATAGGTGGCGGAATCGCCGCGAATTGCGTTCCACGAGACCCTTTCGACGGACCGCATGTCGCCCTTGGTGTATGAGGGATTAGCTCCCGTCACCAACTCGTACTGCTTCTGCGTCACCTCGAATACGCCGCAGTAGAACGGCTTCGTGAGCGTCACTTCGTATCTGTCGACCATCATGAACTTCCCCGGCTCAATGCGGCGAAGGACGAGTTTTGTGGTCTTGTATTCGTCCGTCCAGCCGCCTTTCGGCTCGGCGTCGAGGTACGATACTGGATACTTTCTTGCATTTGGCCCTGCCGAGAGGTCGATGACGCAATAGAGGGCGCCACTTCCCCGAGCGGTCGAGACGGCTCCTGCCAGCTCGTCGAGGAGTCCGTCGGCCTTCACTTCTTCGATGCGCTTTGCGGCGATGGGTTTCTTCAAGCCGGACAGCGACCCGTCCGCAAGCGCCGCACGGTAGAATCTAACGGCATGCGCACGGTAGGCAAGCGAAATGTCCGAATCCTCCGTCCCGGCCACTTCCCACCAGGCGTCCGCCACATCGCCGGGCTTGGCATCGGCGCTCTGCTCCAATGCTGCCGCCTTCGCAACGCGGCCCTTGCCTGCGGCGAATTCGGGGATTGCCTTATCCCATTCGCCCAGCAGGGCATACCGTTCGCCAAGCGCGGTGCGGAGGGACTTGTCGGACGGCTTTGCCTTGATCTTTGCCGTCAAATCCTTGACTTCCTGCGCATAGCGGACGCGATTCTGCAGGCGCTGGTGCAAGTCGTAGAGTTTCCCTGCGCTCTTGCGCGGAATGCGCCGGACGGCTCCAGACAGGATTTTGACGAGCGTTGCATCGGGCACATCGTTGATATCGTGACGTATCTTCGAGATGACGTCCATCGCACCATCGTAGTCCTCCGCCCGCACGCGATAGAAGAACGCGCCCTTGAGGAGCAGGAAGCGCGCGGCCTCACTCTGCGCCTCGCCCGCGTACTTGAGCGCAGCCGTGGCCACGTCGGCGGCGCTCATCTTCCGTTCGTTGAAGTTCGCTACGTCCGAACGCATCAGCTCGGTCACAAGGCCTTGCGCCTTCTCCAACTCCGCCTGCGTGGGCATACCACTTGCCGCGAGGGTGCACGCGCATCCTACCGCCGCCAACCATGTTTTTGTATTCATCTAGTCGATTCCTTTCTTTTATTGTCCGTTTGTAAAGCATATACGCACGCGGCAGCAAAACGCAACAGTAGAAAATAAACTTTTTTCAGGCTACGGATCTCTGCCCAGTCCGGGCGTCGCCAAAAATGCGTCCGACACATCTACGATTGGCGGCTCGCTGACGGCTGGCGGCTCGTCTTGTGGATCGTTCGGCACCCTTTCGTTCCGCAGCCACAGCAACGCCGTCATCGCAATGCCGAACACCAGAACGGCGGCGGACGTCCACCATATCCAGCGTCTGCGCGGCTTGCAGGCAAGCGTAAGCGGCGGCAAGGAGCGTTTGGACGGATCCTGCGCCAAAAGCGCAGTGAAAAGCGGCTTCCAAGCGGGATTGAACGGCGCGAGGAGATCAAATGCGTTTCCACCCGGCTCGTACCAGAGACCCGTGAGCAGGCGGAAGAAGGTCATACCGAGGGCGTAGGAATCCGATGCCGGCGTAGGAATGCCGCCAAGCCTGACCTCCGGGGCAAGATACATGACGGTGCCGAGTATGCGCCGCTCGTTCAAAGGCTCGCCCGTGGCAATCGTGCGGGTAAGGGCGATGTCTTCGCGCAACTGGGCATCGAGGATGCGCGATATGCCGAAGTCGGAGAGCACGGCGCGCCCATCCTTGCCTACGAGGATGTTCTCCGGCTTGATGTCGCGGTGGACAATTCCAGCGGCATGAATGGCATTGATGGCTTCGCACATGTCGCCGTACCATCCAGCCAGACGTTCCTCGGAAATGCCGCCTTTTGCGTCCTGTGCATCGGCGAGATTCAACGGTTGTCCGCTTGGGCTCGTCACGAGATCCATGGTGAAATACGGCGTACCGTCAGCCTCGTCGAAGGAGAGGTCGTGTACGCGAACGAGCCTTGGGTGGTCGAGGCGGGCGAGCAGCTTCCCCTCCGCGAGAAAGCGCTTGCGGAGGAAATCGGCGTTTCGCCCGTCCGTGCGGAAAAGCTTGAGGGCGCGATGGACGCCAAGGTGCTCATGGACTACCTCGTAAACAGCACCCATTGCGCCTTTACCCAGCAGCCTCACGAAACGGTACGGCCCAATCTGGCGCGGCATGTTTTCTTCAAATCCGCTCATAATCTTTACACACAATCACAAACAATGCGTCATGGAGAAAGGTGGATAGTCTCCACCGCGCTACGCTCGGTGAGGACGCACGGCGAGTCATAGACGGGCACGTCGATGAAGACGACGCCGGCGGGGACGACGATCTGGTTCTCCTTCGGGAACGCATAGACGCGCCCCGTGAGAAGGTCGATCCAGACCGGCTCCTTGAACGGTTGGCCGCCGGGATACTTGAACACTGCGGGGCGGGTCTCAAACGAGTCGCCCGGGCGCGTATACTTCGGTTTCAGCGATTTGGTCTCGTCCGCATGTGTCCAAAATACAAGGACACGGCCACCGCCCTCCTTCTTGTACTCGTAGGTGGAGAGGGTCGTGTCCCGCGTGCCGAAGCGTGAATTCTTCATGCGTTCCAGCGTGTCGTCGAAGATGCTGACTACGTTCTGCACAGCGTAGTACGCCCGCTTGACGGCGATGACCTCCTTGTTCCAATTGATGCGCAGAAGACCCTTCAGGTTGATTTCCCGTCCCCTGTGGTTGAAGTCGCAGATCGTGAACACGCTCGACTCCACGTCGTGTCCGAGGTCACCGAGCATCCGGCGCATGTCCCACTTCGCCTGCGAGTATTCGCTCCACGGGATGCCGCTCAGCGCGAACTTCGTGGCCATCTCGCTCGGACAGCCGTTC
>CACZDG010000163.1 GCA_902779865.1 uncultured bacterium
AAAACAAAAGCGAAATCTAAAACGAAAACCACCACGTTCCGCAGCGTAATATCGCAGCCCGCGCCGTAATATTACGCTTCGGAACAGTTGTGGCAAAACTGGTCTGACCGGTTTTGCCACTTCTCCGGGCCGCCCAGTGGTCGGCCCCTGGTTTGCATAGTAACATCTGTGGTCATTCCGACGGCATCCAAGTCACGCAGTCAACGTTCCGTCGCCGCATCCGCCCGTTCTGTAGCGTGATATTTCAGTTTGGAACAATTGAGATTACAGGTCGGAACGTGACGGATCGGGCGCGGTCATTTCCGCAAAAAATAATCTATCTTTGTAATTGACAAACCGCTTAGTTTACGGTTAAAATAACGCTTATGGTTTTTAGCGGACAAAGGGTTTCGTACCCGTTGACAGGGAAAGCCGCCATCTTGGGGGCTCACCCGTCCCCGCACACATCTTGTTGTCGTACGCTTGTTGTTTTCCGCGCACGACAGCAAGCGTACAACAGCAAGAGTTTCACACCCAATCTTCAACAACCCGCCCGCAATCTTCAACAACCCGCCCGCAAGGGCAACAACAAAAGGAGAAACAGCATGAAAAAACAAACATGGAAAGCCGCAGTCTCAGCGGCGGCAATTGCGGCAGGTGCCGCAATCCCGATGGCGGCGAACGCCTCCAGCATCACCATCGACAGCGTGACCCAGCGTTGGCCGTGGAACAACAAGGTGGACATCAAGTACACCATCGACGGCGGACAGACTCTCACGGCTGATGGAACGGGCGATGTCTATTGTCGGCTTGAATTCACGGCGACGGTGAATGGCCAGAACGTCCTCATCGACGGACGTGCCATCGGTGCGAACGCCTCTAGCGGCACACACACGGCAACTTGGACGCCTTCGCCGGAGCTGCGCGTCAAGGCTCTTGATTGCACGATGACGGCGCGGCTTCTTTCCGCTGACAATCCAAGCGGAGACGATTATATGGTCATCGATCTCGACACGGGCAATGTAACCTTCGAGGGGATGCTCTATTCACAGGAACTCTCCAATAACCGCTACAACAACGACACCTCCGGACCCGATGGCGCGAACGTGTACAAAACCGACAAGATGGTACTGCGCAAAGTGCCGCGCTGGGCGGATCGCGCCTCCCTCCCGAACGCCACCACCCTTGCCTCCCTTTCGGGATACCCGACGGGCGACAACATCTCCGTAAATGGGTATGAAGCATCAAGCAACAAGCAGACGAACTGGGTCACGCGGCTTGATTACTACATCGGCATCTTCCCCGTCACGCAAGCGCAGTATGTGAAGTTCGGGCAGGAGAATCCGTCGGGAAAGACTGACGTCATTGACGGCAACATTGTCGGGTATCGACCGGTGGAAAGCATGTCGTGGAACGATTTGCGTATTTCTGGCACTGCTTCTGGCGATCCAATCCCCGCTGTCGATTCGAACACCGGTACGTATCTCCAGCGCCTCAACTACCTCACGGGCAACAAGTTTGCGTTTGACCTCCCGACGGAAGTCATGTCCGAAATTGCCTGTCGTGCCGGCAAGAACGGCGGACACTACTACTGGGAAAGCGGTGCGCTCGGCACTTATGCCGTATTCAACCAATCCAGCACGCTTGCTGTCGGCTCGAAGGCGCCAAACGCCTGGGGTCTCTATGATACGATTGGCAATGTCTGGGAGTTCTGCCGTGACAGAAGCGGCCTTGGAAATATGGCGGACATTTCCGATCCATTCATCCCGTATGACAACGGCGCATCCCTCAGGGTCAGGGGAAGCGGCACCTACAGTTCAAATTCCATCAGGCACTTTTACGCATCGTACAGGAATTACGCCGGAGCGGATTGGTCTTCCTCTACTTGTGGTTTCCGTGTTGCGTACATTGCGAAGTAAGCCGGAGGGAAGGAGCAGGGCATGAAGAAATCCATTGCAATCATTGCGGTCGCCGCAGGCGCGGTTCTTCCGGCTGTGGCGGCTGACGGCGACGAGCTGGCCGTGACCGAGAGCGCGACGACGTTCCGGCTGTACATGAACGGCGAATCGCCCTACTCGCTCACGAACGCAACAGATATCGCGGCGTGGCCCGTGACGTGGCGCGAGGGCGAGACGGTGTCCGCAGCGGCGATGGACGGTGCGGCGTATGCGCTTGCGGCTGACGCGGCGTCGGAGGGAAGTGAATCGCTTCCGGCGAAGGGCGGCGTGTGGTCGCTTGCAAACGACGGAATCGGGACGGCTATGGTACTCGTGCCGTGGACTGTTGCCCAGGGTGACGGCGTCTCGCTCGCGGGAAGCGTCCCATACGGCGCATACGCGCTCGACACGCAAGAGGACGGTCCCAATCGCAAGAGCTACAACCGGCGCTTCCCGCCGATTGCCTATTCCGGCGACGACTGGGCGGGCGACTTGGCATCCGCCTTGGTTCTGACGGTGACGCCGCCGCCAAACAAGGGTGCGGCCACGGTGTTTGACGCATTGTCCGGTACGGGCGTACAGCCGTTTGCGTTCGACAAGTCAGGTAGATGGACGGTTACGCTTGCGATGGATGACGGTACGACTTGCACTGCGATCATCAACCTTCCGGGAGGATTGATAATCACCGTCCACTGAAGGTTGTATGATGGTAGGTGTCTTATGGCGTAAGCTCCTCGGCGGAATTGTTGCATTCTTCGCTGCTGTAGGGTGCGAACAGTAAGTTCCCGACCATTTGCGGTTGAAAGGAGGGAATGCTGGCAATGAACTTGGCAAAGATGTTTTCAGCTTTGACGGCGATCTTCTTTGCCGTCGGTTCGACGGGAAATGCTGCCGTTGAAGAATCCCGGACTGGGCTCAAGGAGAATCTTCTATCGCTGCTGCGCATTCCGTCGATAACGTCCAGCGTGGAGGAGAACAACCGCGCCGTGGGCGTCCTCAAGGGGTGGCTGGACGCTCGCGGCGTCTTCACGGCGGTGGAGACGAACGATGCCGGACGCGCGGCGCTTTATGCGTCCGCCATTCCCGGAAAGCGCCATGACGTCGTGTTCGTCACCCATCTCGACGTGGTGCCTCCGCTCAAGGACGGGCAGTTTGAGCCGAAGGAGAGGGACGGCTTCGTCTGGGGACGCGGCGCATGCGACACAAAGGGGAATGTGGCTGTCGTTGCGCAGGTTCTCGCCAACCTCTCCGGAAAGGCGTCCGTCGGCGCGGTGTTCGCCACCGACGAGGAAACGCGCGTTCCCGGGCAGGCGACGCCGGCGATGCTGCTTGAACGCGGCTATGTTCCTCAAAAGCTGGTGCTTGTGGGCGACACGAACGGCGAGCATTCCGACGCGCTCGCGATTGCGGAGAAGGGACACGTCCTCGTCACGATCCGTGCGCATGGGCGCGGCGGACATTCGTCCATGCCGCAGTCGGCGGACAACCCGATTCCGAAGCTTCTCGACGCCTGCGCGAAGATTCGCGCTTTCGTGCCGGATCCGCAATCGCCGGGGGACGCATGGCGCGACGACCTTGTTCCGACGCGGCTTGCCGGTTCGAACGCGGGCAACACTATTCCAGACACGGCGGAGGCGGTGTTCTCGTTCAGGTTCACGACGCCGGAAGCCCCGTTGCGGCTCAAGGAGCGGATCGAATGCGAAACGGGGCTCGAAGTCCTCCTTCCCGCGAAGTGGCGCGAGCCCGTGCTGACCGATCCCGAGAATCCGTGGATCCGGCGTCTCCATGCGGCCATGCGCGAGCGCTGGCCGGGGAAGGACGTGCGGCTCGTCAAGATGTCGTGCGCGACCGACGCGACGCACTACGTGCATCTCGGCATTCCGGTTGCGATATTCGCCGCGAACGGAGAAGGCGCGCATTCCGCCGACGAGAGGGTTTCGCTCGGAAGCTGCGAGGAATACGCGGCGATGTTCACGGAATTCCTTCAGGCGAAGGAGGCGCGGCCGGCGCGGTTCGCGGTGTACACCGGCGACGGGGCGCGCGGGGCCGGCGTGTTCAGATGGCTGGAACTGACGGCCTGTGCAGAAAACGTCGAAGCGACGCCGGTTGACGCTGCCGCCATAAGAGGCGGAGCGCTTGAAAGCATGGATGCGCTTGTCGTGCCGGGCGGACGGTCCGTCCTGATGGCCAAGTCTCTCGGCGAGGAGGGTACGGCCAGGATCAGGGCGTTCGTGGCGCATGGTGGCGGGTATGTGGGAACGTGCGCCGGATGCTGCCTCGCCATGGAACCTGCGGAATGCCGTCCCGGCATGGCGGGGCTGATCCCGTTCACTTTCGGCGAAGCGGGGGGCGGCAAGGACATTGCGGACGTAATGGTTCATTTCAACTCCCGCGCAGAGGTGCTTCTCGGCGTTCCGAGGGGCGGTCAGCGCATCCGCTACGCACAGGGCCCGGTGCCCGTGCCGTCGCTGCCCGTAACGAACGGCGAGTTCGAGGTGGTTGCGACATACGCGGGCGACGTAAACGGAAGGAGCGACAAGAGGCGTCCGTCCATGGCGGGCCAAGCGGCTGCCGTTGCAGGGACTTACGGCGACGGGCGCGTTTTCACGACGGCACTTCATCCGGAAAGCGATGCCGCCGACCATGACGTTCTGCGCGGGGCTTTGCGCTATGTTGCGCGACGCGACGACATCGGCTGGGAACTGCCGCAGAGGCGGCGTGGACAGCTTTCCGTCGGCGTGATGTGCGCCGGGTCGTTCAATGTCGAGGCGGCGCGGCTTGTCCAGAGCCTCGTCCGCAGCGGGGAATTCGACCTTGTGCCGCTTGTTTCCGCGTCCGTGGATGAAGGCGCATGCCGTCATCTGGATGCCGCGCTTTCGCTTGACGGAAGCGCCGTCGGAGAGTTGCCGACGTTCCCGCTGGATGAGGACGGGGTCGCCGCGTTGCGCGGATTTGCGGAGCCCGTCCCTCCGCCCGAGCCGTTTCCGGCGAAGGTCGCGAAGCCGCTCCGCGCCGCCATCTACGCCGACAAGGGAGGGTCGAATCCCGCCACGGCGGAACTGCTCGCGCTTGCGCCGGAGTACGATCTGTCCGTCGTTGACGCGGCGGACATCCGCGCCGGGCGGCTTGAGGGCTTCGACCTGCTCGTCCAGCCGAGCGGGCTGAGCAAGGTGCAGTATGACAATCTCGGCAAGGAGGGCGTGGCGGCGATCTGCCGGTATGTACGCGGCGGCGGACGCTACTTCGGCATCTGCGCCGGGGCGTTCCTCGCCTCGCAACCCGTGCCGCCGACGGAGAGAGGACTTTCGCGCCTCAATCTCGTGCCGTTCAGGAGCGACAAGCCGGAACACTATCGCGGATGGGCTCCGATCGACGTTGCGTTCACGGATGAAGGATGCGCCGCATTGGGAATCACGGGCGCGAATCGCACGGTCATGTACTGGGGCGGTCCTGCGTTTGAGGAGGGCGATCCGGTGGAGGATGCGGACATCAAGGTGTTTGGACGGTATGCCGGGCGTCTTGTCAATACTTCGTCGCCCGAATCGGTGAAGGAAATGTACGGAAAGACGGCGTTCGTGGGCGGGCGCGTCGGCAAAGGCAAGGTGTTTCTGTCGTGTCCGCATCCCGAAAAGAGCGAAGCGAACATGGACATCGTGCGCGGAGCCGTGCGCTATCTCACCGGCGTGGAGCCGACCCCGGTTCGGCGAGGGCGGACGCGGGGCGCGGTTTCGGTGTTTTTCAGGGCGGCCAAGGAAAAGGCGGCGGCGAAGTTCTACCTTGGAACGCTTTTGCGCGACAGTCGGCTCGACATCAGGGCGGGAAGCCACCTGAACGTGGATGATCTTGCGCACCTCGATGCCGTCGTGATACCCGCTCCGGGGGAGGATGACAGGAAGGACGCGCCGTTTCTGAGACGGTTCGCGGAGCGTGGCGGCACGGTCGTCTATGTCGTTGATACGGAGGAGAAGCGCCAGACGGATGCCGTGCGCGTTCCCGGCGCGGCGGTAGTCGGTTCGTACGGCGAAGTCGTGAAGGCGATTTTCAACACGGAAGAGGACAAATGAAAGGACAAACGAGATGAACATGACTAGACGTGGTTTTTTCACCGGCGGGGCGGCGTTCGCGTCTTTGGGCGCGTTCGCGGGCAACCGCTTCATCCTCGCGGCGGCGGGTTTCAAGGCGGGTAGCAAGCCGCGACTCAAGTTCGGCGTCCTCTCCGACATCCACATCATGAGAGCTGGCAAGGACGGAGAGACGATGACGAGCGGGATGAACAACTTGACGTTCAAGCACGCGCTCGAATGGTTCAGGGGGCAAGGCGTCGATGCCGTTGTCGTCGCAGGCGACATGGCGGACAGGGGCATGGACGACCAGCTGATGGCTGTCGCCGATGCGTGGTATTCCGTATTCCCCGGCGACAAATATCCTGACGGTCGGCCCGTCGAGAAGGTGTTCGTGACGGGCAACCACGACTGGAGGGGGCATCTTTACGGCGGTGCCGCCGTAAAGAAGTATCCCGACGAGGCGGAACGTAACAGGCACATTCTCCAAAAGGACATGGCGGGATGGTGGGGCAAGGCGTTCCACGAGACCTATACGCCGCTCTACGCCAAGACGATAAAGGGATACACCTTCATCGGGTCGCATTGGGACCGCGCTCAGGTCGGGCACGGCAGCTACGACCAGCCGTTCGGACTCATCGAGGGCTACATGGCGAAAAACGGCAAGTCTTTCGACCCGGCTCTGCCGTTCTTCTACGTGCAGCATCCGGCACGGGTTCGCTTCGCTACACCGGCACGCCGGGCGGAGAGCGAAAGCCGAACGGATTCGAGAATACAGGCGCTTCCGACTGGCGAGTGGCCGCCCGAAAGCTGATGAAGAAGATCGGCACCGGCGACTGCCGTCAGGGGATGCTCTGGAGCGTGTACGACGACTGCATCACGGTGAAGCGCCGTGAGTTCCTTTCAGACCTTGACATAGGCGAAGATTGGGTGATGCCGCTTCCGGCGGCGGAGTCGCGGCCGTTCGCGTTTGCGGAACACGCGAAGCGGCTCCGCGCGCCGGAGTTTCCGGCGGGTGCGAGGCCGGAGGTGACGGAAATGAATGCGAAAAACCGCGGCGGCAAGTCGAGCGACGGCAAGGAGAAGATCGCATCCGAGAAGAAGCCTTCGTTCAAGGTGACTGTGCCGACCGTGGTGCCGAACGACAAGGCGCGGCTCTTCTCGCTTGAGTTCACGGCGACGACGGCGGATGGCAAGAGCCAGACGAAGCTCGTGCTGCCGGAAGGATTCAACCATTCCTTGAAGCACAAGAAAGCGCAGTCGCGGCAGGTGTGCTATTTCCGCAAGGACGAACTTGGCGCGGGCGATGTCACTTTCACCGTTACGCCCATGAATTGCTCAAGCCGCTGATAACAATCTTTAAAGCATAGAACGCGCGAGGGTCAGACCCACGAGTAGAAGTGGTGGAGGGACTGAATTTTTGGTAAACTGCCTGCCATGAGACATTCAAGGAACTTTCAAACGGACAGATGCCGCCACCTGGTAAGCCGGGTGGCCCACCTCGCCTTTTACCTGATCAAGGATGTGCCGCTTGCGGCGGCGGGTTTCGTTTCATCCGAAGGAGCCCCCCATTCGCCGCAGCGAACATATCGCTTGACTGCGAAGGGAAGGAGGGCTCTTGCATGAAGTTACTCCACCACTCCCACTCCACCAATGGGGTCAGACCCCTCTCTCTCATGGGAAAACTGATTTGCATTTGCGCATTGATTGCGGCCGTGCCGGGCGCGGCGGCGGACGACATACAGCGGCGCATCGACGAGGCGTCCGCCCGGGGCGGCGGCGTGGTAAAGGTGCGCGCAGGCGATTACGAGGTGCGCCAGCTGCTCATGCGCAGCAACGTGACGCTCGAGCTTGCGCGCGGCGCAAGAATCGTCGGCTCCACCAACATCGCGCACTATGCCAGCGGGGCGCACGCCGTGGTGGCCGGAATCTGCGTGACGAACGCGGCGATAACGGGCGAGGGCGAGATCGACGGCCGCGGCTGGGCGGCGCCGCGGAGGAACAATTCAAAAGGACGGTGGATGGATGTCTTTTTCTACAGGTCCAGAAACGTGCGGGTGGAGGGCGTGACGCTGAAGGACGCGGCGTTCTGGACGTGCTACTTCAAAGAATGCGACGGGGTGGAGGCGCGCAGGGTCAAGATCAGGTCGCTCGTGAACTTCAACAACGACGGCTTCGACATAGAGTCCAGGAACGTTCTCGTGGAAGACTGCGACGTCGTGTCGCAGGACGACGGAATCTGCTTCAAGAGCGACAATCCCGACTTTGCGGTGGAGAACTGCACGGTGCGCCGCTGCCGCGTTTCCTCGAACTGCAATTTCATCAAGTTCGGCACGTCCAGCCGAGGCGCGTACCGCGACATCGTGGTGGAAGACTGCCATGTCGAATGTACCGCGTCGTTCCCGCTGACGGATTGGCGCGTCGCCGGCGCGCTCTCCACGGCCCGCGTTCCGGGCGTCGAGATGCGCGACACGGGAATATCCGCGATCGCGCTGGAAGTAGTGGACGGCGGCGTGATGGAGAACGTCACGGTTAGGAACATAAAGATAGGCAGGGGCGTGCAGACGCCGGTGTTCGTGCGCATGGGCCGCAGAAGGTCCGCCGCAGGCGGCCGTGCATCCACAATGCGGAACATCCTGATCGAAAACGTGGAAGGCGAGGCCGCAAGCCTAGTGGCGAGCTCGATAACCGGAGTGCCCGGTCTGCGGCCGCGCGACATCACCCTGCGCAACGTGAGGCTGCGGATGCCGGGCGGGGGAACGGCCGGCGAGGTGTGCCGCAAGGTGCCGGAGATGGAAAGGGCGTATCCAGAGAACCGCATGTTCAAGATGCAGATGCTGCCCGCGTACGGATTCTACGTGCGCCATGCGGACGGAGTTCGCTTCGAGAACGTGGAGCTGTCATACGCGGGCGATGAGGAGCGCCCGGCAATCACGCTGGACGACGCCGCAGGAGCGGAGATGGCGGGATGCCGCCTCAAGCCGCCGTCAGGCCCGCACCCGGCGATACTTCGCCGTTCTTGCTCCACCAATGGGGTCAGACCCGAATGCCGCTAACTTAAGGTGATTTCGGGCGTTTTCCGAGACCCAGCGTCGCCTTCGTCGGGCGCTTCGAGCGGCGGGTGTCAGGTGTCGTGCGGAAGA
>CACZDG010000164.1 GCA_902779865.1 uncultured bacterium
CACGTTGTCCTGCAGGAACTTCGACACCTGCTCGCCGCCGAAGTACTTGCCGTTGCCCCACGGGTCGATCACGCACTTGAGCCCCAGCTCGTGCGCCTTATCCACAATCTTCGGGATATTCGGCCTCCAGAAGTCGAAGTCGAACTCGGTCACGGCGAGGATCACGCACGTAGCGCCGTGTGCCTTCATCTCCGCGAAGTCCGCCGCCGCGTGCTCCACGTAGTTCAGCCCGTAGTAGCTGATGGATGTCTGTTTGATTGCCATTTTCTTTTTCCTTGTCTGGTTTGATAATCTGCCTTGGCGCATATTCTACCAAGTGTACGTTCGAAATGAAATCATTTTATGATAAAACTGCGATGTCATGCACCGTAGGATTCATTCTCCAGCACAACCGGCCCCGGACGAAGAACCTTCAACGTGCCGTCTGGTTCAATCCTGACGACAGTGGATGGAACCCCGCCCGGCGAGATACCGTCGTCCACCACGAGATCGGCAGAAAGTCCAACGTCCGCAAGGGCCTGCGGCGCATCGGTCGCCGCGCGCTGCCCGGAGAGGTTGGCGCTCGTAACGCGCAACGTACCGCCGCAGGCGGCAATCAGCCGACGCGTCCAGGCGTGGTCCGGCACGCGCACGCCCTCACCCTGCGCCACAACGGTGAGCGCCCCAGGCCAGTGGCGGCGGCCAACGTCAGCCGCCACATTACCTATGAAACGCGCCGCCGCGTCAGCGTCCGCCGCAAGTATCGCTATGGGTTTCTGCTTTGCGCGTCCCTTGATGGTATAGAGACGGCGGACGGCTTCGGCGCAGTCTGGACGCGCCGCGAGACCGTACACGGTATCCGTAGGAATCACCGTCACGCCTCCCGCGTTCAAAACGCGCGCGGCCGCCTCCAACCCCGCTTCGTTGGACGATACAGTTCTCACCGCATCGCTCCAAATGCTAAAGCGTCCAGCCGTTGTGGTGCTTCACCTCGAGGAGCGCATTCGCAGACTCCGCGTTAGCGCCGGTGAAGCGCTCCGCAGCCGGATTCCACTTGAGGGTCGAGAGCCCCAGCCGCTCGCAGATGTTCGCGATGTGACACGCGCTGATCGAGCGGTGGCCGATCTCGCAGTCCGTGGCGATCGGGCGGTTATCGTAGATGCCGTCGATGAAGTCGCTTTCGTGGTTGTGTCCGCCCGCCGCCTTGTAGAGGTGCACCTCGTTCGCGCCGAGGTCGCGCTTCTCGTTCCACTTCTTGAGGAACTCTGGACGGTTCAGCCGTCCGCGCGTGACGAACACGTCGCCCTTCTCGCCCTTGAACTTGACGCCGTTGACGTAGCGGTTCGAGATGTGCGCGCGGAAGCCGTTCGCGTACACGAGGTCGAACGAGTAGTCGCCCGCCCAGTCGAGGATCGGGTCCGCGCCGAAGCCGTCGCTCTTGAAGTTCTCCACGGCCACGGGACCGCTGCGCTCCACGCCGAGCGCCCACTGGAGGATGTCGATGTGGTGCGCACCCCAGTCGGTGATCATGCCGCCGCCCGTGCGGGAGTTGGAGCGCCAGCACATCGGGCCGTGGATCGCGGGGATGAACACGTTGTCCTTGTGGTGCGCGGCGGGACCCTGCCACAAATCCCACATTCCGTCGGGCGCGAAGTACTCCGGCGCCTTGCGCGGCGTGCGGTCGGCGGGATAGCCCCAGTACGGACCGCGTCCGCCTGGCAGCCCCACCTCGCACTCGACGCACTTGCCGAGATACCCGTTGCGGATCCACTCCGCCGCGACGCGGAACTCGCTCGCGTTGCGCTGCTGCGAACCGACCTGGAACGTGACACCCATTTCCTTCGCCGTGCGGGTCATCGCGATGCCCTCGGAGATGCCAAGGGACATCGGCTTCTGGCAATAGACGTGCTTGCCCTTCTTCATGCAGGCGATCGCCGTAAGCGCGTGCCAGTGGTCGGGCGTCGTCACGCACACCGCGTCGATGCCGGGGTCGTCCGCGATTTCGCGGAAGTCCACCACGGCGCGGCAGACGTTGCCCTTGTAATGCTCGTCCACCATCCGCTTGAACGCGATGCGTCCGCCCCAGCCACGGCCCTTGGGACTGTAGCCGTAGTCGTGCAGCTCCGTGACGGGGTCGCACGCGGCGACGACCTGCACGCGCGGGTCCTGCATGAACGCCTCCATGTTGCCACGCCCCATCGTGCCGCAGCCGATGACGGCGAGGTTGACGCGTTCCGACGGCTTGGGACGACGCACGGTCGCGCCGCACGCGCCGAAATGGCAGCACCCGCTGCCCAGAAGCGCCGTCGCGCCCGTGCCGATGAAGAACCTTCTTGTTACTCTTTGCATGATCGATTTTTCCTTTTTGCTAAAACCGCCATTAGTATATCATATTTCATCGTGTCTGGGGTTTATGAAATAGAGCGGTGGGCTACGTGATCTACACCGTGCAGCGGTCGAGGGCGACCGCCCTCCCATGGAAACAATTGTCAAGGCTAATCGCGAAGCGATCCAGCCCCTGCAATTCCGTTGTGTTTCCGCGTCAGTTCATCTTCTTGGCAAAGAGTCATCGCCGTCAGTATCCGCTCCTCGGAAGCCATTGCCGTCCTCCTATTCGCACTCCACTCGTTTCGCCTGGTGCGCCGCACGTACGCCGTAACACGCCGCCGCAAGCGTGGCAAACGGCTTCGTGGACGAGCCATCGCTCGCATATTTCAGTATGTTCACCGCCATCTAGGTTACGCACAACCACGTTCACGGTGTTCGGGCTGCTCGTAGGTATCATGATGGTTGGCGTGGTGGTGAACGCGGCCATCCTCAGCGTCGACGAGCGCACTATCCATCTTGCAAGAGGAATGACCCCGCACGCAGCGACACAGAAGGCGTCCGTGGCGAAGTTCCGACACATCCTTATGAGTTCGGCGGCGTCGCTCTTCTGAATGCTGCCAATGGCGTTTGGATGCGGACTCGGATCCGGGCTTCGCACCGTCATCGGTATCGGCTCCATGGGCGGCATACTCCTCACGCTGACGTTTCTCTGTATCTCATCCCCGCTCTGACGGTCCTTGCTCGCAAGTAACTTACGTCATGGCACGGACGGTTTCGACGAGCGCGGAGGCTGCGGGGGAAAGCGCAGAGTTCTTGCGCCAGGCGAGATAGACGTCGCTGACGAGCGCGGGCGCGAACGGGCGAAACACGACGCGTTCGGCGAACTCATGCGGGATCATCCCGTCGATGCAGACCGCCGCGCCGAGACACGCCTCGACGAAAACGGCCGCGTTGTAGATGAGGTTGTAGTTGGCGACCACATCCAGCTTCCCGAACGGACTGCCGAACCATCCAGCGAGAAACTCCTTCACCATTGCCTGGCGCGAACAGATGAGCGGAATCCCTCGCGCATCCTTTGGCGAGAGGCGTTTCTTCGCGGCGAGCGGCGAATCCTTCCTGACGGCAAGTCCCCAATGGTGCGTGTAGGGCAGCGTCAGGTAGTCGAAGCCGTCATAGCGTCCGGGGCCGATCAGCACGCCAAGGTCGAAAGTCCCCTCGCGCAGATGGGCGACGATGTCCTCGCCGTTGCCCGATGAGACGGAGAAACAAAGTTTCGGGTTCGTGCGGTGAAGTTCATCTGCGGCGCGTGCCACGAAGCGGAACGCAGGCGTCTCCCCCGCGCCGATGGAGACCGTGCCGACGATTTCGTCCGTGTCAGATGCCTTGATCTCGGCCTCCACCCGCTCGGCAAGGTCCACGAGGTCGTCGGCCCGCTGTTTGAGAGCGATGCCTTTCTCTGTCAGCGTGATTCCGCGCGCGCTGCGCTCGAGGAGCTTGTGCCCGAGCTCGTCCTCCAGCGCGGCAAGCTGCGTGGAGAGCGCAGGCTGCGAAACATGCAGCCGTTCAGCGGCGCGGGTGATGTTCCCCTCGTCCGCCACGGCGAGAAAGTACCTGAGTATCCGTAAGTCCATGCCACATACTATACCATATTCAGGCATAAGTGTAAATTATGGTTTTTGATAAATAATCGGTATTTGTTATTTCACGCAGAACAGTTTATACTATCCGTGTTTTCTTTTTTCGCCTCAATAGGTCAACAACAAACAAGGAGAATGAAGATGATGAAAGAACTTGCGATAGCAGCCCTGGTCGCTGGTGGAGTCTGCGCGGCGGACGCGGCAAGCGCGTCCCTCCCGCTCACGCAGGAGTGGGACAAGACATTCCCGAAGTCAGACAAGGTAGAGCATACCAAGGTGGCGTTTCGCAACCGATTCGGCATTACGCTGGCCGCTGACGTGTACAAGCCTAAGATGGAGAACGAGGAAGCGGGAAGCGGGAACGGTAGGGCGGTCGCCCCGCGACCGCCGAAATTCGCGGCTATTGCGGTTTCGGGTCCGTTTGGCGCGGTGAAGGAGCAGTCGAGCGGCCTCTATGCGCAGACGCTCGCGGAACGCGGCTTCCTAACCATAGCCTTCGATCCTTCTTTCACGGGCGAATCAGGAGGTAATCCGCGTTACGTCGCTTCGCCGGACATCAACACGGAAGACTTCCAGGCGGCAGTGGACTACATGATCTCCCGCGACGATGTTGACGCCGACAAGATCGGCATCCTCGGCATCTGCGGATGGGGCGGTCTCGCCATCAACGCGGCAACGGTCGATACGCGCGTCAAGGCAACGGTCGCCTCGACCATGTACGACATGACGCGGGTGACGGCAAACGGTTACTTCGACAAAGAGGACAGCGCAACGGCACGTAAGGCGAAGAAGGAGGCGATGAACGCGCAGCGGATCAAGGACTTCAAATCAGGAACGTACGAGCTTGGCGGCGGCGTCCCTGACAAGTTGCCGAACGACGCTCCGCAGTTCGTGAAAGACTACTACGCCTACTACAAGACGCCGCGCGGTTACCATGCGCGCTCGCTCAATTCGAACGGCGGATGGAACAAGACGTCCGCGCTCTCATTCATCAACGCGAAGTTACTCGCCTACGCGGGCGAGATCGAGAGCGCGGTGATGGTGCTGCATGGCGAAAAGGCACACAGCCGCTACTTCGGCGAGACCGCCTTCAAGATGCTCAAAGGTGGGAACAAGGAACTTGTCATCGTTCCCAGCGCGTCGCACTGCGATCTCTACGACGGTGGCGGCAAGGACGCAATTCCCTTCGACCGCATCGAGACGTTCTACAGAAAGTACCTGAAGTGAGTGTTTCTCACGCAGAGGTGCAGAGAGGCAGAGAGCGCAGAGTAATGATTAAGATTTGTGTGGCAAAAACCTCTGCATACTCTGCCTCTCCGCGTCTCTGCGTGAAATATTCAGACTTGAGGAATGAGATATGACAGTCGAAGAATTCAGAAAGACGATGGCCGAGACGGAGTACATCCCCGCTGGAAGTGCGCTTCATCAGGCGTTTCACGCATTCTCCCAGGAGGCGCTGAAGATCACTGCGGAGTTGAACGGCGCGTACCATACGCCTGAGGAAGTGCGTGCGCTCATGTCGCAGCTGACGGCAAGCGAGATTGACGAATCGTTCGGGTTGTTCCCGCCCTTCCACACGGACTGCGGAAAGAACACGAAGATCGGCAAGCGCGTGTTCATCAACGCCGACTGTCAGTTCCAGGATCAGGGCGGTATCACAATCGGAGACGATGTGCTGGTCGGTCCGCAGACGATTATCGCGACGCTCAACCACGATCCCAATCCAGAGAAGCGCGGCGGCATGATACCAAAGCCGGTCAAAATCGGGAACAAGGTGTGGCTCGGCGCACGCGTGACGATTTGTCCCGGCGTGACAATTGGCGAAGGCGCGATCGTCGGCGCGGGCGCGGTCGTGACGAAGAATGTCGCACCCAGAACAGTCGTAGCCGGCGTTCCTGCCAGCATCATAAAGGAATTGTAACCAAGTGACGATTGGCAGTCGGACAAAAAGCTGACTTGGAGTCATTGACTTGCGGTCGGCGATATGTTACAATACCCGCCGTCTTTCAACCCACAGGAGACTTGAAGAGTGACGAAACGACAGGAAATAGCGCAGGAGACGCGCCACAAAATATACACGACGGCTTGTTCTCTCATCGAGAAGAACGGGTTTGCTAACGTGTCCGTCGAAGACATCACGCACGCCTGCGGCGTGGCGAAAGGCACCTTCTACGTCTATTTCAAGCGCAAGGAGGAAATCATCTTCGAATGCTGC
>CACZDG010000165.1 GCA_902779865.1 uncultured bacterium
ACTCAATGGAAAGCCGTATGCGGGAAATCCGCACGTACGGTTTGACGAGGGGGAAGTCGCATCGGCGGCAATGCCGAGGCGTGGGTCTCTACTCTACAACGCTAGAAAACTGATGGTACTCGCGGCAATATGCGTGGCGGCGGCTTCTCCGTCGCTGGCCGGTCTCGTCGCAAGATGGGACTTCAACAACTACGATCCGTCGAATCCGACGAGCGCGGCGATTCTCGCGCCGACGGTCGGCACCCTCGCGGCGATTCCCTGCACGGGAACGACTGCATCGACCGAAGTGACGGACGGTACGCTTGGCTCGATCACCGTCGTCAACACGGGGCTTCCCGAAGGCGACTACGCGCTTTCGATTCCCAAGGGCGCGCACCTCAAGGTTCCGCTTCCCTCCGGCATCGTCCACGACAAGAGCTGGTCGATGCGAATCAGGTTCTACTATCCGGGAACTGCAAATACTCTTAACACGCTTGTGAGCGGCGAGTACACTGGCATAGGCAATGGAATCTGGTATGTGTCTGGAAATAATCTCATTCAAGGAGGAGAGGGGTTGTTCGGGACTTCGGCCGAGGAGAATCAGAACACCGTTGGTACCGCCGGAAAACAAAAGACCAATGGTTGGAATGCGTTCCGTCTTGTGTCCCGCAATGCCTGGCATTCGCTTACGGCGCACTACGGTCCGGACGGAACCTCTTCGACGCTTGACGGATACCGTTGCGTCTCCTTGGCGGGTAAAAGCGACATCCGCACACAATTCACGGGCGATGGATTCGTTCTCTGCGCAAGTACTTCCTCCGCGACGACTTACATCTCGTCGGTCGAAGTGTGGGAGGACACGCCGGTGTACCGTGACACCAACAGCGGAGCCTATATCCCAACTGCAAGCAGGACAGTCTTCGCCGGCTGCTCGCTTGAAGCCCTCCGCGACATGTACATCAGCGTGAAGGGGCTTGGAGCATGGGGGGAGTATGCGCGTACCATGTCTTCCTGGGAGCACATCGTCACGACGGACGGCGAGGGGAACGTGACGGATCTCAAGATAGACCTGCGCGGCAAGGACGCCGCAGATGCGATTCTTTGCGACTTCACGGCGAGTAGCGATGACGTGGCGGGGCAAACGCTCCGCGACCAGTGGTCGCTTGGATGGCCGAGTCCGTATTTTACGACGTCTGGCGGCTTTGCGTCCACTGCAAGTTATCAGGCCGCGCCGGCAAGTTATAACGCCAACGGCTACTCGGCGTACAACATCTATGCGCTTCCGTTCCGTCCGCTCGACGACAGCCTGAACTGGAGCATGCAGATGGGCTCGGGCAAGTTCGGCAATCCCATATTCTCCATCGTGGGCGACAACCCGACGCTGACGTTCAACGCGGCGCCGCAGGCCGATTCGATTACGCTCGACTGCGGACGCGGCGACGGCAAGGCGGGCGTCACGTTCGCCTACGGCTCGGCCGCGCTCAAGACGATGTCCGGCCTCGGCGGGCTGAACATCGGCAGCGGCGTGACGCTTACAACGCCGACCGGCGTCACGGTCGCGGGGCCTGTGGCGTTTGAACTCAGCGGAAAGCTTGCGCTTGACCTGACGGGCGTGACGCTTACCGCAGGCGACGTCCTTTTCACGGCCACGGGCGGTATCACGTTCCCCGCCGGAAAGACAGTTACCGACTGCGTGATCTTCCCGAGAGGCGTGCCGGAGCTTTCGCAAGACGGGATGCAGATTCTCTTCACGCCCGACCCATCGATCGTGTTCACGGCAACGTGGCTTGGCGACGGCGACAGGAACAACGTTTCCGATCCGCTCAACTGGGAGTGCCGCAACTACTCCGGTACGGTGCTTGACGGCAGGATCCCCGACGCGAACACGGCGATTACGGTGTCCGGCACGACGACGTTCAACGTCCCCCTGGGGCAGACGCTCACGTACTTCAGCCTCGCCATTGCGAATTCCGCTCTTGCAATGGACTGCGATTGGCGCGGACTCGGCACGACGGTTTCCTTCGCGTCGAACGCGTCGGTGAACCTCGACGGGCACAACCTGACCGTCGCCGGTCTTGAATCGCCGAACAACGGCACGATCAGGAACGACAACTCCGGGACGCGTTCCACGCTGTGCGTCAGCAACGTGACGGAGACGGCGAACACGAAGGTCGCGATCGCCGGCAACGTCAAGTTCGTCAAGATGGGGACGGGCAGGTTCACCGCAGGGAAAGGGTGCACGTACACCGGCAGCAACGAGCTGCTTGAAGGCGTGACATACGTCTCCATCAACGCCACCCAGCAGGCGACGATGGGTGCGAGCGGCAATGAGATCCTTGTGCGCAATGCGACGCTGGACCTCGGGGGGCAGGTCTGGTACACCATCTACGGGATTGTTCTCGACAACGGCACGATATCGTCGGCGTTTTCGGAAAACATCTCCACGTACGGAGGCGGTGCGATCATCGGCGATACGTTGCTGCTCTCCAACTCCACGTTCCAGACGACCGGAAACGGCAATCTGCGTCTGTGGAGCGGCCGCTTGCTTGACCTTGGCGGGAATACGCTTTCGGTGAACCTCGCGAATGCAACCAAGTTCATTGTGGGCACCGACGTTGACGGTGCCACATCCGTGGCCACGATATCCAACGGCACGTTTATCGTTTCAGGCGGAACCTTCATGACGCAGAACTACAAGGGCACCATCAATGCAACGGCGACGACGATGCGCATGGGGTGCGCAATCAACCTGCCTTCAATGTCAACGATGAACGTCCGCGACTACGTGGCGCTGTATGCCGGGACCGACAACTCCGGGACAGGAGCGCTGAACGTCTATGGCACGTTCACGCCCGTGGAGAGCGGCTTCTACGGCTGCACGATGCAGAACGGCTCGACGATCGACCTCTCGGGGAAGACGGGCACGTGGTTGTCAACGTCCACGTCCGGCGCGGCCGCCGTGAAGTTCGCCGAAAACGCCGAGGTCACGATTGATCTTTCGGGACGCGACGACCTGAAGACGCTTCGCAGGAACAAGCAGTACGTTATCGCCTGGGATACGCCGCCGTCCGGCACGGTCAAGTTCAAGTTGGACGCGGAGACGCGCACGACATTCAGAGGCCTCTCGCGTAGCGAGGGCGGGCTTCGTCTTTCTTCCACCGGCGTTACCGTTCTTGTCCGATAGTGGGGCCGGTCATGCGGACTTGTGTTCTTGTCTGCGCGTCGGCGTTTGCGCTCTGCGCGAATGCAGCAGAGTCGGGATGGTTCGGGTTCTCGCTTGACGGGTACGCCAATGGTCAGGCGCTTGGACCGGGCGTCGGGGGCGAATGGCAAGCGGCGTCCGTCGTCGCGACCAACGTGTTCGACGGCGTGCGCAACGGAATCGCCATATCGCCGGACATGGAGGAGGAGATCGCCTTCGCGCCCGTTGCCCCGCCGAACGGACGCGACGTGGAGCGCATCGACGTCTCGCTGTGTCCGGAAGAGCTTGAGCCGCTTGGGGAGTACGACTTTGACGGGGCGGCCGGATTCGTCCCCGCCTTGCTTGACAACGGCGATCCGGGCTACTTCGGCTATACCTCCGACGGATGGATCGCGCTTTCCGGCGACGGGGTCGCGCCGTCGGAGGGCGTGTGGGTTGACGGACGCATCGAGCTGCGCACGGTTGACGGCGTACGGCTCGTGAGCTATCTCGTCAAGAAGAACGAAGACTGGGTGAGGCTCACGAACACCGTTGGAACGGCGTGGTTCCGCACCACCGCGCCGCAGGCCGGAGGCGGCGTTTCCTCGGTCTCCTTCACGGGCAACGGACGCTTCTCCGACTTCTCTGGACGCGAGGACGACGGTGCGGTGATGCGCGTGTTCCAGTGGGTGGGCGGCGCGTCGGGCGACTGGGGCGACGCGGCGAACTGGACGACCAACGGCGTCGCGGCGGGGAGCGTTCCCGGTGCGGCGGGCGACATCGCGATCGTCGATGGTACGGCGTCGCTCACAAAAGGTGACGATAGAGGTACTGTGAAGGATATGACGGTCCAGTTCGGAGATGGTGGCGCGGTCACGCTCATGGGCGGCAACATCGAGACTTCCGTCGAATTGGACACAACGCGTCCGCGCGTTGGCAAGCCGATTACGGCTACGGTCGGTACGTTCCTCGGATTCTCGTCGGCACGCGGCTTTGCGTGGCGGCGCGGCTCGACGGCGAAGAAATACGAGGCGGGTTTTGTCGGGGACGGTGCGTCCTACACGCCGACCGCTGCGGACTACGACCACTGGTTCATGTTCACCGCATACGGAGAAGACGGCGCGGAGGTGCTGCAGAAGGAGTTCTTCTTCTCGAAGCTGCCGGTCCTCTACCTCACGACGGATGACGGGGCGACGCCGAGCGCGAAGAAGGAAACGCACGACGGGTGGCTGTTCGCGCAGGGCAACGACGAATGGAAGTCGTTCTACGACGGCGCGATGGAGATCAAGGTACGCGGCAACACCACGTCGAGCTATCCGAAGAAGCCGTGGAAGATCAAGCTCGGCAAGAAGACCGAGATGTTCGGCATCCCGAAGTCGAAGCACTGGGTGTTGCTCGCGAACTACAACGACCAGTCGATGCTGCGCAACAAGCTCGCCTACGACTTCGCGAACGACATCGGTTCGCTGGGGATGAAATCGACGTGGGTCGAGTGCGCCCTCAACGGCACGTGGCAGGGCACGTACCAGTTCTGCGAGCACATCAGAATCGCCAAGGAGCGCGTGAACGTGCACGACTGGGAAGGGGACGCGGGCGACATCGCGGAGGCGTTTGCGAAGGCGCACGGCCTCACGTCCGCGCAGGAGGACGCGCTTGCGACGCAGCTGGAGCAGAATCTTTCGTGGGTCACGTCCGACTCCTTCACGTTCGTCACGAACGGCGTTACGCTCACCGGACAGCCGTCCGCGCTCCTCAAGAAGTTCACGAACGACATCTCGGGTGGCTACCTTTTCGAGTTCTCGAACGAGTACGACGAGACGTCGAAGTTCACCACGACGAGCGGACGTCTCGCGCTCAAGACGATGCTGAAGAACCCCGAGTACCTGCGCACGAATCCCGAGATGTTCGGCTACTGCCAGACGTTTCTCCAGAACTACTGGGACGCCTGCACGTCCATCGACGGCTATTCCACGGAGGGCAAGTACATCGGTGCGTACTGCGACTTCGAGTCGATGGTGAACTACTGGCTTGCGATGGAGCTCTTCGGCAACAACGACGCCGTTTACAAGAGCCGCTACGGCTACAAGGGACAGGGCGAGAAGTTCGCGTTCGGTCCGGTATGGGACTTCGACTGGGGCGTGGGGAGCGTGCGCGTGACCACAAATGCCGAGGAGTGGAAGTGCCAGGACCGTGGCGTGCCGCAACAGGCGTTCTTCAAGGAGTGGTCCGACAACCCCGAGTTCTGCACGCGGCTCTTTGTGCGCTACTGGCAGGTTCGTGGCCGGTTCGCATCCTGCATCGCCGAGGGCGGGCTCATCGACCAGGCGACAAACTACCTGAACGAGGCATGTCGTGCGAATTCCGCGAGGTGGGATCCCGTCCACGACAAGAAATACAATCTCGGCGCAGAGAGCTTCGCGGCGGATGTTGCGCGCCTTAGGACGTATCTCACGCAGCGTCTTGCGTGGCTCGACCAGCAGTTTGCGGACGTGCCGACGCTGATGGCGAGCCTGCGGGTCAGCACGTCCACGAATCCGTACACGCCTGATGCGGACACGCTGCCGATCACGTTCTCGAACCTCAATCGGCGTGGCAACATTCCCAAGGGACGCAGGCTCAATGTCAAGTTCACTGTCGGCGGATCGACGGCGGCGAGCGTTTCGTGCTTCGTGAACGGCGTGCGCGTGGTGGACCGCCAGGCGCTTGACGAAAATCGTGCGTTCCATGCGGCGATACCGTCGGGCGCGTTCACGGCGGCGCTGGGCGAGCCGAACTGCGTCGCGTTCATCGCCTACGATTCGTCGGGCACGGTCGTCGCGCGTAACTACGCGCTTGTCGCGCAGGGCCCATCGGAATCCACGACCATCCTCCTGCGCTAGTACAAGCTGCGCTTTCACCTAAACGCAAAAACGCAAATAGGTGAAATTATCCAGTCGCAGGGGATGATCTGCGTCGTGGAGGTGAAGAGGCGCGACATCGACAAGTC
>CACZDG010000166.1 GCA_902779865.1 uncultured bacterium
AGGCGTTCATTCCCTGAACTACGCCTGGAGGTGTGAACGTCCGCAGGACGACGCAGAAAGGGGTGCGCAAATCGATCTCGTGATTGACAGGGACGATGGGATCGTCAATCTCTGTGAAATGAAGTTCTCCTCTAAAGAATACGCGCTCACGTCCGAAGATGACTCGTCAATGAGGAACAAACGGGCCGCGTTCAGGCGCGAGACGAAATCAAGGAAGGCGGTTCATTTCACCTACGTGACGACGTTCGGTCTTTTACGAAACCGTTATGCAGGAGAAGTTCAGTCAGAGGTCACGCTTGACGACCTGTTCAAGTCGTGATCGCCGAGCGGGCCGTAGGGGCTCAAACTGGTAGGGCCCGCTCGCCGAGCGGGCCGAAATAGCGGCCGCCTCGTCGAGGCGGCCCTACCATGCGGCGGTCGCGGGGCGACCGCCCTACCGGTCCAAAGTCCTCCAATCCTCCAAGCCTCCCAGCAGCGAAAGCAACTAACGTGCTGTTTCGTATTTCGCAAGTGGGGTTTCGTATATTATAAGTTTTTTGTGTTGGCTACCGTCGGGAGATATGGTAAAATCGTATCACCATTTTTGGAGAAGAAGAATTTTTTACAAACCAAGGAGAGCGTCAATGAATAAAATAGCAATGCGTTCCGCGCTTGCGGAGGCTACTTGGAGGGACGCGTTTCGTCGCGTCCGCAACCACATCGCGTTTGTCGCGGCGGGAATCTTTGCGGCGGCGGCGCCGCTGTCGTCGCAGGCCGATACTGGCCCGTTGAACGGCACCCCCGACGACGTGCGCGTGGCGCCGCTTGTGACGGCGCACTGGAGCCAAGGCGACGCTGGCGGCCAACGCTGCTACAACTACTACACGCCGCTTAATCGCGCGTGCGGATGCACGGCCACGGCGCTCGGGCAGATCATGTACTACCACAAGTATCCGACGACGCGGATCCTGCCCGGCGAGACGCTCTACGACAGCATCGACGGCTACGGAAGCTATAGTGTCAGTACCAACGGCACCGGCGGCATGACGAATACCACCACGGGCGAGTACACCGCGTTCGACCCGCCCTACGGCGGCCCATACGACTGGAGCATCATGGTCGATTCGCCCACAAGCAGCACCTCCGAAAACGCACGCAAGGCGATTGGCCAGCTCACCCGCGATGCGGGCTTTGCGGTCTTTTCGCACTACTTCTCCGGAGGATCGACGAGCGGCTACTCCGACGCCATCGCCTCCAGCATCATCCTGAACCTCCATTACGCGGACGCCGTGATGACGAGGGGCTTTAACGCGGACAAGCTCATCGCGAACCTTGACGCGGGCCTTCCCGTCGAGGTCGGCCTCCAACAAGGCAGCTCCGGCCATGCCGTCGTCGCTGACGGATACGGCTACCACAACGGCAAGCTCTACATCCACATCAACTACGGCTACAGCGGCAGCAAAGACGGGTGGTACGATACGACGGCTGACATCAACGGGATGAGCATCAGCGACATGGTGGCGAACATCTTCCCGCCGACGCGCGGCGCGCGCTACTCGTCCGTCATCAGCGGACGCGTCCTCGACGCGAGCGGCAACCCCGTCGCCAACGCCACCGTCACCGCCACGGGCGCCACGACGGCCACGACGACCTCCAGCGAGAAGGGCATCTACGCCTTCGTCCTCCCCGCCGGCAGATACGACTTCACCGCCACGAGCGGCAGCAGTTCCGGCACGCTCGCCAACTGCGGCGTCGAGGCCAGTTCTCAGAAGACCCGCGCCGAGGGTAGCGGCTGGGAAACCGGCGTGAACAACAGCCGGAGCGGCGTCAACGTCACCCTCGGGAAGACGGCGACAATGAACGAGCCGGACGCATACCTCGACTACGTCGAATCGGACGGCCATCAGGCCGTTGACACGGGGGTGACGCCGGGACCGACGGAATCCGTCACCCCGGCAATCACAAGCATGAAAGTGGATGCAGATCTGGAATGGATAAGCGGCGGCTACATGCTCAGTTCCAACTGGCATGATTTCCATCCCTTGAAGAACAACGAAGACAAGATTGGAGCCTCGTTCAAGAACTCCAGCGACGCTGTTATGAATCTCGCTTCAGGCAAGAGTCTGAATTCGGGACGTCATCGTGTGGTGACGACGGTGGTGAAGGACCAGCCGTTTTCTGTCGATGTCGATGGCGTCAAGTCCACTTCCAGCGGTAATGTAGCGGCCAAGGGTTCTGGACGGACGCTCTATGCCTTTGCTTCAAACAACGGTTCTACCGCAGGTGACGGTAATAGCACGGCGAAGCTCTACGGCATGAAGATCTACATCAACGACGAACTCGTGCGCGACTTAGTGCCGGGAATCAAGAACGGCGTGGCTGGTCTCTACGACCGCCAGAACGACAAATGGTATGCTTCACAATCCGGCACGGCCCTGATAGCGGGTCCCGTCTATGTGCCAAGCACGGCCAAGCAGGCGAAGTTGAAGGTTTCCGGCTACAGGAAGATGGGGACAATCGAGAACTTCCAGGCACTCGTGAAGCTTTCGGATGGAGATGATTACGGATTCTCCTACGCCGACTGCGCGGCGTCGGACGGTTCCGATCTCTGGTTCACGGATGCGGAAGGCACCCTCATCCCGCACGACATCGACACGTGGAACACGAATGGAGCCTCGTTTGTGTGGGTGAAGATTCCCAGCCTCGCCTACAACACCACGATCACGATGCACTGGGGCGAGGCGCGCACTCAGGAGCAGACCTGTAATCCGTCCGACACCTGGGAAGGCTTCGTCGGCGTCTGGCACATGAACAAAACCGGCACGACCGCCGAGCCGGATTCGACGGGGCACGGACTCAACGCCGCGCCGATTAACAACTCCAGTGCATCGACCAGCATAAATACCGATACTAACGGTGGGCAAGTCGGTAATGGCAGGGCGGTCTCACAGGCCACGATGTTTAAGGTGTCCGGACATGCAAGCTATATCTCAGAGGCAAAGACCTTTACTATCGGCGGCTGGGTTAAGAGAACGGGTTCTGGCGATTACCCGCGAATCTTCGTGGGCAATCCGAATAACAGTACCCGCACCAAATGGGAAGTTTACGGCTGGAGCGCAACCGAGTTGATAGCAAGAGGCGGTGGTGACACTGACTTCAAGCGTAGTGTCGATCTTAGTACATCGGCGGGGTGGAAATACCTGACGGTCGTGTACACTGGAACGACTGCGACAATTTACGACAACGGGGCTCCCGTCGGCAATGCCGGTGCGATTAACAATGCCGTGCAGGATTCCTACTTCACAATCGGTGCGGTATCGGGGGCAGACAACCGCAGCTTCGTCGGCACGTTCGACGAGGTGCGCATGTACAACGGCTCTCTTTCGGCGGATCGCATCGCGGCCGACTACGCGACGATGCACGCCCCTACGGAGTTCATCACGCCGGACGTTCCTCCGCAGAATGAACCGGACGCATACCTCGACTACGTCGAATCGGATGGACGTCAGTGGGTCAACCTGAGTAGTCTCAAGCAGACGGCGACGATGACGTTCGACGCCGACATGGAATGGAAAAGCGACGCGAATGGCGCGGTTTTCATCGGGCAGTCCTGGCATGCAAGGAATATGTTCATGGTGAAAGACAGCACAATCCGCTGCATGTGGTTTATGGGAGACAACTACGCTCCCGCCGACACCGGGGTGAGACCAGGAGACGGGCAGCGCCACCGTTTTGTCGTCAAGGCACAACAAGGCCAGAAGCTGTCCGTTACGGTGGACGGCGGGACTCCGGTCTATTCTGCCAATAATTCTGACAGATCCATCAGCAACCCCGACAATCAGTCCCTGTATCTTTTCGCCCAGCATCAAGGCGGCGGTACTGCTGTAGCCGACTACAGCAGCGTGAAACTCTACGGCCTCAAGGTGTGCGGCGCAGACGGAGAGCTGGCGCTTGACCTTGTGCCGGGAATCAAGAACAGCGTCGCCGGTCTCTATGACAGGCTGAATGACGTGTGGTACGTCTCCCAGTCCGGTGTCCCGCTCAACCCAGGTCCCGTCACGGAACCTCACAATGCCCCTGATGTCTATCTTGACTACGTGAAATCGACAGGGGCGCAGTGGGTCAGCGTCGGAATTACTCCGACGCAGACAATGAAGTTCGACGTTGACGTAGATTGGATAAGCGGCAATGCGTTGATGGCGCAAAGCAATTACGGGCTTTCTCCCCTTACGGTGAACAACGGGACGATTGTCAGCAGGTGGTGGATGGCGGACTCCGCCGCCTCCGCCAACACTGGCGTGGGATTAGACACGGGACGTCGGCGC
Organism: uncultured bacterium; assembly: GCA_902779865.1. Lineage (GTDB taxonomy): Bacteria > Verrucomicrobiota > Kiritimatiellia > RFP12 > UBA1067 > RUG572. Next base: position 4,305 of record CACZDG010000166.1, read on the forward strand.
TTCGTCATCACGACTTCGAATGCTGCTTATGTGTCAACATCCGTGGATGGCGGAACGCCAGCCCTGTCGGGCGGCTATTCCAACCGAAGCGGCGTCAACCCGTCCGACCTGTATATCTTCGCCGTACATTATGGCGGAACTGTAGGTAACGCAGGCGAATACAGCACCGCGAAGCTCTACGGACTCAAGATATATTCAAACGGCGTGCTGATGCGCGACTATGTCCCAGGAATCAAGGACAACGTCGCCGGGCTCTACGACCGCGTGAACGACAATTTCGTTTCGTCCGGCTCCGGTACGCCGCTCGAGGCGGGTCCGGTCGTCGATCGGAGCAAGCCGGACTCCTTCGTCGAGTACGTCGAATCCAACGGCAGCCAGTGGGTTGACACCGGCGTGGACGGCAGGGCCGGCGTGAAGGCCGAGGCGGACATCGACTGGATCAGCGGAAACGCCCCGCTCGCTGTCTACGGAAATGGCCACTGCTTTCTGCTTCAGGCTCTGGGCACAATCGGCGGGCAGGCGCTTGGCAGCGGCGAGGTCAAGACTGGTATCGCGTTGGACAGTGGCAGGCATTTGATCGTGTCTGAGGTGCCCGCCGGTTCCAAGATGACGATAACCGTGGACGGCACGACGACCGCTCAAAGCGCCGGCAACGTCTCCGCCAGTGGCAACACCGGCATGACGATCTGGATGTTCGCCGCGCACCATTATAGCGGCAGCCAATGGGGCGAGGGCGCTTCCAAGTTCTACGAACTGAAGCTCTGGCGGACGGGCTCCGACAACGTGCGCCGCATCCAGCGCCACTTCATCCCGTGCTTGAAGGGCGGCAGGGCCGGCCTTTACGACGCGGTCTCTGGCGTGATCTTCTACTCGCACTCCGGCACCGATCTGGTTGCGTCCTCGACCCCGCGCACGCTTTCGGTGTGGCGCAACGAGGCGGACGACGCCTCGCTCGACAACGCGGCGAACTGGTGCGGCAACCTGCCGAACGGGACGGACGCCGTGGTGTGCGCGCCGTGGGTGCCTGCGGTCTCCGCGACGGACGGACTTGCGTTCGCCAACCTGACGGTGTTCGGCGGCGACCTCGCGTTCGCCGATGGAACGAACACGGTTGCGGGCGCGCTGGCGTCCGACGGCGCGCTCGCGTTCACCAATCTTGTCATCAACGGCAGCGCGGACTGCGCCGTCGCCATTTCCGGCTTCATCTCTGGGCATGGCACGGTGAAGTCGCTGACGCTCGCGGAGGGCGCGAGGTTTATTCCCGACGGAGTCGGCTACCTGACGGTGTCCGATGCCCTTGACGGCACGATGCTCATCGACATGACGGGCATTGACCTTTCGGGCGTAACGGGCAGGTTCCCGCTGTTCAAGACTGGTATGGCGGAAATCCTGCCCACGGCTGATGCCGTGGAGTTTGTCGGCGGAAGTGCGCCATCCGGGCGCTTGCTACTCAAAGTCAGCTCCGGTTTTGGATATGACTTGGGTTCGGCTGGCTTCTTCATCCTCCTGCGCTAACCGTCGTACCGCGGCCGCCTCGGCGAGGCGGCCCTACCACGGCCGCGACAAGCGCGGCCGGGTCCGCTCCGCAGGCCTTGAGCGTGTGGAGGATCGACATGAACACGCCGCGTGTCTCCGCGCCCCTGTCGGACTGCGAGCCGTGGCTCGACTTGCGGGCCGCCGCCAGCGGCCTGACCTCGCGTTCCAAGAGGTTGTTCTCCGCCGGGACCTCGGGCCCCACGAGCCACTGCCAGCACTGGAGGCGCGCGTCCCGGAACACGTCCTGGAGCTTCTGCACGTCGGGATGCCGGGCCGGGCTCATGACGACCG
>CACZDG010000167.1 GCA_902779865.1 uncultured bacterium
CGCGTCGAACGTCACCACGCGGTACGGCGGGGTCTTGACCCAACGTGCGTACGCCACCACGTTGCCGGCGTACTTCCATTTCGCAGACGACACCTTCGGGGAATACGCGCCGTCCCAGTACTTCCCGTTCACCGCGTACCCGCGCGCGTCGAACACCATGTTACCGCCACTCGACGCGCTCGTGTCGTACCACCCCACAAGCGTGTAACCCGAACGAGTCGCTTTTGTCCCGGACGCACCGGCCTGCATCGTGTACTTGCCCTGCTCCACCACGATGGCCGTGTACCCCGCGTCACCGATTACACCGCCGTTCGCGTCGAACGTCACCACGCGGTACGGCGGTGTCTTTACCCACCGTGCGTACGCCGTCACGTTCCCGGCGAACTTCCACTTAGCCGAGGAGACGTTAGGTGAGTACGCCCCGTCCCAGTACTTGCCGTTCACGGCGTACCCGCGCGCGTCGAACACCATGTTCCCACCGCTCGATGCACTCGTGTCGTACCACCCCACTAGTGTATAGCCCGAACGCGACACCGTCCTGTTTGCACCGGCCTGGCTCGTGTATTTGCCGTTCTCGACCGGGAAGGACACGGACGGCTGCCCGCTCACGCTTCCACCGTTCGCGTCGAGAGTCACTGTATTACCCGCACTTATCCAATGAGCATATATCGTTAGATTGCTAGGATACTGCCATTGCCAACTCTTATTCCAGTAGCTACTGCCTGTGACAGCCATTCCGTCAGCATTATAAACCCTCTCGCCACCAGTGGCAGACGTCCACCATCCGTCAAATACATATCCCGAACGTGTTGCAGTACCAAGCTCATAATAATACAATGCACCGTATGTCACGTTAACAGAAGTCTGCTGACTCGTTCCTTCAGCTGCTCCAAAGTTTGAGCCTACAAGAGTGCCTCCGTTAGGACTGATGGAAAGAACATATGAATTGGCCGTCCAATACGGATAAAGCGTAATCGCCGAATTTACAGTGTAGGAATCGTTGAGCGCATAGTCCCGTGTGCTTCCGTTGCTGTTCGTCGACCATCCCGTCTGCGTGTAGCCCGTGCGCGTGAAGATCGCGCCCCTCAGCATGAGCGCAACCCCATTCGTTTTCGTCGCCGTTTCCTGAACACCGCTGGCATATGCGCCGGGACTGTAGACAACTATGTAAGTCTGGGAAACAGGCATACTCCAGTTCAATTGGATTCCACCCTGATAACGGTAGCTGCTGCCAGATACGGCTATGTGGTACTTCGTGCCGGACACGACTGTAAATGAATTGGAACTTTGAGAATAACCTCCCGATTCCCTACAGTCGTCATTAGAGGCAACCCTCGTCAGCGCTGAGACGGAAGTCCCTGTGTAGATTCCCATCACGGTGTCATACACTTCTGAGGCAATGGTATTGAACTGGACGGAACCAGAAGCGGGCGCGGTCCAAGTCCACCAAATTGTGTTCGTAGCACTAGCCCTAACGGCTGTCAACGGTTCGCCCGGTTGATATGTGGCATTAATATTCGAACCCGCCGTCGATCCCACCGCGCCACTGATGACTGTTGCATTTGCGAAATCATCATTGGACGGACGCATGACCGTTCCAGACACCGTAACGGTCTTCGTCACGATATTGTTGCCTTCATTCGACTCCGCAACAAGTCCAGTATAATCATATACAACCTTGACAGTATGCGTACCAACCGACAGAGGGCCAATAGCTATGGCTGTCCAACGAGATGAGCCATTTGATGAAAGACCTTGCCCCCAGTTCGCGCCCGTCGCCCTCAATGACTCATCGACGTATAAAGCCCATCTGAAATCATTCTCAAACGCCGCACCCGAATTTGCAACGGCAAAACTGGCGAAGATTGAATCGTTGGGCGAGAAAGAGGTTGCGGTAGAATTTGTAGCGCTCTGCGACGACGCGGAAAGCGCTAGCGGCCCGCTCCATCCTGTCGGCGTGTAAGGATAAAGGTCTGAAAGCATTGAAGGCTCTATGGAATCAGAATACTGATAATCTTTTATCCAACCGCAGTCATCGCCCCTGCTCACAGAACCGTCTTTGCTGTATGTCCAGCGAAGCGTGTGTGTACCACTGCCCGTGACTATGACATATTTCTGGCTCCAGTCAACGGTGCCACTGATAGCATCCCTCTGCTGGCCATCCACATAGAAACTCAATTTATCGCAATAGTATTCACTCGACACTTTCCATTTGAACGACACTGTCCCTTCCCCAGACACAGTAGTCTCCATCCACGTTGATTGGCTGTCCGTAATCGTACCGCTCTTCCAACTTCCGTCCGTTTGTTGCGCCCAGTTCGCGTTACCCCCCAAGGTAAACGAAGCCGAAACCCAGTGTGCGTAACAGGTGATGTTCGCCGACACAATTGTTGTAGGTGTTATCTGTGTGCCGCCACTCGCCGCCGTCCACCAACCATTAAAAGTGTAGCCACTACGGGTCGCCGCAGGGAGTTGCCCTATGACAGCATTATACGCTACAGACCTCGTTGTTTCAGACACCGTCCCGCCATTGGGATTAAATGTAACCGTATGGGCGGATGAACCTGTCCATTGATAATCGGTCACCCATCCGCAGTCATTCCCATAACTTAGACTCAAATCTTTAGTGTAAGTCCAGCGTAGCGTATGCGTACCCGAACCTGAAACCGCACAGGACATCGAAGTCCATGCCGCCGTGTTTGTTCCGCTGATGGAGGCTTTAGTCACCCCATCGATGGCAAACGTCAACGTGTCACAATTTGCCTCACTCGACACCCGCCACTTGAATGACACCGTCCCGTCCCCCGTTACGGTGGCCTCCATCCACGATGTTCCGTTGTCTCCGATCACTCCGCTCTTATAGCTTCCGTCCCCCTGCAAACTCCATTGCGCATCGCCGCCGAACAAGAACGGGCTTGTCGTCCAATGTGCATAGTACGTCGCATTCCCTATAACAATGGTTCCGGAATCGACCTTTGTCCCACCAACCAATGACGTCCACCAACCGGCAAACATATACCCGCTGCGCGTCGGCGTCGGCAATGTTCCAACGGCAGACCCGCTTGCGATCATTCGCGAAGACGGCGAAACGGTACCGCCGTTGGGATTGAACGTCACCGTATAATTGACCGGTATCGCCGTCCAATGCGCAAAGTACGTCACGCTTGCAGTAACAACCGTAGAGGCCATTATCTGCGCACCACCGCTTGCCGCCGTGTACCAACCATCAAATGTGTAGTTACTCCGTGACGGAGTAGGCAAGGCGCCGACCGCCGTTCCACTTGCAACTTGTCGCGTTGAGGGCGATACCGTGCCGCCGTTTGCATTGAAGGTAACCGTATAATAGGCGACAACCGGCGTCCAATGCGCGTAATAAGTTATATTCCCCGTGACGACTGTCGTTGAATAGACTCGTGTGCCACCTGAAGATGCCGTGTACCAGCCATCAAAAGTGTAGTTGCTCCGGGTCGGCATGGGCAAATCACCGACAACCGAACCGCCATTTACAGTACGTGCGGTCGGTGAGACCGTGCCTCCGTTCGCATTGAACGTTACAGTATATGTCGTAACCACGTCAGCGCCATTGACGACAAGCGAATACCGCTGAGCGTTCGATTTCCCGCCCGTCAGCGTAGTTGCCATCCCCTGTGTAATATTGTATCCCTTGACCGTAATCGTGTAAGTGCCGGATTCGACACTTACACTTGGGATCCTGACTCCCTCAACATTGTTTATCCTATCAGCCGATGTACGGGAATTTGGATAATACGTGGTTCCCGACGGTGCGGTCACAAGCAAATCCAAGTCATTGACCAATTGCTTGGTTGCCGACAAGGAAGCAGGCGCGTCCGTATAGGCCATGACAATATTCAATTGATTACCCGCCGTTGCCTTGACCTTGAATGTCTGCGTCTCATTAGCTGTAATGACTTGTGCATCATAGATCAACAGCCCCTTTGCATTCTGGACAGAATTGCCGAGATTGACCTGCCCCCAACCCTCTACATTATTCGGATACGAGGCAGGTATTTCACGATACTGTCCTGTACCATACTGTCCCGGCGTCAAGCTCTTCGCCCCAGCAAGAAGTACCGCCTTGATTGTCGCGCCGTCAGGATTGGTTATTTTCCGGTTCTCAACCAGCCATTGCCTCACAAGTGCCGCACTGCCGGCGACAAGCGGGCACGCCATACTTGTACCACCCATATAACGGTAATATGCGTTATAAGGTCCCCATGTATCGTAGGGGCCGACGCTAGAGCTTAAAGACAAAATGTCCGTACCAGGAGCCACAATGTCCGGCTTAATTCGCCCATCATCACATGGCCCTCTACTGGAAAAAGCCGCCATGCCTTGATTGGAATTATCTGACGGCCTAGAAATATAGTCAGATGCTATTGGGTCTTTAGGAAATGTCTCCTTGTCAAATTTTGGCCATGGCGCCCACGAATCAGAACTATACCCTCCACTAGTTCGATAATTTTCAGATGCGCCTACCGTGATGCAATTTTTAGCGGTTGGTTCTGATCCTATAGAATCCGAATCTATTACTCCGTCTTCTGAAAACCAATCAACTCCATCATTTCCCGCCGCGAATAAGATCAGCATGTCTGGGTGGTTAAACATGAACTCGTCTATTGCACGGCTATCCGCTCTGTAATTACCAAGTAGCCACGCACCTTCTGCCGAACCATCCTGTCGCCCCGAACCCCAACTATTGGAATGAATGCGGGCACCGGCATCATATGCCTGACCGAACAGCGTATTCAGATCGTTAGGAATACCTGTCAAGTATCCATCCTTGTCTTGCGTTGACTGGAAAACAAGCGTTGCCTCGTAAGCGCCTCCTTTAATTGAACCGTTTGACTTAACCCCATTACCCAATACAGAGCCGACAACATGAGTTCCATGCCCATTAAGATCACTCCAATCATTGCTCCGCCCTAATGCATACGCTTTAACGACCCGTCCTTTTACATCATCATGAAGTGTACTCATGTTACCCGTATCCAACCCAGTGTCGGCAACTGCAACAACCTGCCCCTTACCGGTCAGCCCCAAGCCCGTTCCCCCATTGGGCCAAACGGACTCCACATTCATGCGCGGTGCCTGTACTGCCACATTGTTGTTCAATGTCGGTGTAACATGTCGATCTATCCAACAGACTTCAATCCACGATGCAATCTCTTGAATAGCAGAGACCGTCAACTTGGCGCGAATCACCTTCCCGTCAGAGGAAACCACAGAACATTTCAAAAGTGATGCAACCCTCGCGGCAACCTTCTCACGACTGGCAGCATCAAACAACAATATGTCACAATCAGACAAAATCTCCGCCGTCTCATCATCCGCCGCAGAAGTCTTGTCGGCAGATGATGTACTTTTGGACTGCGGTTTCACCACCAGAGCCGCCTCATAGCGGTATTCAGGCGCATAATCACCCAAATATGTATGCTCCACTGAATCGGCAATGGTGGCATAACTTGCCCTGTCTGCTTGGATGAGATAGGCGTTTTCAGGGATGTACCCGCGGATAACCGCACCTGCATCTTCTATCTGCTTACGCCAATCAGGAGTGATAATCCCATCATGCTGGATGATGTACAAACCTCGGTCGGCGATCTTATCCGATTGTCGAGACGCTGTTTTGGTCAGCGTTGCCGACGCCGCACTGTTTTTTCCGGGCTGTATAGTCCCAGATTTCAGCAAAATAGGTTCCGCACCATGCAGTAAACTCGTGTACAAAACACCAGCCACCGCCGCCATCATCATCAACTTCTTCATCTTCTGTCTGCACCCTATCCCGCGCCATTCGCTTGCACGTTGACACCCTCGGCGCAGGAAAAGAGAGTGGCGTGCCTTACATTCTCACGTCTGATACAAGGCATCGCCAAACGCCCACGAGCAAACATGATTAGAAGACACGCCACGTGGGACTTGCCCACGTAGCGCAACTTCGTATCTCGCTTACTCTTACTTTGGCGAAGTTTTGTATCAAGCGATAATACGCTGTTGCGTACGTTGCCAGGATCCTTTCGGGATTCCCCGGCTCCTCGTCGCGCCGCCTTTCTACTCTTCCAGAACGGGCAAGCTGCCCGTTCTACCAGTTGCGGTTTATGATCGAGG
>CACZDG010000168.1 GCA_902779865.1 uncultured bacterium
CGCACACATCTTGTTGTCGTACGCTTGTTGTTTTCCGCGCACGACAGCAAGCGTACAACAGCAAGAGTTTCACACCCAATCTTCAACAACCCGCCCGCATGGGCAACAACAAAAGGAGAAACAGCATGAAAAAACAGACATGGAAAGCCGCAGTCTCGGCGGCAGCAACGCCGAGGCGTGGGTCTCTACTCTACGGAACAAAGATGATTCGCGCCGCGATTGCGGCTGCACTATGCATGGCGGCGACAGTACGAGCGACGGCATATACCATCGTTGACTACTGGACCGGTGCATACAACAGCAACTGGAATGTTTACTCCACTGTAAATGCCAATTGGAGGTACGGTGCCGACAACAAAGGGACGGCGAACTATCCAAACGAGACGGCTCACACGAAACATGCCGTGTTTCATCCCGACTACATCCAAAACTACAATGTGAATGTTCCTGGCACATACGCTTACAAGGGGAACTTGGCTATAGGCGTGGGCACGGAGGCGAATCCGCTCGTCATTTCCGCGACATCCGCCTCGAACGGGTTTTCCAGCAACCAGAACGGAATGTGGTTCGCGCTCGGGTATCCGCTGAGCAGCTACTATCCCGCGACGGACGCCGTGGTGAAGTTCTCCGGCGGCACCTACGGTCCGTGGCAGGCCGGTTCCTACATCGGCACTTCGGACGGTGCACACTACGGCCATCTCATCCTCGACGGGCAGACCATCGGCACGACGCTCAAATTCGGCAAGGCGGATGCCAACGCCTTCATCATGTACAGTGGCAGGCTTACATCCACGAACGCCAACGTCGTCTGCAACGGCAACATGCGCTTTGCGGTCGCCAACAACGCAACCGGCATCGTTGACAAGGTTGGCGGCGACTGGACATTTGGTTCAGGAACGGACAACAACGGACGTCTGTATCTTGGCCACGCGCCCGGAACCCATGCGGAGTTCTACCATCGCGGCGGAACGCTGACAGTCTCAAGCTGGATCTGCATCGGCGCATTCCAGAACACCGACACGTCGAAGCCCGGAACCGGCTACGCCTATTTCGAACTTGATGGCGGAACGGTGAGCAACAAGACAAATAACATCCTCATCTGCGACAAGCAGGGCGAACCTGGCGACAGGGCGGTTGTGCGCATCAAGAGCGGTACGCTCGCGGCCAATACGGATATGACCATCGGAAACGCCTATTCCGGATTCCTCTACATGGACGGCGGCGAGTTGGACGTCTCGCGTGGAAAAATCATAATCGCCCGTGGTGTCGCGAACGAGGACTGCGCGCTTGTGATGTCCAACGGCGTCGTGAAGGCGCAGACGATAGAACATGGAAGCGGTGCGGCGGCGCTTGCGACGATTCTCCTTGACGGCGGAACGCTCCAGGCATCGCAGTCTGGAACACTTATGTCCGGCGACGACAATCTGACGTTCAACGTCGGCCCTCGCGGAGGCACGATTGACACGAACGGCAAGGCAATTGAAATTGAGGAGCGGCTTGTCTCGACAGGAGCGACGTGCGGCATCACCGTGACGGGCGGCGGTTCGCTTACGGCGTCCGGCGCGGGCGACCTTGCGGGCGCGATAACGATTGGCGACGACACGGCGTTGCGCTATTTCGACCAGGACGGCGTGGTTGCGGACTACACGCTCTCTTCGCTTTCCATCGGCGCAGGTGCCACCATCGCACTCGACGTCGATGCGACGGGTTGCGATACGTTCAGCGCAGGAACGACGAATTTCGCCGCGACCGCCGAAAAGCCGGTGACGGTCAGGCTGATCGTCCGGTCGATACCCGAAGCCGGGCGTGCCTTCCCGATCTTCGCGATGGCGGAGGCGGATGCGGCCAAATTCAACGTCACGGCGGAGACTCCGGTGGGGGCGGCGCTTGAAGTGGTGAAGGGCTGGTCAAACGGTTATCTCACCTACGCCATTCTCGCAAGGGACTACGTGTGGAACGACGGCGCGAACGGCGGCGGCTGGACTGACGGCGCGAAGTGGAACGTCGATGGCGTCGCGTCCGCGTGGGCAAACAACAACAACGCAGTCTTCGCGGCTGCGGACGACACGGCGACGCTCGACGGCGACGTGACGGCGGTGAAGCTCGACTTCCGCGCCAACGCGACGGTCAACGGCGCCGGGGATGCAGTGGCTGCGATTTCCACCCCGGAGGTCAGAGTTGCCCAGGGCGTCTCGGCAACCATCGTTGCGCCAATCTCCACCACGTTCCAGAAGACCGGCGCGGGAACGCTCACGCTTGGCACGAACATGACGGCGCAGACGACGATCGCGGAGGGAACGCTTACGCTCGCCGGCGCGACGTTCAGCTGGCCGAGTTTCGCCTTCGTCACGGGGAAGCCCGTCACGCTGCGCGTCGGGAACGGCGCGACCCTCTTGTCGACCGGACAGTTCTATGTTAGCGAAAACGACGGCGAGGATGTCACGATTCACATCGACGACGGCGGTACGATTGAGCAGCAGGACAATTCGGCCATCTACCTCGGCTGGGGCAACGGAAGTTCAACACAGCTCTGCCTGAACGAGGGCGGAACACTGATTGCGCGAAACCTCTATTTCCATACCGCTGGGACAGGGACAGGCGAGGTCGTGTTCAACGGCGGAACATTCAGGGCAAACCGTACATACACCACATTCGGCGGTCTGATGGGTAATGCCGACTCCCCGCTCACGGTGAATGTTACGGAAAAGGGCGGCACGATAGACAACGGCGGATACAATGCCGTCCTTTCCAAGGATCTTGCAGGCGCGGGCAAGATGAAGTTCGTGGGATCGGGCAAGACTACAATCGCCATGTCGCAGTCTGCGCCGGGCTTGATTTCATGCGAGGAGGGCGAGGTGTTCATCAACGAGGGACTGACGATCGCGCGCCCCGTGACGGTTGGGAGCAACGTAACGTTCACCGTCAAGGGTACGGCGCAAACGACAATCACGAGTCTGTCGCTTGAAGCCGATGCCATTTTTAACATCGACACGCAGACGCCTGGCGTAACGCCCATGTCGGTGACGACGCTGAATCTCCCGGCAAGCGGAACGGTTGCGCTCAAGAAGAACGGCGGCACGTTTGGGCGTGGACTTTATCCGATTCTGACGACGGCGGGCGTGACTGCCGCAGACGTGGAGAATCTCGTTCCCGCCGTCGCGTCCGGCGCGTCGTATGCCTACCATGTGAAGGGCGACACGCTCTATCTCGCGGTAGATGTCGACATGGAGGGAAGCGTCTGGACTGGCGCATCCGGCGACGGCCTGATGTCAACGCCGGGCAACTGGTGGAGCGGCGTTGCGCCCACGGCGGGCAGCGCCGTCAACTTCAGCGGCGCGACTTCGGCCATTACGGTCACGGCGGACATCACGCCCGCCCCGACGTTCGGCGCAGTCACGATGGGCGCGGGCGTCGTCACGTTCAACGGCACTCTGACGGCGACATCGTTCTCGGACACGTCGAAGGTTGCGGTGGGAGCGAACTCCACCGTCACGGTCGCAGGCAATCTCGTGTTCGACGGCTCGAACGGCGAGTACATTGCAAACAAGATCAATGCCGGCGGCTTGTTCGTCGTGACCGGCAAGATCGAGACGGTGAATCCTGCGTCTTATCTGAAGCCGACTGTGAATCCAGGCCCCGGCATGATCGTTGCCAACGAGTTTGTCGGCAACCGCACGGACTGGGGATTCTACTTCAGCACCGGCTGGACGTCGGACAATGCGGACAATCCGCAGGACTGGGTCGTAGGGCCGGGCGGCATCACCGGAACATACGGTTACTATCTCCTGGGGAACGCAAGGTGTGCTGCGACGATTCGTCCTCTCGACTGCGATTACGCCATAAACGCCTGGACAGGCATTCGCGACGCAAGCCCCATCGGCATCGTCTTCGATACGACGGGCTGGCATGACGGCGAGGGGCACATCGTCACCGCGAATGCGGGTTTCGCTGCGGAGGGCAAGGTGACTATCAAGGGTAATGGTACGTTCGTCTGCAACTACGTCCCGACGGCGATCTTCGAGAGGGTCGCCTACAACGGCACGGTCACGGTGACCAACACGGCGACGCTTGCCGTCAACGCGGGCAAGAAGCCTACAGAAGGCACAGTCAAAGTCTGTACGGGAGCAACATTGCAGGTCGCGCAGTCTGGCACGGTCTCGCTTGGCAGCAACCTGACGCTTGCCGACAGGGCCTGTCTCGGATTCAACTACACGAGCAAGGACGAGCCCGTGCTGGATCTTTCGGGCAAGACCGTGACGTTCGCGGGAGGCGCGACGCCGAATGTGACTGTCAGGATTTCCGCCACGGACGGCAAGCGGGCGCACAAGGGCGACAACGTGTTGACCACGGGCGGAAAGTTCGCCGGTGCGACGGTGACGGTTGCCGACGGAGCTCCGGATTGGGTGATGTCTGTTTCGGTCGATGCGAACGGCAACATCGTCATGAAGGCGAAACCGTCGGGGATTATGATACTAGTCAGGTGAATGGAATCCATCCTTTGAAAACTGGTTGAATCAGGGAAAGGTAACGTATATGAAACTGACAACACTCGGTGCCGCGTTCGTCTGCGTGGCCGCTTTCGCCTTGACATCGTCCGCACGCGCCAACTGGCGTGACGACATGTGGAAACGTCCGGTCCGCATTCGCGATGGCGTGACGCTTCGGGCCTATGCGAAAGAGAAGCCGCGCCTGATGAAGGTGTACGTGGCGAAGATCGACCTCGTCACGCCCGGCATCGGTTTTACCACCACAGAGCGTGCAAGCGACTGGGGCAAGAGGATTGTGGGAACAACAAACCCCGTCTATCATGTCGAGACGAAACGTGAGACAACGGCGGATTTCATGTTGCGACGCCGCGCCGAAGGGCGGAATGTGGAAATCGCGTTCAACACGACCCCATGGAGGCCGTGGCCCATGCCGAAGGGCTGCGAATCCTGCGATCTCCTCGGCTGGTGCGTGGCGGACGGGGTGGAACTGTCGTCCCATACGAATCCAACGGAGCGTAAGGAGGCCCTCTTCGTCATTGGCCGTGATGGACGCTGCGCGATCACGTCTGCGATTCCCCGCGACGAGGAACGCAACGTTTTGTTCGCATTCAACGGGTTTGACATCCTCATGACGAATAGCGTTGATGTCGTTACGGTAAACAGGGACGAGAAAGAGGCACCGCGTCCGCGAATGGCGCTCGGCCTCGCGGACGGGGGCAAGACGCTTGTCGTCGTGGCCGTTGATGGCCGGCAGCCCAAATACAGCCTTGGCGCGACATTTGCCGACATGCGGACACTCCTGCGGCGCGAAGGCGCGTCCGATGCCGTCAGCATGGACGGAGGCGGATCGGTTTCGCTTGTCGTGTTTGACCGGGAAAAAGGTGTTCCCGTCATGTTGAACCGCCATCCATCTAAAAAGGTGCGTGCGAACGCGATAAGCCTTGGTGTCATCTTCGGAAAATGAGCAGGGCGATTAGGGACTGCCTCTACGGGTTATGCTCATCGTCAAGTAGCCCACGGCAACGCGCTGTAGCGCGTTGTACCAGTGGGGCGGGCGGCTCGGCGAGCCGCCCCTACCATTCCGCCGCCAAGATGGCGGCTTTCCCAGTCAGTGCCACCGCCGCATCCACCCGTTCCGCGCCGTGATATTACGGTGCGGAACGGCCAATTTTGGCAAAAGGGGTGTTTATTGCCGCAAACCGTTCACAATGCGGCAGCATGATCTACACGTTCTACATGTTCTGCACGGCTAAAAACAAAAGCTAAATCTAAAGCACCCCCACCTCGTTCCGCAGCGTAATATCGCAGCCCGCGCCGTAATATTACGCTTCGGAACGCCCCTCTCTGCGCTCTCTGACTCTCTGCGTCTCTGCGTGAGATTACGGCGCGGAATCTCGGTGGCTCGCCGAGTCGTGACGGCTTGTGTTAAAACCGATTTTGCCACAACTCCCGTCGGAAATTATGATAAACTAACGGGGTCTGGCGATGAACCAAGAAATGATAGAGGCGCTTTTGAACTGGCTGA
>CACZDG010000169.1 GCA_902779865.1 uncultured bacterium
AGACGCCTCGCCCCACCGTGCCTCGCCCTTGCCACATCGACTCGTGAAACAACAAGCGTACGACAACAAGTCTTGCTGTTGTACGCTTGCTGTTACGGCCCGGCGAGACGCCTCGCCCCACCGCGCCTCGCCCTTGCCACATCGACTCGTGAAACAACAAGCGTACGACAACAAGTCTTGCTGTTGTACGCTTGCTGTCACGGCTCGGCGGGACGCCTCGTCCTACCGCACGATGATGTACGTGCCGGACGGCTTGGAGTAGGCAAAGGTCACCGAACCAGGATCATGAACTGCTGGAAGCCGATGCGCACGCCGGTGGACATCTTGATGGCCCTGAAACGCGAACTTCTCGGCTCGTCGGATTCAAGGACGAAGCGCGCGTTCGGCTTGTGGCCCTCGTTCCACCTGACAAGGTAGTCGCCCTTCGCAAGCGGTCGCGTACCGGTCTTGAGCTTGATGGTGCCCGACGACGCCACCAGCGCCACGCCGTTGGTCGGCTGGTAGATGCTCCCCGCGTCAGAGAGGTCGAAGCCCGCACCGTCGGAGGCGGTCACGGAAAGCAGCTCGTTGGCAAGCGCGTTGACCTTGAGGTAGCCGCCCTCGAGCGTGAGCGAATTTGTTTCCTCTCCCAATCTCGCGGCCTCTACCAGCTCCAGCGTTCCGCCGCCCTTCTTGACCGGAGGCTTGCGCAACGGCATAGCAATTCGGAGAAGCGCGCCGTCTGCGACATGCAGCGGACCGCTGACGTTGTAATCGATCACGTTCGGAGAGACGGAGGAAGTGGCGAATGTCAGCATGGCTGCGCATCCACTCACGCGATGTACCGTGGTCGTGCCAGAACAGATGTGCAATCCGTTGTGGATCACGACTCCGTCGCGATCCTGGTATTGCGTACCCGAACCGCCAGAGAAGTAAATGTCGGACTCGCCATACATGCCTGCGACGTGCGTGTGAAGATGAGTGGGCTTGAATTCTGTCGTAACTTCAAGCGTGCCATTGGATATAACCATGTATGGTGAGGCTGGTTGGGAACTGCCAACACAGTTTACGCCGCGAAGCATGACTCGCGCGCCGTCGTACACGTGGACGTACGCGTTGTCCGGCAACCTGCGTCCGTTGCTGACCTGGTTGCCATACAGCGAGAGCGTCGTGTTCGCGCCATGCACGCGCACCGGCTTCTCCGCCGTGGCCGTGCAGTTGTAGAACTTGCCGTTGACGTGCAGGAATGCGCCGTCCTTGACCTCGACCTCGCCATGGAAGCTGGAGTAGTCCTGCGTGATGTCCATGTGGCCGGTCGATGAACCTTTGTTCGAAAGGATGAACTTCGTGGTGGCGTCGCCCGTCATCGGCGCAGTGGACTTCACGGATGTGCCGGAGTTGAGCGCATAACCGACGCTGAACTCCAGCGTCTTCCCGGAGCCGATGTTGATTGCGCCCGTTTCGCGCGGGCTCGCGGCCGTGAAGTTGATCTTCGCCTTGCCGCCAGCCGCCGCCGGGACGGTGATTGCGCCAATCGTGCCGCGGATGTCGTTGAATACCTGGTCCTGCGTCGATTCGGCGAACGTGAGGCCGCCGACGCCAACGATGACCGGAACATTGAACTCATACCCCGCGCCAGCAATGCCGCCGTCGAACGTCGGGACCATGATCGAGCCTGTGCCCGTGAATGCGTAGGGCGTGTTGGTTGTGTTGAAGGTGAACGAGTTGACAATCCGGTCGCCGGACACGTTGATCGTGGTGAGCGCGGACGCGTTGCCGTTGGTGTTGTCAAGGAACGTCACGCTGTGGTATCCGTCGACCTCGTACCCTTCGGGGTCCTGGTTCCACAGATGTTCGCCCCATTCGCCCGACTGCGTGTTCCAGTAGATTTGCTTGGGCTGCTTGGGACTGACAATGGAAAGTCCGCCCGTGCTCACGACCCGCCAACCCATAGGCAGCGCGGGAAGCGCGAACTTCTCGAGCATTGCATCCGTGAAACCGTTATATGCGATAATTCTCACGGGCGTCGTGCGCGTGGTGAAGTCGATTTCCGAGAGGTCCACCGCAATCGTGCCGGACTCCGGCAGCGTGAGCGCGGTGGTGACCGTGAGCGGATCGCCGCCAAGCGCCTTGACCGTGGTACCCGCCGAAATGTTCAGACGCGGCACCTTGGAGCCGGTGAGCAGCGTTCCCTCCTGCATGAGGAAGGTCGCCGTGCACTTGACCTGGTCAACCGTGTCCGCGAACTGCACCGTGCCCGGGCCCGTCTTCGCGATGTTCTGCATGAACGGCGTGCCCCACACGACCGACGAGCCCTCGGAAACGACGACGGGTATTGTCGCTTCGCCGTGGAGCGCGTTCGGAATTCCCTCCGCCGCCTCGAACGTGCAGGCGCCGTCGATGTAGAACTTGCCGCTGTTGGAGTAGTAGAAGATGCCGTTGTTGTTGTAGGCGCCCTTCTCACCCTGAAGGCGGAACGTGGAGTCCTTCATGTGGATGTTCTTGAACTTGATGTGTTCGTTTCCTGTCGAGCAGTCAACGCGCAACATGCCGTTCGTGAGCCAGAACTCGGGAACGTAGCTGGAGAACGGGTTGACGCCGCAGACGTGGATTTCGCCGCCATCGACGATCACCTGTCCGTTCTGCGGCAGGCGGTTGTTGACCTGCGAGCAGTGCGGAATGTACGCCTTCGCGCCCTCTCCAATATAGAGGGAGCTGAAGCCGAGGATCGAGCCGTTGATCGTGAGCTGGCCGCCGGTGACGGCGAACGGTCCGCCGAACGTGCCGCCCGTGACGGTGAGCGTACCCGAACCGGCCTTCTCCTTGAGTCCCGCGCCCGTGAGGCTGAGCGCACCGGAAGACGCGGCAGACGTGACGTTCATTGCAAACGAGCCTTCGTCGGAGACCACCGCGCGGTCGGGAAGCCCCGGATAGACGACGCGTCCCGCGCCGGTCTTCCTGAACTTGTGGGTGTTGCTGGCGAAGGTGAACGTCGGGTTGGCGTAGGTCCACTCCTCGTTCTCCGCCGCATTGAGAAGGAAGTAGGCATTGGCGGGCAACTTCACCATGCCCTGCACCACGTTTGCGCCCGCGACGCCGAACTCCGCCGTGCCGCCGGTCGCATCGACGTCGCCGAACAGCTTGTGTCCGCCCGCGATCACGAACTTGGCGTTGTCGCCGCTGTTCGTGACCTTCACCGTGCCCGCGTAGGCGTCGGCGTCCATCGCCACGCGGCTGGTGCCGGACGCGACGAGCGTCGCCACCATCACGTCGCCGGCCGTTGCCGGATAGCTTGCGGAGACGCCGTCGCGTTCCCACGGAAGCGCGTACCACGAGCCGTTCGAGACGCCCGCGACAGCCGCCGTGAGGTCTCCGTTCGCCGTCACGTAGAGCGCGCCGTTTTCAATCGTGAACGCCGCGCTGGAGACGGCGTTGCCGTGGATGTCCTTCGCTCCCGTGACGTTTGCGAGGTTGAAGCCGGACGCGACGCCGACGACGCGCTGCTTCCCGCCCTCCGGGACGATGACGACGATCGTGCCCGCGCAATCCGCCGCGAGCGTCGCCTGCGAGCCGGCCGCGATCTCCGCCGTCGCTCCGGCGGAGACCTTCACCGTGCCCGTGCCGAGCGCGCCGGCGGTCGTGGCGGACACCGTGCCCGCCTGCACATCGACGCCGCCCGTGAATGTGGCGTCCGCGTCGAGGACGAGCGTGCCCGCGCCGGTCTTGACGATTCCGCCGACGCCCTTCAAGCCCCAGCCGAACGCCACCGTCTTGCCGTTCGCGATTTCGATCGGGAACCCGCCCGCCGCGATTGTCACGTTCGCGCCCGATCCCTTGCGGAGGTCGAAGTATTTCTCGCAGTCCGCATTCGCCTTGAACGCCGTGCCGTTGAAGGTGATGAAATCGACGTCGTCGTCGTACATCAGGAAGCCGTACGGCGCAATCGCCTCGCCGCCGTTGAAATTGATCGTTGCGACCGAGCGGGTGCCGCTGTTCGAGCCGAGCACGAACTTGTCCTGCAGCTCCACAGTGCCGCCGCTTATGTTGACCGTGCCGGTGGAGGTGACGCCTGTCGTGTCGTTGTCCCAGCCGGCCGCCACGCGCAGGCGGCGCGTGATCACATGTCCGCCGTCCATGTTCATGAAGCCGTGCCCGGTCCTCTGCTGCGTGCCGATTGTGATATCGCGGCCCATTTTATTGCCGTCGCACGAATTTGTGACCACCAGCGTGCCGCCGTGGATGTTGAGGTAGTTGTCTTTGGCGAAGTCGCATGTCACGACGAACGGACCCGGCACTTCCGTGAGGCCCGCGTCCGCCGCGAACGTCAGCGTCATGCCCTTGTCGATGAACGTGCGCCAATATGTCTTCTTGCGCAGCCCGGCGCCGTTCTTAAGCGTGAGCGTCACGCCCTCCACGGGACGGAATTCGCCCCAGAAGTCAAGGTAGAATGTGCCGTTCTCCCATGTGACGTCGCCTTCAAGGGCGGGATTTGCCATGACGCTGTACACGTTGCCGCCGAGGGCAAGTGTGCCGCCGCTCTGGGCAATCTTGCCGGAGGCGTGAAGATCGCCGGCGAAAGCGAGCGTGCCGCCGCCGGTGAAATTGAGGTCGGCCGTGGAAACGGGCGCGGCGTAGGTGGCGGTCGCCCCGGACGCCACGGAGATTGCGGCGGGGATCACGGACGGCGTGTCCGCCGTGCCGATGGTCGCATCGGCGGAGAAGGCAGCCGCCGTAAGACCGGTGTACGCGCCGGAGACGTTCGCCCAGCCGCCCTGGTTCCACTTGGCGTCGAGGTAGTTGTAGATCGCGATGCGCTCCTCTGCGGTGAGGACGCGCGTGAAGATGATCACTTCCGAAAGGGCGCGGGCGCAATTGCGCGAACCGACGTAGGTGCGGTCGCGCGAGAGCTGATTGCTGCGCGTGTTGCCCGCCGTCGCGATGGTGATGATGTTGAGCGCGTTGGCGACGGGCGCGGTCGCATCGGGGTTGGCAACGGGCGTCGTCGCGTTGTTGAGGTAGAACGTCGGCTTGCCGGGATAACCCCTGCTGCTCTTCGCCCAGGCCTCGTTCCAGACGTAGCCGGACTTGCCGCGGTGCAGATCAAAATAGGTGTCGTCGCCGAGCAGCGGCTCCAGATTGTCGTCGAGAATGAACTGCCCCACCAGAAACACCGTGCGGATGGTGGATATCCGCTCGTATCTGAGGTCGGCGTCGCAACCGCCTGGACCCATCTGGAGGGCAGGCACGCCGTTCACGAGCTGCACGCTTCCGTATCTCACGACGCCCGCGATGTCGCCGCTTGTTTGGGTGCGAATCCTGTACGCGACGGCGTCGCCGTAGGTTGCCCTGCCCGCGCCCTTGTTGATCCAGTTCGTGACGCCGAGTTCGTTGAACACGAAGTTCGCTGGCGACGAGGCGTCCAGCCACATCGCTGACTCTCTCAGCAGCGAATCGACGTTGACGTCGGCAAACGCCGCACCCGCCGCGCCCGCCAAAGCCAAAACAAGAACACTGGCGAAACACGAAGTTTTCGCCTTAGCCCACAGGGCGTTACACACATTGTTTTCCATCGTTTTTGTCTCCGTTGAAACTTGACACTCCTTGACCAAATTGAACAACGCAAATGTTACCAAAATCCCCCGCCACCCGCAAGCCTAAAATCAACAAAAATCACTCCCCACGACCGGTGGGGCGAAGCGTCTCGCCGAGCCGCACAACTTGCTGTTGTACGCTTGCTGTCACGGCGCGGCTGGAATCCGCGCCCTACCGCACCTCGCCCTACCGCACGGCGAGGTCGATCATTTGGGAAGTTCCTTGCAGACCACCAAGTTTTTCTTGTAGAAGGCCATGCCGAACTTGAGGATGTCGCGCTTTTCGCCATGTGCGGCGAAGTCGGCGAGCATCTCGGTGGTGTATTCGCGCGTGTCGATCTGACGACGCGCCTCGCGGGCGAGCGCGTCGAGGTCTTCCGTCTCCTCATCCGCCGCCTTGAGCTCGATCACCACGCCGGGCATGCCT
>CACZDG010000170.1 GCA_902779865.1 uncultured bacterium
CAATGTACCCTCCGAAGCGAAGCTTCTGCGGTGCATGATGCGACTTCCCCCTCGTCAAACCGTACGTGCGGATTTCCCGCATACGGCTTTCCATTGAGTACTTTTCCTGTTGTCATGGCTTTCTTCCTTTCTTGGGCGGACTACTTGTGGACGGGCTACTTGATGATAATCACGAAGCCCTTTCGGAACGTAAGGATGATGTCGCCGTTCTCGTCCGCGATGAACCTGCAGCGATTCGCCGAGACTGCGTCGGGGACAAACGTGGTGTCCGCCGGACGCGCCCCGCCGAACGACAGCAGCTTGCCGTTGTGCTTGCCGGTCTCGGCGTCCTTCGACAGCGCAAGCGTCCTGAATCCTTCGGCGTCCATATCGACCTTCACCGTCACCGTCGCGCCAGCCGGGGCCGTCACGCCGGAGATCGGCCATGCGCCGTTCCATTCCGTCAGGTCGAGCGTCGCGCCGCCGGCAAGCGAGGCCGTGAACGCCCCCGTCGAGACGGGCGTGTAGAACGATGTGAACGTGAACGCGCCGCTCGAAATCGCCGCGCCGCCGTTCAGCGCCTTCGCGCCGTCGGCGAAGTCGTAGCGGTACGACTGCATGTTGGCGTTGCCGTTGAAATCGACCGTGCCGGACGCATCGGCGACAATCCACCCGCCGGCAACGCCGCAAGGCTGTGCAAGCCCCGCGCCAGACTTCAGAACACCCGCCGCGATTTCCGTTCCGCCAAAGTACGTCTGCGACGCCTTGTCCATCAAGAGCGTTCCTTCACCCTCCTTCACGACCTTCAAGCCGCCCGTAAGCGCGACATTGCAGAACCCGGTCCCGCCGTCCGCGACCACGACATGCAGTTCGCCGCCGACGACATCGACAATCGTCTCCCCGGCGCTGAACGAACCCGTACCGGCGTTCGTGTAGAATGTGCCATGCGCAAGGTCGAGCAATCCCAACACGCCGTCGCTCGTCCTGCGCACAGGGACAAAATCACGCACAAGCGTAGTGCCTGAAAAGATCTTGCAGGAATACAGTTTCGCCCTTGTTAGGAATTGGGGAGATCGCCCGCCTGCACTTGCGTTCTGGTTGATTGCAAAAAGGAAATCCGTGAAGGTGAGCGGACCGCCCTGCGTCGCAGAACCAAGGGCAATCGCCGTCCCTCCCTCTGGTGTGGCGGTACACGCCCCGCTCTTGTCGAGATGGATGTCGTATATCGTCGAAGTAGTCACCGTGTGTGAATCGATGTTCGCCGCCGACTCACCGAACGCCCTGCGGAACTTTGCATAGTTCAGCCACAGGGAAAATCCCTTTGCCGTATCGGCCGTGGAGTTTCGCGCACCGTAGAAACTCTGGTATTGCGGGCTTACACTGTCGAACTTGATTCGCATGTCAACCTTGGTACTGTTGTCGTGGATATAGCCCGTGTCAATGTACTGCGTACCCGAAGCCTGGAGGTACTCGATGCGTTCATAGCCGGAAAGAGTGTTCTCATAGCCAAAAAGCGTCGTGCCCACGCTGTCCGTAATCTTACCGGAGCCGGAGATGCTGCTCACGTAGAGCTTGTGACCGGCGAGGTCGATCGTCGCGCCGGCTTCGATTTCGAGGTCTTGGAACTTGCGCATGTCGCAGTCGGCCGCGAGCGAGCCGGATTCCATGAACGACACGGGAATTCCCGCATCGACGTCAAGCGTGGAAGTTGAGAAGTCGTATGCATACCCATTGTCGCCACAGCCGAGACGCAGCTTCGACTTCGCCGGACCGGCTACGAACTCGTTCCCGTTGGGACTCACATGGAATTTGCCCGTCACGGAATCGTACATGCCCACCATGCCATCGGACATTCTTCGTGCGGGGATGAAGTTGTGCGCGACCGCTCCATCCTGCTGGATGACACATGAAAACATTTTCGCATGCGTCCACCATTCGGGGGCTTTCTTCCCCGCTCCCGCGTTCTGATTGATCGTAAACAGAAAGTCCGTCCATCCCACATTCGAGTTGTTGCTGTTCCCAGAGCCTATGCCGTATGAGGTTCCGTCAACGGTTACTGTACATGCCCCGCTTTTGTTCAAATGTACATCGCAGATCATGGCCGTGGTCACAGCAGGAGTATTATAGTTGACCGCAGAGGAATTGCCATATCCATACCGGAATTTATTGTTACTTAGCCATCCACCAAATTGGCTTGTTGTTGCAGAAGTGCTCCGTGCACCATAAAACGACTGGTAATTAATCGAGACGCTTGTAAATTGGATGCGGATGTCAACAATAGTTGAAGCGTTATGCTGGTCCTCGGTGTCAATGTATTGATTGCCGGTGGCCTCGATGTACTCCAGCCTCTGGTAGCCGGGGATGTCGGCAATCGCTCCGGCGCCGTCAATGTTCTTCACGGCAAGAGAGTGTCCGTTCAGGTTCACCGTCGCACCTGCCGCGACCGTCACCGTGCCGAACTCGGTCCAGTCGGTGTCTTCCGTCAGCGTGACGTTCTCGGTGATGTTCGTCGCAGCAAATGCTGCCATCGCGCTTGCCGCGATTACCGCCATTGCTATCAGCTTTCTCATGCCTTTTCCTTTCGGCTTGGTTGTGGGTTAGTTGATGTGTGGTTTTGCGCCTTTGCTGTTGTCTGTTGTTTTTGTCAGTGCAGAACGTGTAGTTGCGCGCGGCGTTACATGACGATGATCATGAAGCCGGTGCGGGCGAGGTCATAGCCGAGGCCGTCTGCAGTCTTGACGATCGCCCAGCCCTTGGGCTTCGTCCCGGCGGCAAAGTCAACAGGCACGCTCGAAAGCATTTCCTCAGAGCCGACCTTGAACAGCGGAACCCTGTCGTAGGTCGATTCCAAGTTGAGCCCGCTCGCGTCTATCAACATCGTACCCGAGAACGACTCGGTCACGGTGAGGTAGCCCGTGCCGCTCGGCTTAAACACCGCGCCGCTGCCCATTGTCAGCGTCGGCGTCGTTCCCTTGCCGGTGATCGAACCGGTGACGGTGAGGGTATAGGTGTTCACGGCCCGCGTCACGGCGCCGTCAAGAACGAGGTTCGTGACCGAAAGGCTCGTCGCGCGATTGACATAGTTCGCCAACTGCCATGTCGCGCCCTCGCGCAGGCGTATCGTGCCGCTCAAGCATTTGCTTGAGACGACCTCGTTGTCATAGTCGTGGGTGGAGATCACCTTTGAACCGCCGAGAACGTCCAACGTCCCCGTCCCCGCAATCGTGCAGTACGACACGTAGAACGTGCCGCCCGTGACCGTCAGCGTGTGTTCTCCCAGGTTGATGTGCGTACCCACGTCATTCCAGTGTTCTGAGATCGAGACCTGGCCAAACGACGCATCGACCGTCGCGTCGCCTTCCAGCGTCACCGTGGTCAGCGGCGGCAGCTTCGAATCGCTCACGCCGGGGCTGGAAATCAGCCTTGCGCCCGCTTCCAGAATAACCTTGTTCTTCTCGCCGCCGTAGTCGCCGTCCTGGACATTGGCCTCGTCCAGCGTGGCGCCGCCCTTCACGCGGATCGTCGAAGGACGCGAGCCGAACGACCTTCTGTCGCCAAACTTCACCGTGCCGCTCGCAACCGTCACCACCCCCTTGTAGCTGGTGTTGTTCTTCGTCATCGTAAGCGTGTTGCCGGTGCCGAGATCGAGCACGAACGTGCCGGCACCCGAAAGACCGCCGTCAACGAGTCCCGCGGTTCCCGTGCGGACCACCGTCGCGCCGGACGCGATGTCCAGCCGATTGTACGACAGCGAGCCGTCGCCCACGAACGTAAGCGTCCCGCTGCCGGTGACGGACAACCCACCCAATGCATGTTGTTTCGTTACAATCAATGTCGTTTCACCGGAAACTTTCACCGTCGCGACGTCGCCATCTACAGGGACGGCGCCCGTTGACCAGTTCGCGGGATTCTCGAACAGGCCGTCGCCACTGGTGTTGTTCCAGACGGCCTCACTGTATGTCAGCGTCCCCGCCCCGGGGAAGAGTATTTCGTCTTTGACAGAATCGTACAGGCCCGCCCTGCCGTCCTTCTGGCACGGCGTCAGATCTCGCAAGAGGACGTAGGTTCCGTCCACGCCGTTCGTCTGCCAGATCTTCGCGCTGTAGAAGCGAATCTTGGACGGATCGGCAAGACTTCCGTTGTTGTTGCTTGCGAAGACATAGAGAGGATTGTTGGAAGAGAGGAAATCGCCCTGATTGACAACCTTCGTCTTGTGATAGGCGTAGCCACCATTGATGCGGCCCCCCAAGGTGTTGATGTTGTAGTCGCCCTCGGGTGAAAGTTCAGTCGTGATGGTATATTGCGTACCATTCGCGATCTGTCTGGAATCAAGCAGATACGCGCTGTCGGCAAAACCGTACGATGCATTCGTATCCGCATAATTTCTGCGGGAACCGCACCCGGTGCCAATATAGGATGGGCTGCGAGTGCATCCGAAGTAATAGTATTCGCCAGTGCCGCTCGATCCCAAAAACACATCAAACTGTCCAACTTCGGCAGTGCGGCTGAGTTTGATTTCCGCCTTCGTACCGTACTTCGGGCAGACGCCAGTATTGACGTATTGTGCGCCCGTGGACTCGACGTAGCTCAACGCCTTCCTCTCAAACTGCGGCGTCACGACCGACCCGGCCGTCAAGTCCGTTCCGCTGCCGGAGAAGAAAATCTTCCCGGTGACGGCATCCCAGAGCGCCGCACGATTGTACCGCTTGCACGGCCTGAAGTCGCGGACAAGCTGATAATCGCCGTTAGAATCAGTCTGCCAGATCTTCACGCTGTAGCAACGGGCTTTCATGTAATAGTTTGCGCCGGACGAGGTATTCTGGGCAAACAAGTAGAAGCTTCTGCCCGGCGAAAGCGTACCCATCGTGGCTCTCGTTGCCGTGCCATTTCCGCGGCTTGATCCAGATATGGTAATCGTACACGCACCGTTCTCCGTGACCTCGCACGTGTACACCAGATTGTCGCCTGAAACGGCTTTTCCTTGCTCGTCGGCGTATGTGCAGACGAAGCCGGTGCTTTCGTTGTTGTCCACATATCCCCAGACGCTTTTTGTCGAACCGCTGTAGCCAAAATAATACCAGCTATTGTTAACGGCGATGGCACGAAAACCATCGGCTCCGATGAACACGCCGTGTCCACCACTAGACACATAGCCCTTATACTGGAACGACGCTTCCACCTTCGTGCCGCCTCTCGCCTTCACACCCGTGTCAATGAACTGCGTGCCGGTAGCTTCAACATACGACAAAAACGCATCGGGCGTTTCAAGATTGACGGACGCGGGATTGTCCTCCGCGGCATGTCCAAAACCAGTTACAAGCCCGGCCACCAGCCCGGCAATGATTACTAAGTTGCTATGCTTGTAGAGAAGAGACCCACGCCTCGACGTTGCCGCCGATGCGACGTCCCCCTCGTCAAACCGTACACGCGGATTTCCCGCATACGGCTTTCCATTGAGTGCTTTTTTTGTTTTCATGGACTTCTTCCCTTCTGTTGTTACCCTTTCGGGCGGTTAGTTTAAGGTTTGACAAAA
This sequence comes from uncultured bacterium, assembly GCA_902779865.1. Taxonomy (GTDB): domain Bacteria; phylum Verrucomicrobiota; class Kiritimatiellia; order RFP12; family UBA1067; genus RUG572. The sequence goes on from CACZDG010000170.1 coordinate 5,513, forward strand.
GACATCGGACTTCTGACAACGGACGATTTGCGAAGTCCGATGTCAGAAGTCCGATGTCCTTCCGCGAAATGTCGTGCAACGGGCAAGAAACCCGCTGTCCCAGCGCCGTCAGGCAGTGAGGGGGGGGGGGGGTATTTGCGCCATGCGCGGACGCGCCACGGGGCGTCTGTGCGTGGTTATACGCGGCGTCGTTTCCGATGCCGTTCCATGCCTCCACACTGGCGTCTTATGCGATTTTCTGTTCAATGTCGCTAATCTCCCGATTGAAGATGGCACTATGATAGCATATCCTCCGTGATTTGTCAATCCCTCCACGCGACTTTTTTGCAGAAGCTGACTTGCCAAAGTAAATACCCATAGGGTATGGGCATTGAGTTGGACAATGGGTGTATGGGGGGTGTGGGGGCATCTACCCTGACAGGATGAGTAC
>CACZDG010000171.1 GCA_902779865.1 uncultured bacterium
GCCCAAGAAAGGAAGAAAGCCATGACAACAGGAAAAGCACTCAATGGAAAGCCGTATGCGGGAAATCCGCACGTACGGTTTGACGAGGGGGAAGTCGCACCGGTGGCAACGCCGAGGCGTGGGTCTCTACTCTACAAGAAGAACGTGATTCGCGTGGCTGTGGCCGCGTTTCTGATGTGCGCGGCGGGAACGGCGCGAGCCGTACCGACGGACGGCGGTGAATGGACAATCGGCGCGGGCGAAACGGAGACGCTCGCGGCGGCGGCGACGGTCTCGCGCCTCGCGGTCGATGGTTCGCTCACGCTCGGAGCGGGTGCAGCGCTTACCGCCAATGGCGCGGTGGTCAACTGTATTTCGACGGGTGACGGCATGGTTGCGGACATGACGATCGCAAGCGGTGCGTCGTTCGCTTCACAGGGAAACCTCACCGGCGCGAACCCAGGCAACACGCAGGGCTTCTCCATCGGCACCTACGGCGGCACGGGCACGGTGACGGTCGCGAGCGGCGGCACGCTCACGGTCACGGGCGGACGTCTCTTCCTCGGTCGCAACAGCCTCACGGACGCGAATGGAGCTGACCGTACGAAACTCTCGCACGGCGTCCTCAACATCTTCGGCACGGTCACGGCGCCGACAATCGCATGCGGCGCGTGGTTTCCGGAGCCGGCGAGCGGAACGACTTACGATCTCGACGTGCTTCCCGTCGCTTCCATCATCAACCTCGAGGAGGGTGGCGTCCTGGAGACCGGCCGCTTCCAGAGCGGCGACGCCTGCCGAAACGTCATCAACTTCAAGGGCGGCACGCTGCGTCTCACGCGTGAAGAAAACCAGCTTGTCTACGCCAGCGTCTCTACGATATGGAACATCGAGGCCGGCAAGAGCCTGGTGTTCGACTCGCAGTCCTACAATACCGACCTCAATCCGACCCTCCCCCAGCCCGATTCGTTCAAGATCACGGGCGCGGGCGGACTTGTCAAGAAGGGGACAGGATACCTCCGGATTTGCATGTCGCACCCGGAGATGAACACGTTCACCGGACCGATCGTGGTCGAGGAAGGATGCCTCTCCATCGGGCGTCCGCTCGCCGAGGGGCAGACCGTCCTCGTGAAGAGGGGGGCGAAGTTCGATCCCGCAGGCGCCGCCGACCTTGCGAAGATCACCTGCGAAGATTCCGCCGACGTGGTAGTGAATGGCACCGGGACGTTCGTCGTAGGTGCTGACGGACAGGACTGCACACTGGGTGTGGACGTCGAAGGCGCAACGGTCATGAAGGTCGGCGCTGGAACGCTCACGCTCTCCGATAACTTCAACGGCAAGCTCGTGGTGAAGGAAGGCACGGCGATTGTGCGCGGCATTGCCTACAAGTCGTACCGCTTCCAGGTGGAGGAGGTCAGGGGACCGTCCCCAGACGCAATGCAGCTTTCCGAATTGAAACTGCTTGACGGTGCAGCCGATGTCACGCGCCCGTATTCAGGCCTCGGATACGATACGGATGGCGCAGTCGCCGATAGGATATATCCAGCTGCAGAGTGTCCGACAAACCTTGTGGATGGCAATCTTTCGACAAAATGGCTTGATTGGCGTCTTTTGTCGAGCCATCCCGAATCTGACCATGACCGGGTCTGGCTGCGCATCGACTGCCCATCCCTGAGGCCGATAACAGGCTACGCCTGGTACACGGCGAACGACCACAACGAGCGCGATCCCTCCGCATGGCGCCTGCAGGGCAGCAACGACGGCGGCGCGACGTGGACGGACATTGACGTGCGGACGGGCTTTGCAGCGACCAGTGACCGCATGGCTCTTGCCGGCACCTTCGCAGGTTTCGGCGCACTCGGTTCGTCCGCCCGTGTCGTCGTGGAGTCCGGCGCGACGCTGCGCGTCATCGGCGGAGCGATTCCCGCCACGGCAATCCATGACGTCGGCGGTACGGTGGAGCTTGCGGAAGGAGCGGAGCTTGTAAGCGACGGCGGCGCGATTAACGGCGGCGCATCGGGTACGGGATCGGTCAACGTCGTTGGAGGTTACGTCTCGCTTAGGGGACAGCAGTCCTATACGGGCGTGACGCATGTTGGGTCGGGAACGCTCAACATCGGCATCGCGACAAACCCCGCCGAGCGCGCCTCCTTTAGCGGCAAGTACTTCCGCCTGACCATCAAACGCGCAAGCAACAACGGTGCATCAGTCGCCTATAAAAAGTCTGGTAGCAAAATTCCTTACGATAATGGTGCCACACAGGCCTCTGAATTCCAGCTTTACGACGCCGACGGCAACAACGTTGCGCTTGGGCTCACGAAGGCCGCGGACGGCACTGCCGCGACGGCGCTTGCGGCAGGCACGTTCGCGACCGCGGCGGCATACACATACGGCGTCGCCGCCGAGGGGGCTGAAAAACTCTTCGACGGCGACACGTCAACGAAATGCAACATGACCACGCCGATCAACCGCAACGATCCGTCAACATGGAGGGTCATTACGATGCGCCTCGCCGACGGCGCCGCGCCGGTGGTCTCCTACAATTTCTACACTGCAAAAGACTTAGTGCGGCGCAGCCCCACGGATTGGCAGCTTGAAGGCAGCATGGACGGCATCGCGTGGGAGACGCTTGACGAGCGGTTCTTTGCGCCCAATGCGGCCTGGGGTACGGCTTCGAGCTCAACAGCCTCCAATGAATCCACCCTCCAGTACAAGCCGTTCAACAACGGTACGCCTTTCAGGTTGCAGGAGACGATGCGTCAGCCCTCGACAGGCGGCAAGTACTTCCGCTTTACTTTCAAGAAGACTGTTGGCAACACAATCCTCCAGCTTTCGGAGATTCAGTTGCTTGACGCCGACGGCAACAACGTTGCACGAGGCTTGACCAAGGCTGCGAATGGCACGGCTGCAACGGCGCTTTCGGCCGGCTCGTTTGCAGATGGCGGATCGTATGAATATGGCAACAACGGCAACGAGGGGTCGGACAAGCTGTTCGACGACAATCCCGACACAAAGATGTGCGCGAAGAACAACGACATGGCTGGCGCCGCCGCCAACTACCGAGTGTTCACGCTTCGCCTGGCCGATGAAGCCGCGCCAGTGTGCGGATACAACTTCGTAACGGCGAACGACAGCCTCAACACCCGCAGCCCGAGCGACTGGCTGGTGGAAGGCAGTGAAGACGGCGTGACATGGACGCCCCTCGACGAGCATGCTAACGAGTCCGCGCCGTTCAGCGTGTATGCGGCCATCAACCATGGGCGTCCCTACACGTTCTCGCAGATTTTTGAGTCCGGGTCGATTCCCGCCGACTCGGTCGTGACGGTCGATGCGGGTGCGACGCTGAACCTCAACGACGCGAATGCGACGATCGGCAAGCTGCGCGTCGATTGCGCGGCGGGTGCGGGCACGATCAACTCGTTCCGTCCGGCGGCGGGCGGTACGCTCGAACTCGTGAACGTCCCCGAGGGCGTTTCGCTCAAGAGCTACGTCGTGCCGATCACGGTGACGGACGTCCAGAACGCGGCGAACCTCCGCAGCTGGACGGTGATGGTCAACGGCGTGAGGCGTGCTGCAAAGGTGACCTACCGTGACGGCAAGATCATGCTGCGGAGCGGCGGCACGTACGTCATCGTCCGCTAGCGGACGAATGGGAGACAGAATTCGACAGTTTGGTGGAAAACGATTCTCGCCTATATTTCGGGGACAGGCCCCCGGTGTTTCATGCTCATCGTCAAGTAGCCCGCGCACAACTACACGCTCTACATGTTCTACACGGACAAAAGCAACGGCCAAAGCAAAGGCGAAATCCTGTCAAACCAAAACCACACATCAAAAGGACCAACAGCATGAGTTGTGGATCAAAAGGACCAACAGCATGAGTTGTGGCAAAACTGGTCTGACCGGTTTTGCCACATCTCCGGGCCGCCCGGTGGTCGGCCCCTACCATTGGTAATGGCGGGCGGCTCGGCGAGGACGGCAAGCACGGCGAGGTTCTACATCGAGAACAACGACGGCGTGACTGCGTATGTGCGCGCCGAGGCGGACTTCACCGTTCCTGGCAGAATCGTCATCTTCCGTCCGATCACGTTCGACACGACCGGCTCGGACGGCGTGGCGCACACGATCACGCTTGGCACAAACACGCTTTCTGCGGCGGGAGGGCTTTTCGGCGCCAATACAAACGGCATGGCCATCGTGGCGGGCACGGGCAAAGTCATCGCGAACTACGACGTGAATAATCTTACGATATACGCAGACTCCAAGACAAATCCGTTCGTCGTCACGAACACGGCGACGCTCGCCCTCATGCCGGGCACGAACCTCGGCATGAGCATGGACACGGTCAATGGCGGCGCGACGCTGGAAATCGCGGAGTCCGGCACGGTCACGGTAGCCGGCGGCCTCACGCTCGAAGACAGCGCGACGCTCGCGTTCAACTTCACCGATCGCGCCACACCGCCCGTCCTGGCCGTCGCCGACGGAAAGACGATTACGGCGACTGGGGCGGTGACGGTGAACATCTCGTCGGCGAACACAAGCCCGCAAGGCTGCCGCCTTTACGAACTTGCGGGGACAGACTCCAAAAGACCATATAAACTTGGTAATGAAAAGTCCACAAATCTGGTAATGAAAAGTCCACAAATTTGGTAATGCCTATTGACGGATGTGGGCGGTATATGCTATAATACGCGCGTCTTACGTCAAGAAAGGCTTATATGGCAAAGTCTGAATACATCAAGAGAATCTGCGACAAAGAACTGGAAAGACCAGGACTTCTGAAGAAATGGCGAAAAGCGCAATCAAGCTTCAGGACCCGCTGAAGAAGAGGGAGTATCATCAGATAGCCCAGACGATTCCTTCCGTACTGTTAGAAGGAGCGTCGCCGCGACTGATTGACGAGTGGCAGGATGAACCTGACCTTTGGAATCTCGTCAGGGCGACTATTGATGATCGCGGCGGCGCCGGGCACTTCATCCTCACTGGCTCTGCCGTGCCGCGAGACGAACGCGACGACGACAATGAACCGCCCCGTCATTCGGGGACGGGGCGCTTCGCTTGGATCAAGATGCGCCCGATGTCCCTTGCCGAATCAGGCGAGTCGTGCGGAGCCGTCTCGCTCGGTGCGCTTTTCGATGGAGCGGATGGGGTTGCAGCCACGTCCAAGGTGTCTGTGCCTGATTATGCGCATATCATCTGCCGCGGTGGATGGCCCGAAGCCGTCCTTGCGAAAAACCCTCGCGTCGCCTACCAGAAATCCATAAACTACGTCGAAGCCGTGATTAACGAGGATGTCCACCGCGTGGATGGTGTGGAGAGGAATCCCGCGTTGGTGCGCCTTGTCCTCCGCTCGCTCGCCCGCAACATAACGACGCTTACCGCCACGCAGACGATTCTCGACGACGTGAAGAACCACATGCCGACGACAAGCGTAAAGACGCTGGATTCGTATTTGAACGCCCTTCGCCGCATATTCGTGGTAGAGGACGAGCCCGCCTGGCTGCCATCCGTCCGATCGAAAACCGCAATACGGACGAGTCACAAGCGCCAGTTGGTTGATCCTTCGATAGCGACTGCCGTCCTTGGCGTCAGGCCGGAGAGGCTGATGAAGGACTTGAATCTCTTCGGATTCCTCTTCGAGTCCTTATGCGTCCGCGATATGCGCGTATACGCCCAGGCGAACGACGGAGAAGTATTCCACTACCGCGACGCATCGGGTCAGGAAGTGGATATGATCGTGTCGTTGCGCGATGGCCGCTGGGGTGCGGTGGAGGTCAAACTGGGAGGCGGACAGATAGACGATGCTGCGAGAAATCTTCTTGCGCTCAAAGGGAAGGTCGATGGCGGGTCAATGGGAGAGGCTTCATTTCTCATGGTGTTGACGGGCACTGAGTTCGCATACAGGCGCACGGACGGCGTGTTTGTGGTTCCATTGGGCTGTCTGCGGCCTTAGGGATGGCGTGTCATTTTGCCGCCGCATGAATTCGAGAAAAGATTCTTTGCCGAAAAGTACCATTTTTTGCTTGTTTGTTTATTGCGCATCCGAGCGAACGTCCATGGGGGGGTCAGACCCCATGGACGCCTCGCCAACGTCGGCACGGTGAAGTTCGTGCGCGGGGATGCGGATCGCAACTACGGGCTTGTCGTGCGCAAGGCCGTTCCGCGCCGTAATATTACGCTTCGGAACGCCCCTCTCTGCGCTCTCTGACTCTCTGCGCCTCTGCGTGAGATTACGGCGCGGAATCTCGGCGGCTCGCCGAGTCGGGTGATTTTTGTTGATTTTTTTTGGGGGTTGTCAATCGACATCGTTTTGTGCTACAATAGTTGCCGTTGTCAAAAAATAATAGGAGCAACGGCAATGAAACAAATACGGATGTACACAATTCTTGCTGCGTTTGTAACGGGCGCGGCGATAACTTCCGCCATGGCGGCTCCCGAACTGGTGCACCGCTGGAGTTTCAACGGCGACTACACTGATTCCATCGGAGGCACCAGCGCCACGATGATCGGTTCCGCCGTTGGCTTCAACGACGGCAACACCGCCGTGGTGATGAGCGGCGCGGGCAACAGTACGGGCTCGCTCAACCTTGGCGTGGACATGTTGCCCACGGACGTCCCCGAGGTGACGGTGGAAATGTGGTTTACCCACAACGGCATCAAGAACTGGGCTCGTCTCTTTGACTTCGGGCAGAACAACCAGAACTACTTTGTACTCACCTTGTGCCAGGGGTCTGACGGGAAGGATAGAATCGAAATCAAGAAGGCGAACACGACCCTTTTCGCGACGGACAATTCGATGACCCCCTACGTCGTCGGCACTCCTTACCATGTTTCCATCACGTTCAGGGCGTTTTCCGACGGTGCGACGGAGATTCGCTGGATGCGGCGCGACGTGACGACAGGCGCGATCGAGCACGCCGGTTCGGTGATCGTCCCCAACTGGACCATCGGAAGCATCACGTCCCCCAACTGCTTCATCGGACATTCCCAGTACACGGGCGACCACGACGCGAACGCGACATACGATGAATTCCGCGTGTGGAAGGGAATCCTCACGGACGCACAGCTCACCGCGAGCGTGCTTGCCGGCCCTGACGCGCTTCCGGACACGGGGGCGTCTGGAATCGTGAACTGGACGGGCGCGGTCGACGATGACGCGACGAACGCCGCCAACTGGTCGCCGAGCGCGCCGGACGCCACCAAGATCGCGCGATTCTCCGGCGACTTCGCCGCGCAGATTCCGTCCGATGCCGCGTTCACGTGCGCCGGCATCCTCTTCGACGACGCCCGTCTGACGGCGGACTGCGACTGGCGCGGCCTTTCCGCGAAGATCGACGGCGGGACGCTCGATCTCGGGGGAAACAAGCTCTACGTCTCCGCGCTGGACGGCAGTGGCACGATCACCTCGGCTGAGGGCACGGATGGGGAGCTGCACATCGACGTGCCGAGCGGTGCCACAAGCGTCAACGAAGGCGTGGCCATTTCCGGCACGGTCAAGGTGTTCAAGGAAGGCGCGGGATCGTTCACCGCCAAGGGCCGGATGACAAACACCGGCGTAGGAAAGTTCATCGCCGGCACGCTCAACATCACCGGCAACAGGTTCATTGTGGACGGACTCGACGGATCGGGAACCATCACGGCGGGCGCATCGGTGCTCAAGAACCACGATTTCCAGACGGACGTCGTGGCGGACGGGGCGGCTGTGATCATGGCACCGCAGGGATGGATCACCTCTGGCACGTCGTATGTGCTGAAGAACAATCGCGACATGGCAGATTCTCAGGCGAATGGCTCGAACTGGTGCTTCATCAACAATGGTTCAAGCATCAGCCAGACGTTTTATGTGCCCATCGCAACGATGTGCAGCGTTCGGTTCAACATCGGTACGAAAAACAATAGATCAGTGCAGTGGAAAAGCAATGGTAATGTCAAGATAGACGGTCAGAACGTCGTCTCCTGGGAGGGACAGACCAATCCCACAACTACGCGCTACGGACAGAAATACCTTTCCGCAGGGTATCACACGATATCGATCGCCTGCACCAGCAACTCGGGAATGGCGGTGGACAACATCGACCTCTCGGTGGGCAGCGTACTCGACGTCAACGTGGCGGAAGGCATGACGAGCGAGAACAACAACGTCGCGCTCACCGGCGCGGGGCTGCAGGTGCACAAGACCGGCAAGGGCCTGCTCGTGATGAACAAGGAGAACACGGGTTTCGGAATCGGCGGCCGTTACACGGGCAGCACCAGCATGGTCGTCAAGGACGGCACGGTCAAGAAGAGCACCGTGGAGGGCAGGGGGTCCTGCGGCGCCCAGTACTCCACAATCAAGGTGGAGAACGGCGGACAGTTTGATCTCGCCGGGCGCACGTACTGGGACTACGACTATGTCATCGAAGGCAATGGCCCAGACGGAAGCGGCGCGCTCGTCAACAACACGACGGTGTCCAGCCCGTGGGCGACGAGCAGCAACAGGGGGTATCTGCAGCGCATTGCGCTTTCCGGCGACGCCACGATCGGAGGCACGCAGCCCTGGGCGCTTCTCTTCTGGAACTACGGCGCGGAGCCTGTCACGCTGAACGGACACACGCTTACGATCGCCGGCACCACGGTGTACAGCGGCAACAACTATTTCAGCGGCAGCGGACGCGTCGTGGTCGCCGACGGCGCGACGTACGAGGTCGTGGAAAGGTCGCCGACGGCCTCCGACTGCGACGTCGAGGTAAACGGCACGCTGGCGGTCCACGATCGGTCGCTGACGCCGATGAAGTCGCTCAAGTTCGGCGCGGACGGCAAGTTCAACAATCCGTGGGATTCTGACCCGCTGTTCGTGGTGTACGAGGAGTACGCGCCGCCGACCATGCTGAGCGGCAAGGCGCAGAACGTGCAGCTTGGCGCGGACGGGCATCTCGACACGGCGCTCGACCTCTCGCTCTTCGCGGACGTGTTCGACGGCACGGCGCTGGCGTTCTATCCGAAGACGACGCTGACGGTCAGGCTCGGCACCCGCACGTTCACGGCGGAGACGACGAAGCTTGTCTCGTGGACGGCGAAGCCGGATCTCGTTGACCTCATCGCCGACGGCGAGAACCTGGATGGCATTGTGCTTGGCATGACGGACGACGGGCTCTATGCCTACAAGCTCAACGCCGACCGCCCGGCGACGGCGCGTTGGACTGGCAATGGCAACGTGTCGAATCTCCGCGACCCCGCGAACTGGAACTGCTTCAACATGTACGGCGACGCCCTCGCGAACATTGCGCCGACGAACTTCACCACGGTGATCGTGGACGGAAACACAACGTTCAGCATCCCCGACGGCGTGACGGATCTCCCGTGGAAGAACGTCCAGTTCGGCGACGGTCAGCCGAAGGCGACCCAGTGGGGCCGCATCTACTATGGCGGCGACCGCGATGCGATCAGCGGCACGGCATGGTACATGAGCACGCCGGTCCGCGACTACGTCGCCATGGGCACGGGCGACATCGCGAATCTCCACGGGCAGAACACCAGCTGGGAGTATTCCTGGCTTGACTGGTCCCAGCTGCGCTTCGACGGCTGGTTCAAGGTGACGTCGGAACAGGCGGGCGCATGGCACATCAAGCACAAATTCGACGACTACTTCGCGTTCGCGATAGACGGCGAATGGAAGCTTGTGAATCCCGTTTACACCGATGTGAAGGAAGTTGACATCGAGGTGTCGGAAGGCTGGCACCGCTTCTCCATCGTCTGCGGCGACACGTGGGGCGGACAGGGGTCCAACAACTACACCTACAACGGCGTGAAGGTTCCCATGCTGATTTCCATCGAAGGCGGTGCGGATGTCGCGTTTGCGGCGGACACCTTCCAGATGGGCAGCGGCGAGACGGTCGTCAAGCTCGACTGCGACTGCGACTGGCGCTCCCTGGGGAAGGTCATCCTGGAGAGCGGCGCGGCGATCGACCTCAACGGACACGTCCTCAAGGTCAAGAAGCTTCTGTGCGACGACTACCTCGGCGCGCGCGTGATCAACACGGCCGCCACGACGGGCGAGCTTCAGGTCGAGGTCGATGCCGGCGAGACGTTCACGCTTGACGGCATCACGGTCAAGGGCGACGTGAGAGTGGTCAAGACGGGTGCGGGCACGCTTGTCCCCGTGACCACGGAAAGCCGCTTCACGGGCGGGCTCGTCGTGGACGAGGGAACGATCAGGTGCAATCTCATCGGGCCCAAGTATGCGATCGGCAGCATGAACCTTCTCCAGAACTGGAACTTCGACGAGGGCGCCGTCGGAAACAACAGCGGGGACTGGTCGTATGCGAACGGCGGGAACGGCTTCTCCCTTCCCGGCTGGACAACTTCAAATACCGGCAAGATCGGCCTTTCCAAGGCAAGCGGGACATGGGTGGCCAAAGGACGTGGAGTCGGGAAGTATGCGCTTTATCTGCAGTCGAACAAAAGCTCGGCCGACGTCGCGCAGGATGTCGTCGTGACGGCGCCGGGCACGTACTACTATCGGTTCATCTATGCCGCCCGTCCCAGCTACGCGGGCGCCACAACGGAGCTGCGTCTCATCCACGGCGGCACGTCGCAGACTCTGGCCTCGGTCACCACGACGGCCGATACGTACTCGACATGCGAGGGAACGGTCGAAATCGCCGAGGCCGGCGACTATACGCTGCAGTTCTTCCAGCTCTTGTCGCAGACCGACAAGGCCAACACCATCGACGAGGTCGTGTTCGCCCGCCTCGACGCGAACGCGACGAGCGGCACCGTCAAGGTGAACGAAGGCGCGACGCTGGAGATGAACGGCAAGTACGACTTCTTCCAGAACATCTTCATCCTGAACGGCGGCACGCTCCAGAACGCCACTGGCACGGACATCGGCAGCGGCACCGCGCAGATGAAGTACATGTTCTTGACGACGAACTCCACGCTGAACATCCAGAACAGCTACGGCTTCGTCGGCAACGGCTACACGCGCTCCATCCTGGACCTCGGCGGCTACACGCTGACGGTGAACCTCAACGCTGGCGGCAAGCTCTTCTACCTCTACAACACCGAGGTGAGGAACGGCGTGCTGGACGTGACCGACGGCGGATGGCTCGAGACAGGAAACGCCGGCGTGATCGCCACAGACGCCACGATCAAGTGCAGGGCGGCCATGCGCGCCAACGGTGCAGTTGACGTGCGCGACTACGTGGCGTACAGGGAAACCTCCAAGCACAACGAGGGCACGGCGGCATTCAAGGTGCGCGGCACGTTCACGCCGATGACGGATACCTTCTACGGCTGCCAGATGCAGGATAAATCCACGGTTGACCTCTCCGCCCGCACGACCGTATGGAACACGACCACGGCCGCCGCCTCCGAGGCAAAGGGCTCCACCACGGTGACGTTCGCCGACGGCGCGACCGTCACCATCGACTTCACGGCGGGACGCGCCGCGCTGAAGCAGTTGCTTGAGCTGGACAATCGGTACGTCGCGAAGTGGACGACGGAAACGGCCCCGGCAAGTACGGTGAAGTTCGTGCCTTCGGCGACGTTGCGTTCGCTGGGATACCGGGTGCAGGTCGAGTCTGACGGCATCAAGATCGAGCCGAACGGCTTCACCATTTACTTGCGGTAACAGCTCGCGAGAAGGGCGTGATCACGGCAACGGCTTTTTCGCGTTTGAATGGCAAAGACAGGTCAGTTACGCCACCATCGCCACTTCTGTCTTTGCGTTCATTTTAAGGATTCCTCACTTCACTTGAACTCGTCAAGCCATTTTGGCGTGTAACCGCCATACCCCGTCACTCCTGGACTTCCCAGATAGTCGTCCTCGAATATGACCGCCGAATGGCTGAACGTCGCCGATACGCACGGTTCATATCCGTGTTCCGGCGAATCCTCGTCCAGATAGTCGGGTCGTAGATGCCTTTGGCGCGGACGTGACGGCGTAGTTGATGCCTATCAGCAACGGCACGTGATTGGTTTCAAATGCGCGCGCAACAACAACGGGATTGCCTAGCCTTGATTCTCGGTCGCCCGTGAAGTAAATCGGTGCGAGGCAATTCGTCGTCACGACATCAACGAAGTAGTAGGCATTGGTATTGACGCCCTCAAGCCACGACAAGGTGGGGCGAGGCGTCCCCGCCGAGCCGTGACAGCAAGCGTACAACAGCAAGACTTGTTGTCGTACGCTTGTTGTTTCACGAGTCGATGTGGCAAGGGCGCCATCGCCCCACCGGTCGCGCTTGTCGCGCGGCCCCATTTTCGGCTTGCGGACGGTGGGGATTTATGCTAACATTTGCATCGTTCAGTTGGACGAGGAGTGATATTGAAGAAGGTGATTGCAAAAAACGGCAGAAAGCAAGTGCGCGTCGGGAAAACGGTGCGCAGAGAAGGGCTTTTGCCGCCGCCCGTTGGGACGAGCGACTGGGTAAGGTTCTCACGTACCTCCTACTGCGTGGACAAGACGCTGATCCTGAAAGACCTCATTGACTCAGCTGGAGATGATTCGCGCGTTCTACGAGCCGGAGACGCTGGTGGAAGGTCGTGGCATGGTGAGGACGGAGGAGTTCTTCGCGGACAAGAAAATCTGGTTCGCCAATGGCGGGAAGTACCGCGCCGAGCAGGGAAAGCGCCCCGTGATCTTTCTTTCCTTCAAGGATTTCAAGTCTATGACTTGGGAAAGCTCGAAGAACGATCTTGTCAATTGCCTAGCGTACGAGTTCAGCCGTTTCGCATCCGCCGGGGATGTACTCTCCGGCATCAAGGCCGAGCAGTTCACGGCGGTGAAGGACGGCAAGGCTGATCTCGACACCTTGAAGTTGTCGCTTGGTCTGCTCGCCGAGGCGGTGCATCTCTATTCAAAGGCGCTTCCCGTCATCTTGATTGACGAATACGACCAGCCGATCACCTCCGCTTCGACGCATGGGTACTACGACGAGATGTGCAACTTCATGCGCGTGTTCCTTTCGGGCGCGTTGAAGGACAACAAGCATTGCCACATCGGTATCATGACGGGCGTCTTGCGCGTCGCGAAGGAGGGAATCCTCTCAGGTCTCAACAATCCCAAGGTCTGGACGGTCTTCGAGTCGGAGTACTCGCAGTATTTCGGTTTCACCGAAGAAGAGGTCGCCGAAATGGCGCGGTACTACGGCGCCGAGGACAAGATGCCG
>CACZDG010000172.1 GCA_902779865.1 uncultured bacterium
TCAATGGAAAGCCGTATGCGGGAAATCCGCACGTACGGTTTGACGAGGGGGAAGTCGCATCGGCGGCAACGCCGAGGCGTGGGTCTCTACTCTACAAAACAACGGCAAAGACGCTGGCCGCGCTTGCGGCCATCTGCGTAGCGACGGCGCCCTCGCCGTCGTTCGCCGACACCGTGACCGCAGACGCCGCCCTTGCAGCGGCGAAGGGCTGGGTCAATCTGCGGCAGTCCATGGACGGGGGCGCGCTCTCCGCGCCTGAATCCGCAAAGGCGTATTCCGGCGCCGACGGCAAGGGCACGTACTATGTCGTGTCGCTTTCGGGCGGCGGCTACGTGGTGACCTCCGGCGATACGCTCCTGAAGCCGGTGCTGTCCTACGCAGCTTCCGGCGCGTGGGAGGAGGACGAGGCGAAGAACCCGCTCGTGCTGTTCGTGAAGTGCGACGTCGCCGCGAGTGCGGGCGCGATGCCTGAAGCGGGTTCGGCCGTCGCGTCCGCCAACGCGGCGGAGTGGGCGAAGCTCGCCGCGGCGGCACAGAAAGGCGGATCGCGTCGCCTGTCCGCCACCGCGCCCACCGCCGACCTCCGCGTCGCGCCGCTCTTGACGACGTCGTGGGCGCAGGGCAGCGTGGACGGCAAGCTCTGCTACAACTACTACACGCCGGGCAACAATCTTTGCGGTTGCGCCGCAACCGCCATGGCGCAGGTGATGAAGTACTTCCGCTATCCCACGGCCAAGGTGACGGCGGGCGAGAACTATTACGACAGCGTGAACTACAACGGCACGGACGTAGGCTGGAACATGGACGGCTACTACGCCTCCGCGTCGGCGACCGAAAAGACGCCGTGGAACCCCGCGTTCGGCGGACCCTACAACTGGGACGCGATGGTCGATGCGCCCACCGGTGCCACCGGCGAAGCCGCGCGCAGGGCGATCGGGCAGATCTGCCGCGACGCAGGACTCACCGTGTTCGCGCACTACAACGTCAACAACAGCGGCGAGACCTCCGGCTTTAACGGCTCCCAGGCGAGCGCCCTCGTCAAAACCTTCGGTTACGCCGGGGCGACGGCCTCTCCCTACAACGAGAACGCGATGCTCGCCAGCCTCGACGCGGGGCTTCCCGTGATCGTGGAACTCGCGGGCAACGGCGGCCACGGCGTCGTGGCGGACGGCTACGGCTACGACGACGGCGGCACGCTCTACGTCCACTTCAACTTTGGCTGGGGCGACGACAACAGCGGTAGATGGTACACGCCGCCTAATGTCCAGAACTTCACATCGATCCAGCGCATGACCGCGGCCATCTTCACCCCCGCGCAGGGAATGCGCGGCTCGTCCGTCATCAGCGGACGCGTGCTGGACGCCAACGGCTCGCCCGTCTCCGGCGCGACCGTCACCGCGAAGAACGCCCTCGGGACCGTCGTCGCCACCAAGACCTCCAACGCCAAGGGCATCTATGCCTTCATCATCCCCGCCGGGTCGTATCTCTTCACGGCGGAAAGCGGCTCGAACAAGGGCGAACGCCTCTGCACCGTGGAATCCACCGAGTCGCCCCTCAGGCCGGATTCCGGCTGGGGCGGCGAATCCACCGTGAACCACAGCCAGTCCGGCGTGAACCTGACTTTTGGCCAGACCGTCACGGATGGCGGTGCCGCGGCAATCGACATCGGCAACCCCACGCCGGAGAACACGCCCGACTACCTCGTCGAGTGGGTGCAGCCGAGTGCGTCACTCTATGTCGACACCGGCGTGAAGGGCAAGGTCGGCGTGAAGGCGGAGGTGAAGTTCGCCAACGTCAGTTGCGGCGACTTTCCAGTGATGCTCGGTTCGTGGGGAACCAGGCGCTTCAATCTTATCATGCATTGGGGCCAGCAGGCCCGCTGGGAATATGGCGACGCAATGCGCAACTGGGGTGCTTTCCCGTGGTATGGAACTCTCGTGACGGCGGAGGTGGAGGTTTCCGCCGCCGGAGCCATGACCGGCACATGGACCGACCAGGCCGGCGGCAAGATCACGCCATCGTCGGACGACACCGCAACTTATGGCTTGATCGACACGGATTTGAACCTCTTCCTGTTCGCCAGCAACCTAAAAGGCTCCCCGTCGCAACCGCACCTGGGGCGCCTCTACCGTGCAAAGCTGTGGACCGGCGACACGGGTTCGTGGACGCCCGCCCGCGATTTCATCCCCTGCGTGAAGAACGGCGTGGCGGGCCTCTACGACACCGTGAGCCAGACGATCTTCTATCCGCAGGGCAACACGCTCGTCGCCGGTCCGGCCTTGAACAACAGCGGGCACGCCATCGGCTTCGCCGCGCATCCCGCCACGCAGTGGGGTCGCATCGCCTACGGGAATCGCAGCGGCATGGGCAACGGCCTGTGGTGGCATCTTCCTCTCGGCGACTATACTTTTAATGGCGACGGCGACATTGACAACCTCCTGAATTCCTCGTGGAGGGACTCCTACCTCAGGTGGTCGCAGGATCGTTTCGACGGGTGGTTCTATGTTTCGTCTGACAAGGCCGGGACGTGGGCGATTAGGCAGAAGTTCGACGACTACTTCGCCTTCTTCATCGACAACAGCCTGGTGCTGTACAACAACTCCTACACCGGCGAGGCGACCTCCACGGTCGAGGTGTCGGAGGGCTGGCACCGCTTCACCATCATCGCCGGCGACACCTACGGCGGCTACGGCCCGACCCTGTCGTTCAACGGCGGCAGCGTGCCGTTCACCGTCACCGTGAACGGCGCCGCATACGCATTCAACAACACGAACTTCCCGCAGGGCAGCGGATCGAACAGCTACACGCTCACCGCAAACGAGGACTGGACGGAACTCGGCCCGATTCTCCTTGCCGGCGGCGCGGTGCTCGACCTCAACGGACACCAGCTCACCGTCAAGGATATCGCCTGTGACGAATTCGTGGGCGCGTATGTGACGAACTCCGCTTCGAAGAAGGCCGTTCTCCTCTTCACGGGCGAGCCGACGAAAACCAAGGCAGTCGTGGACGGCCTTGTCAAGGAAGTCGGTACGAAGATCATGCTCGCCCAGGAGGGCGCGCAGTCCGCCACGTGGACGGGTGCGGCGGGCGACGGCAACGCGCTCAACGCGAACAACTGGCAGGACACCCTCACGGACGAGGCGGTCGTGCCCACGGCGAACCACGCGCTTTCGATTGTTGGCACTGCCGTGAACCTTCAGATTCCGTCCGGCTCGACGTTCGCCTGCAAGTCGATCGACATCGGCAATTGCACGCTTACGGCGGACTGTGACTGGAGCGGGCTTGCCGTGAAGCCCACCATCAGCGGCACGGCGAATCTGAACGGACACGTCCTCACGCTCAACAATATCGCCGCCATCTCCGGCGCGGCAATCTCCGGCGGCGAAGGTTCTGCTCTGGCGTTCGCCGTGGCGGACGCCTCCTATTCCGGCGCGTTCAACGAGTCGACCTTCATCGACAATGTCGCCAACCTCGCCATTTCCGGTAGCGCGAAGATACTGCTTCCCAAATCCGGCAGCGGCACGTCCACGATCGAGCAGCTGCAGCTCGGCGCGTCCGCCTCGCCGACGGAGTTCGCGCAATCGGGCGGCACCGTCAGCCTTGGCGGCAAGGTCCACGGCATCGCAGAGATTGCCGGGAAGAAGGGTGTCTACACGATGACGGGCGGAACGCTGACCACGCCCTCCGGCAGCGAGTTCCAGGTCGGACGCCGCGGCACGGGCGAGTTCATCCAGACGGGCGGCACGGTCACGATTGGCGAATGGATGTCGCTTGCACGCGAAGCCGCCGGATCGAAGGGTACGTACACCATGTCCGGCGACAGCGTGTTGAACGCGACAAAGAAAGATCGCCAGATATATATGGCGTGCCAGAACAACACCGTTGCGACAATGAACTTGAGCGGCAACGCCGTGGCGAACGTGTATGGCATGTTAATGGGCGTGTGGGGAACCGACGCCAGCCGCAAGTCGTATGTCAACATGTTCGAGAGCAGCCAGATCCGGTCGACATACAACATCGACGTCGGGCAGGACAGCGGCGTCGCCATGTTCACGCAGGACGGCGCAAACACGCTTGTCACCGCAAACGACATCAGCATTGGCGAAAACGCGAACGCTGTCGGCACGTATACGCTCGAGGCCGGCAAGGCCAAGCTTACCTACTGGATGTATGTGGGCAAAAAAGGAACTGGAACGTTCATCCAGAACGGCGGCGAGTTCGAGGCATACGGCAAAGACAACAACGTCGTGAATATCGGCTTCGCATCAGGGGCCAAAGGACGTTATGTTTTGAACGGAGGAACGGCCAAGGTTCAGACTGCCGTCCGTCTCGGCGACAGCGGCGGCACTGGAATGTTCGAGTTCAACGGGGGCTCGCTTGAAACGGCCAAGGTCGTCAAAGGTAGCAATGGCACGGCGACGCTGCTGCTCAACGGCGGCACGCTGAAGGCCACCGGCGCCGGCGCGTTCATCGACGGCATTGCCGACGTCCAGTTCAACGGCGGCGAGTTCACGCTCGACTCGAACGGCAACAACGTCTCGATGGCAAACAGCACGGTGACGGGCGCGACGGGGCCTGCGACGCTCGTCAAGACCGGTTCCGGCACGTTCACGGTGGACACGCTTCCGCCGGTCGGCACGGTGAAGGTCGCCGCCGGCACGCTCGCGCTCACATCCGGCAGCACGTTCGAGAGGCCTCTCTCCCTCGCCCACCGCTGGAGTTTCAACGGCGACTGGAAGGACTCCGTCACCGGCGTCGCCGCCGAGCCGACTTCCACCATCACCTTCACGGAAGACGGCATGGCGCGGATTCCCGGCGGTACCGCGGCCGACAAGGAGAAGAACTACATCGAGCTTGGTTCGGACAAGCTCCCCACCAACAGCGTGACCATGGAGTTCTGGGTTACCCTCCGGGCGGACGTGACATGGCCCAAGATGTTCTGCCTCGGTTCTGGCATCGGCGACGTCATTTGCTTCACGTTCCACCGCGAAAAGGCCACCGGCACCTCCTGCATCGACGTGACCGGCGGCGGCATGTTTACCGGCACGGGCACGCTGACGAAGGACGTGCCGTACTACTTCGCGTTCACCTTCCAGGCGAACCCGGACAGCAGCACCTCGATGAAGGTGTACTGCGTGAACACCGCCACCGGCGAACTCGTGGGCACGATCAACCAGACGTTCGCCGGTTGGAAGCTCACGGAGAAGATCACGCAGACCTACTTCCGACTCGGCTACTCCTTCTGGAACGATAGCGCGGCGCAGGCGGACTACGACGAAGTGCGCGTGTGGAACGGCGCGATGTCCAAGGAAGGCGCGCTGCGCAGCGCGGCGCTCGGGCCGAATGCGTCGTTCGGCGAGATCGAGCTTGCGACGGGCGGCACGCTCGACCTGGGCGGCCAGACGCTCACGTGGCCGTCGCTCGCCTGCAAGGGCGGCACGGTGCAGAACGGCACGCTCAAGGTGAGCGGTGTGATCGACTTGACCGTAGGTGACCACATCACCAACACGGGGACGATCGACCTCTCCGGCGCGACGGTCAACCTCGTCGATCCCGAAAACCTCACGGGCGCCGGTTTCACGTTCATCAGCGGCAGCGGCACGGTTACGGGCAAGCCGGCGGCGACGAATCTGCCAAAGGGCTGGGGAGTGAGCATTTCCGGCGGCAAAGCGCGCATCAGCAAAGGCGGCATGACACTCATTCTGCGCTGATGTGCACGCTTTTCAGCGGGGCGGGCATTTGGTATACTAACGTCCATTTCCCGCGCGCGCGGTCGAGGTCGGCTTCCCCGGCGCCCGGACGATAATCCGGACGTACCGCGAGGTCTGGCAGACGCGGAAGACCGGGAAGAAGGACAAGCACGGCAGGGACATCCGCAAATGCGTCGGCAAGCCGACGAAGGAGCGACTCGCGGAGCGCGGAGAAGTTCGCGGAGATCGTAAGGACGCACTGGTACGTCGAGACTTACCACGGCCAGCGGCCTCGGCATGACTCCGTGGCCTCGCCCGCCATGCTCGCGGAGTGTCCCGACGGGTCTCCGCGCCATGTGCGGAGGGGCCTGAAGCCGCTGAATGGACGGAATTGTGGGCGGGGTCCCCGCTTCCGGGCCATCAGGCGGGCAGGGCGGCGAAGTTTTCAGCGAAATGCAGCGCTGGAATCGG
>CACZDG010000173.1 GCA_902779865.1 uncultured bacterium
GCGATACAACGCACGGCGGCGCAGTTCCTTGAGCTTCGGGACGTCCTTTCGCGTGGCGCAATAGAGAATGTCGTTCGCGGCCTCTTGGCCGTAACTCAAATGCACGCCGTTATCCAGAATCGTCTTGTAGGCTGCGTTAAACTTATTGGCGTCCGGCTTGAACTTCTCCCGCATGCCCGCGGGCATGGCGCTCTTCGACGCCACAGTCTCCCTCATGAACTTTGCGGCGGAACTGTTCTTGTCTTCTGATTCAAGCAGCCTGCTGAAGGTTTCCCGAAGTTCCTGCTGCCCCTTCTTGCCCTGTGCGATCATATTCCATTCAATCGTCTCCACAAGTTGGTAGCGTATATCCGGATCCTTCTCCACCTCCATCCGTTTGAGGAGGGCCTTGGTCATATCTTTGGATTCCGGCATGAGGAACCTGATCGCGCCGAGCGCATTCGTCCTGACAAGGGCATCCGAATCGTTCAGTTTCTCGCAGAGCATCGGCACCGCAAGGTCGTCGAACAATCCGAAGATGAAATAGACTTGCCAGTAATACCTTTCCGGATCGATCTTGAGGAATTCCTCCGCGTCCTTCACTGCCGGGGCGTACCTGAGCTTGGCGAGTTCCTCCATGGCATAAAACTTTTGATTCTCGCCCATCTTCGCCTTGTTCCTCCGATAGTACTCCAGGAAGGCCGCTCCAACTTCATCCCCTCCAATTTCGATCAGGACACGCGAAGTCACATCATGAAGCCTTGATGTCGGATTGGAGGTCTTGAAAATGTCCAGCATCAGCGGCACCGACGAATCCTGCTTCGCCAATCCGAGAAGACACACGTACTTGACCTTGTCTTCTTCCTTTGCCGACTTGTCCGCCAGCCGGACGGCGACCGCCTCCGCGACCGCTTTCCCATTATCCCTGACGGTTTTCTCCAGCGAACGCATTTCATCTCGAGAGGTATTCTTCGACATTTTCAGAACGCGTTGGATAAATGCGTCCGCGTCAAACGGGGCCCCGCCGTCCGACACCGGCGGACGTAGCCGCTCCAACGTGACGCGGACGACGGAACGCCCGGGATCGGCAAGCCACGCCGGCGCGAAACCGGCGCCGGGCCCCGGCTCCGCCGATCCGATCTTCGTCCCGCCGGCAAACACCTCCAGCCTCCCGCCCCGGCACACGTACTCCACGGCATACGTCCCGTCCGCCGCCCTCGAAAGCCGCGCCGCCTCGCCGAGCGCATGGTCGCGTCCGCTCCCGTTGGGCACGGCCACCGCCTCCAGCGTCCCGTCGCCCCTCTCCTCGACGATTACGGAAGGTTCCCTCGGCCTGCCCTTCACGAATCCGTCCGTGTATGCCGGGAAGAGGCGGAACGGCCCCTTCGCCCGGATCGACAGCCGCCAGCATTCGCCGCACGGAAGCCCGAAGCCCGTCTGACGGGGCATCCCGTCCTCTTCGACGACCGGCAGCGACCGGATGTTCCCGAACACGTCCGCCGCGTCAACCGGCCCTTCCGACCTGCAAGCCCTCCACCATGCCGCGCGGAGCGGCGAACAGTCTCCCCAGAGTCGCGTGCGCAGGTCGCGTCCATGCTTTCCGGGATCGACGGCGTCGTCGTACCTCATGTCCGGCACGGCAAGCGCCTGCGGATTCTCGATCAGTTCCTTCGGCACGTAGCGGACGATGTATTCCGCCGCGAGCCCCAGGTCGCCCGCCTGGTGCGCGAGCGCCGCGACGCGCAGGGCGAGAGGCCCGCGCATCGCGTCCGGCATCGCCGCCCATACCTCGTTTGTAAGCGCGGCTTCCAGGCCGTTCAACACAGCCGGACGCATCTCCTCTATCTCCGACGAATTGAACTTCACGCTCCACCACGGCCCGAGCATCGACATCTCCGGGAACGTCCGCGCGCCGGACTCCGCCGCCGCGCGAACCACCTCGTTCGTCACGTAGTCCATCGTCGGCAGCGGGACAATCCCATTCTGCGACGCGAAACGCGGCAGCAAGGTCGCCTGACGCCGACCCTGCGCGCGGGCGCGCGCCTCCGGCGTCGCGTCAAGCCAGTGTTCCGTCACCGCCATGTACTGCTGCCGGAAGTTGAACGGATACCAGCCGTTCTCGCCGTCCAGGGCGAAGTCCAGCGGCTGCGGCGTGATCGTCTCGCCGTTGACGGAGAGCGTCATCCTGCCGTTATGGATGTCGGCGCGAACGCATATTCCGTCCGGCCCGCAGGCGACATGCCGGCTCTTGACAAGCTGGCGCGGCGTGGGATCGAAGTACGCCGACCAGCGCATGTCGCGTTCGCCGGTGTTCTCCCAGACGGACACGTTCCAGTCGTTCGTCGCACCGACGACGCGCTCGATCCTGAGGACCGGCATCCTCTGCCCGTACTCCAGCGACGGCGCCCCGAGGTAGAACTCGAGGAAGGCGCCGCCGGACCTTGACTTGGCGTCCGCAGCCCTTGTCGGCTTCGCGGTGAACTCCGTCGTTCCCGTGAAGTCGCGCATGACGCCCTTCGTCGAATACCACACGACCCATTCGTCGCACGTGCGGAACGACGTCCGCGAGACGTCACGCGCCAGCGGGACCATCCTTCCGCATGCGCTCCACCGCACGTCGCCGCACGTCAGCAGGTCGTCCATCATCGACACCCTCGCGCCGTCCTCGCATGCGTGGCGGTACAGCGCACGCCAAACGTCCTCCGCGAACTGTCCGCGCGCCCTGCTTCCGGCCGGCGCGGCGTTGCCCGTCCTGGAGAGCGCCACCACGGCGTTCGTGACGTCGCCGCCGTCGAGCTCGGCATACGCCTTGCCAAGCGCGGCGAACCGTTTCGGGTACCGCGCCTGTTCAAGCAGGAACGGCAGCCGCGTGTACATCGTCTGCCCCTCGTAGGCGAACACGCGGTCCGAGGCGTATCCGGCGTCGAAGCGCCTCTTCCAGATGCCGGGCGTGATGCGCCGCCAGCATTCCACCATCAGCGGGTAGTCGCCGCAGCTGTACGCCGCCGAAGTGAAATCGCAGAGGATGTCGTCGCGGTCGCGCGGCGACTCGAGCCAGAGGGACGATCCCGGCTTCATGTACTCGCGGATGATCCGAAGCGTCTTCTCGCGAACGGATTTCTCCTTGAAGAACAGTTCACGGGTGTCGAGGTTGCGCACGTCGCTCTCGAGGCGCGAAAGGCTGCGGAGGCGCAGGGACACGTTCATGGCGGGTATGCGCGTCGCGTAGTCGCCGTCCGCCGGCGCGATGCGGTCCAGCTCGTCGAGCATCAGCTCCGGGCTCCCGCCCCAGCGGCTCGTCAGGTGGAAGAGGTGAGAGAAGCGCAGGCTGTAGGAGTCCGGACAGGCGGCGATTCCCGCCCTATACCACGACTCGCGTTCCCCTTCCGTCGCGGACGGGTTTTCGAGCTGGACGAGCCGCGCCGCGGACGCGGGGATGTCGGGACGCAGCACGAACGCCTTGCGCAGATGGACCTCGGCGTCCCATATCGTCTTTTCGTAACCCTCCCATCCGTCCTTCGTCACGGTAGCGGCATAGCCGGTGCCGCGCGTGTTCCACGCCTTGCGGTAGAGAGTCCGTCCGCGCAGGTACTCGATCAGCCACGGATCCACCTCGGCGGCGCGGACTTCCATCTGCTCCAGGAGAAGCTCGTTCTCGGCCGCGCCCCACTGCTCGACGAGGTTCGCGACGAGATCGACGTTGTTTGAGTTGCACACGGCGGGATCGGCTGCGGCGCGCACGATGTCCTCGCAGAGGTTCGTGATCGCCAGGGCGTTCAGCGCGCGGTCCCACATCTTGGCGTCCTCCGCGATCGCCGACGCCAGTTCCGCCGCGACGAGCGGATTCTCCTTCGCGCGGCGGCCCTCGTAGAGCCTGTAGGCGTCTGCGGCCATAGTCTTCGGATCAAGGCCGACCCTCTTGCGCATCCACGGTTTCGTGCGCAGGGCCATCGCGCGGTAGAGGAAGTGGACGGCGTTCGTGTCGAAGTCGGAAAGCAGGTCCTGCTCCCAGTACGGCGTCATGATTCCGCCGAACCGCTCGCGGGCCTCGAACGCGACGGCCCTGCGCCCGCCAGGCGGCAGGGCGTCCGATCCCGGCAGGAACAGCGCTTCGTAGAACGGCGCGCCCCTGAGCCGCTTCACGTTGCGGGTGAGGTGGGCGTGTTCGGGCCGATCGTCGCGCACGGTTCCGTCGGGCGTCTCCTGTATCGGCGTCAGTTCGACCGGCACTTCCCCGTCATCAACGGGCGCGGCCGACATCGCGGCAAGCGACTCCACTTCGCGCCGGAAGGCGGCAAAGTCGAACGCGCCCTGACGCGCGGCGCAAGGACCGTATCGCGCGACGATGTCCTCGGCCTTCCGCCTTGTCGCCGCCCGCGACGCATCGTCCCCCTCCGCGCACATCAGACGGATCTTCTCCGCCGCCACGACGCCGGCCTTCAGCGCGATCAGGCGGGTGGACGGCTCCCCGTTCGGATAGACGAGGAACGTGTCTCCGGCCATGCGTCTCTTCGTGTCATACGAGGCGTCCTTGTACGGATCCTCCGGCCATGCGTTCGCGGCGCGGAACGTGAATCCGTCGAAGCCCGCCATCGCGGGATAGGCGCCGAGCCAGAACGCCTCGTCGTCGGAGCCGGACATCAGCGCGTTGGGACGGCTCTCCGCGCCGCAGACGTAGATTGTCGTCTTCATTCCCTTCTCGCGTCGCGCGGGCAGCATGGCGAGGCAATCCTTGTCGAGATGTTTCAGGGACTGGCTGTAGCAGTCAATGCCGATGCCGTCGAAGTCGGATGCCTTTCGGTTACCTGTCGCGTAAATCTTGAGGCCGGGGGCCGTGCGGCGGACCAGCTCGGCGACGGCGCGCACCTCGTCAGGCGTACGCTCGTCCAACGCGATGTACGTGTCGCCCAACCACCCCTTCGCCTTCAGATGCGCGGCGAAATCGACGAGGAACGGGCTCCAGTATCTCTCGAATTCCGGCGTGCCGGGAAGCAGCTTCGCGCGGCGCTCCTTGCCGTCCGCGCCGCGCCACGTCGCCATGTCGCCCCACGGACACATCGCGTAGCAGGCGATCTCCGGGCCGATGCCGTACATGCGCCCCATCGTGACGTATCTGTCGAACACGGAGTAGTCAAACGACCATGAACCGTCGCCGTTCTCCTTGCGTCCAACCATCGAATGGAACCCGTCCTTGTACTGGTGGTTCCAGGGGAGGTCGGATATCGTCGTCGTGAGGGTCTTCACGCCACATTCGGCCAGTTTGCGGAATACCGTCCCCATCTTCACGTAGTGGATGCCGGAAAACGGTTTGACCTTGAAATGGCGGGCGATGGCCCACGGATGCTGCCAGAGGTCGAGGCAATATCTGCGCTTGGAAGGCTTCGGGAGTTCGCGGTCAAGGACGGTCACTTCCAGCGGCCAGAACGACTTGCGCCCCGGCTTCGCGTTTGGCGCCGCCGTCACGATGCAGAACGCAGGTTTCCGCGCCCTTTTCACCCCTGAATCGCTTCGGACGACATCTGGGCGGCTCTTCTTGTCCTTGCCGTCGGGCTGTGTCGCGTAAACCACGTCGTCGCAGTACGCGACGCCTATTGAAACACCGTCGAAATACGGCGCGAACTGGGTAAGGGAGAGCGTGGCGAATTCTGCCCCCTCGGGAATCGGCACATACGCCGTCTCGCCACGCCACACCGTCACTGAGAACGTCGGCGTGCCGCCGGACGTCGCCGCGCCAAGTGCCGACACAGCCATGACCGCAAAAGCAATAGAGAGCAAGCCCCTCCACTTCTTCACTATCAGAGACGTCGCACGTCTACACACTTTCTTTGTCGTTGTCATGGTTGATATTTTACCATAATTCTTTTAACTCTGGGCCGCACGGCGATAGGGTTTTATGGTATAATGTTTGCCGTTAAAGGAACTACAGCCATGAACGATCTGACTGTCATCGAACCGGCGAACGCCGACGCCATCCGCTCGCGAATCCTAACGATTCGCGGCGTTCAGGTCATGCTTGACCGCGACCTCGCGGAACTATACGGAGTACCGACGAAGGTTCTCAATCAGGCCGTCAAGCGCAACATAGAGCGTTTCCCAGAACGCTTCATGTTCCAGTTGACCAAAGATGAACTCGCCGACTTGAGGTCACAAATTGTGACCTCAAGTACAGGGGCGGATTTAAGGTCACAAAACGTGACCTTAAACGAAGCGTCAGGGCGTGTCGGTTCTCGTGGTGAAGAACTCGCGGAACAGACTGCTTCACAATGTCGATGTGACGCGGTTCAACGCGCAGTACGGCAACTCGCTCACGGTCAAGGTGTCCGACAAGTTCCACGACCGCTTTCTCATCATAGACAAAACAACGCTCATTCACATAGGCGCATCACTCAACCACCTTGGCAAGAAGTGCTTTGCATTCTCGTCGCTCGACAAGTCCAACATACCGTTCATCATGGCGAGAATATGACCGCGCCGTACTTGCACCCCTCTAGCGACATTGCTTCGCAATGCTCGCTTCGCTCGGGGGATATGCCTACGGCCTTGCGCCCGACACGCCCGAACCCGAAATCGTCGCCCACCTTTTCAAGCTCTACGCCGACAAGGTAAAGAAAGTATGAAACACCGAGCAACAGGACGTCCAAGAGGAAGGCCGCCGAGCCTTCCATACGACCTCGCCGAACAGATACTTCGCGATCTTGAAAGCAGGATGGATCGCAGCACCATGCTTGTCAGGCCCGAAATCGCGTCAATGGCGAGAAAGCTGAACGTCAGCCGCTCATCGATAAAAAGGGAAATCGTGAGCATCCGAAACAACGGTTTTCTTGAACTCTGCCACATCTATAAAAAACCAACAGACAAGGTCTGCACCATCATGTACAGAATCCTTCGCCCCTCACTACCAAGCACCGACTCTCATTGTGGCTCATAATTCCCCTCGCCGTGGCTCAAAAATCCCCTCGCCGTGGCTCAAAAATCCCCCCGTAGTGGCTCAAAAATCCCCCTCTAGTACCTACGCCTTGCGCCCGGCGCACCCAGACCATAAACCGTTACTGACCGCAGAAAAAGGAAAAAGAGGGACGCGATCCGAAGAAGGTCTGGCAGCATCTCATGTACGGCGTTCTCATCGTCGTCGTCGAGCAGACGATGCGGTCTGCCATGCTCTGCTGAATGGGATGCCCGGAAATGGGCATGAAACCCAAAGGCGTCCCCGACGGGTCGCCAGGGGTCGCCAGCCTTGTCATACCTTTCGGCGGCATCCTTTTCTACAAACACTGGAAAATGGCTTTTTTCAGTTATGGCACAATGCCCCTTCATGCCTCAACTGATGCCGAACACGAGTTTATGAATTGCCTCATGTTGGACAATGGACGGCTCGCCCGTTGCATCACTTCACCAAGATGACAAAGCCGCCCTTCGAGATTCTGGCGCTGTCGCCTTTCATGCGCAGCATCCATCCCCTCGGCAGTCCAACCGCCGTGGGCGTACCCACGATGGTGAGCGACTGCCCGTCGGAAGCCTTCAGGAAGTTGAACGAGCCGGTGCTTGCAAGGTTCTCCGGATTGGAAAGGACGACCTTCGCATCGGTGAGATCGACCGTGCCGCTCGCAAGCAGCGTCTCGCCGCACTTCACGACGAGCGAATCGGACACCTTCAACGTTCCACCGGAAACCGTGCCGTTGCCCTTCACGACGGGTTGCGTGACCGTGGTACCGGAGGCGATTTCAAGCGTCGCGGCGGAGTTGAGTTCGAGCGTGCGCTCGGCGGGAGCGGCCTCGCCGTTCTTTGCGACTACCGCCGCCAAGTCCGCCGCCGTCGCGTCCGGCCCCTTCTGCGCACTGAGCGTCAGCGCCGCCTCGTTCAGCACACCCCTCCACACGCGCACTTCGTCATAGCTCGCGTTGGCGTCCTTGTCCGACGACCACTGCGAATGTCCAATGTAGAAATGCGCAGCTCCGAGCTTGTCGAGCGTCCAAGCCGTCAGAGTGCGACCACCGCTCTTCTCGACCGCGCCAGTCTCCACATTCCGCCGCTGCCATGTGATGGAGGTAGAGCCGTCATCGTTTCGCTTGAAGGAAACGGAGATGTGGTAGAGCGTACCCAGCTCATACGGTGACATGCCGCCAACTACATCGAACGCAGATGTGCTGCCTTTGCGCACCCCAAGCTTGTCCTTGCTGCCATCCGTTCCATTGCTCCAAGCCATGTAGAAGTAGTTGGCCGTGCCGTAGCCGTAGTCAATTATGCGCCCGTAGTTGCGAACGGCGTTCTGCCTTCCCCAAATCTCAATCGTCACGTCGCCCAACCCCCACACAAGGGCACCGAGGTCGAGTGACGCACCGTCGGTTGAATTGTTGCTCGTGTTCGTGGAGGCCATCTTGACCATCTTACCACCGAGCGGACTAACCTCAAAGCTCAACTGGTCCGAATGTCCGATGACAGTTCCTGTGCTTCCGCCGACGGAATCCGAATAGTTATCATTGAAGCTCCAGCGGTGGGCGAGCCACGCTGTTGCCGTGTTGTCCGAATCCGCCGAGACGGCGAACGTGCCGTTCGAGACGGTGAGCGTATCAACCGGCGGAACGGCGGCAACGGTCAGCTTGCCTGTACCGGACTTGACGAACGCGCTGTTCGGCAACGGCTCATAGCCGCAGTTCATTATCTTCGTGTCGTGTCCGTTCGTGTCAAGCGTCGTCGCCCTGCTGCCAAACACGAGATCGTCGATGTCCTTGAATATCGCGTATTCTCCGGTGTGCTGGTTGGTATTCCCCGTACCGCTGTCCTTCGACACCTTGATCGTGCCGCCGTTGAGCAGAACAAGCGAATCTCCATTCTGGCAAACAAAAGCCGGCGTAAAGACCGTACCGCCGTTCATGTCAAAACGGCCATTTCCGGCGCGGCCGAGGAAGATGCCACCGCCCTTTGCGCCGGTTCCAGCCTCCAGATAGCCGCCGTTCATGACATACCTTCCGCTGCCCGTTTCGGCTTCGCCAATGCACAACCAGTTGCCTTGAACGATGGTGGCACCGGTCATTATGGCATTGCCGCCGTTCTGGATGAATGTGCCATTGCCTTGCCGTCCAACATGAAGCCAGTATTTCGGCGTCAGGTTGCCGTCGTTGAGCGTGTACGTGCCGGTTGAGCCGTTATACATTCCCACGCGAACGTCGTCGGCACCGGTCGAGACGTCGCCGCCGTTCTGCGTGAACGTGCCCGTGCCGTAATTTCCGACATCAAGCGTACCTGTCCTCAAGTAGATGGAACCGCCGGACAGTGTGTACGTCGCCTTGCCCCGCGCATTTCTTCCAAGCCAAATATTGCCGTTGTTGTTGATGCCCATTTCGATCTCGCCGCCAGTCTGGACGATTGAGCATTCTGTTACGTCATTATGCCCGGCATCAATCCAGTTTGCCTGCAACTTGCCGCCGGAAATGGTCATAAAGGACCGCGCACCGGCGCCACCGAGCTGGAGGCCGCGGTCTTTTGCGGTGCAGAAATCGACCGTGCCGCCCGTGATGTCGAGGTAGCCAACGCCGCCGTTGACCATGCCAACCTGCCCGTTCGCGGACATGGAGATCGTGCCGGATTCGGCGCGGAACACGGTGTGGTTGTTCGCCGCGCCGATGTTAAGCGTACCGCCGGCCGCAGCAGAGTTCGACCGTATGAGGGCGATCTTCGCTTTCGCAGACGTCGTGAGGTTCGCGATGCCGTCGATGAACGTCGCCTCGGTCACGGTCGCCGGATTGCCGTCCGCGTAGAAGCGCACTTCGCCATCCGTCGCGGAGGAGTTCGTGAACGACGCACCCGCGTTCGCCTCAAGGTTGTTGAGTGTGAGGACGTGTCCGTTCAGATTCGCCGCCGATCCGATCTTCGGCGTGACGGCGAGGCCGCGCCAGTCACAGTCCGCCGTGAACGTGCAGGCGCCGATTTCAAGAGACGCACAAGCAAAAGTTGTGCCGACGGGAAGGCTGAGGTTGACCGCGTTGCCGGAGATGGTGACGGCGGTTCCGGCATCCGGAATCTTGCCGTCCTCCCAGTTGCCGGCGGTGTTCCAGTCGCCGTTGCCCGCCGCGCCCGTCCACGTCGCAGCGTTCTTCAACGCCACTGTGATGGTCGTGCCGCTCAATGTCGCCTCGTAACCGGTGGAATCTGTGAGTTCCACCATGTCAATGATGCTGGAGACGCCGGAGGGTAGCGAATACGACGCCGCCGAGAACGTCATCGACGCGCTTGACATGTTGGCCGTGTCGAACACGATCTTCGCGCCCGCTTCGAGCGTCACCGTGCCGGTGACGACGTAGGCGTTGTTGGCAAATGCGCCGTCGGGGAACGTGAACGTCGCGTTCGCGGGGATGGTGAATCCTGTCGCGGAATCCGTGCCATTGCTGACCGCCGTGATGTTCGGATCCATGAAAGCATTGGCCGTGAGCTGCTCGTCGCCGACGAGGCCGGAATAGAGGCGCACCTCGTCGTAAGTCGCGTTCGAGTCGATGGTGCGTTCGCTCCACCACTGCGAATGGCCGAGGTAAAGGTGTCCGGATGTGACGTTTGAGAGCGTCCATCCCGAAAGAGAGTAATCGCATGACTTGACATCCGACGGGTCGTCGAGGTTGCGGCGGATGAAGTGGACGGCAGAAGAGCCGTCGCCGTTCGCCTTTACGGTCAAGATGACGTGGTATCTCACGTTGTTCGCAAAGCAGCTGCTAATGGTGGGGCTGTTCGATTTGTTCCGCGTCCATATAATGACGTCGTTGTTCCACGGGACGCAGATGTACTGGGTGGGATTGACATTCGCCAGACCTTGGTTGCCCCAGTCGAACATGCGCATGTTCGTCGCGAGCTTGAGACGGGTGGCCCACAGTTCGATCGTCATGTCATTGCCCGCTATAAGCCCCGTGCCGAGATTGAGCGACGTCGCCTTGCCCGAGGCGTCGTTGTCGGATCCGAGCCTCACGGCGTTGCCGTCGAACACGGGATCGGCCTCGCCGAGGGTGACGCCGTCCGAGTTGGATTGAATCGTCTGGGCATCCGCGTTTCCGACGCTGTCGGCAAGGCTTCCGCTGTTGAAACTCCAGCGGTGCGCGAGGTCGTACGCTTGCGTCGACGATATCGCCACTACGCAGATTGTCGCAATCGCGGCGCGGATTGTCTTTGTTCTGTAGAGTAGAGACCCACGCCTCGGCGTTGCCGCCGATGCGACTTCCCCCTCGTCAAACCATACGTGCGGATTTCCCGCATACGGCTTTCCATTGAGTG
>CACZDG010000174.1 GCA_902779865.1 uncultured bacterium
GGAAGAACGAGCCGGAATCTGTCAGGCGGCTATTTCACAAGAAGGAAGTGCGTTATGCCGCTGACTGATACTGACATTAACCCTGGCCAGCACAATAACCACAAGAGCCGAGAGACGCAGACCGCGCCTCGCGGCCCGCGTTTTTCACACACCCAATCTTCAACAAAGACAAGAAAGGAAATCAGTATGGGAACAAAGACGATTCGCGCCGCGATTGCGGCAATATGCGTAGCGGCGGCCTCGCCGTCGTGGGCGGACGCCGACGGCACAACGCTGACGTGGAACGGTGCGGACGGCGCGTTGTGGACGGGCGAGAACTGGTTAGACGGCGAAACGCCGTCCGCATGGGTTGACGGCGCGAACGCCGTGTTCCCAAGCGCGGCGACGGTCACGCTCGACGGCGCGGTGACGGTCTCGAACCTCACGACGTCGGGTGCTCTGACACTTACAGGAATCGCCGCGTCAAGTAACGATGACGAGGTGTTTCTGCAAAAGAACAATTCCGTGCTTGTGTTCCCCGGACTGCGGCTTTCCGAAATCACTGCCCTCACGGCGGTGATGGGTGGCAGCGCCATCACGGGCGGATCCAGCATTTTCCCCGCAGATGGCTATCGTTACGTATACAACGGCACAACAGGAAGCGTCCAGTTCCAGATACTTCAGGGTATTGTCAAATGCGTGAACGTCGAGTTGACCGAGGAGAGCGACGGCATCCATGCCAGATCAGTTTCCGCGTGCTATGTTCAGGACGGTACCTTCTGGAAGGGAATGGATGTCAACAACGCGAATGTGAGGGGCAACAATGTGGCGACGTCGCGCACTGCGAGCGGATATGGCGTGTGTAACCTTGCCGCATACAAGGCGAAGCTGGGTATTGCCGGCGAGACGGATTTCGGCGGTAAGTTTACGTTCTCAAATATGAGAGTAGAGGTGACGGCTCCGGTTGCACATACGTGGACGAACGCCGTGGAGTGTCCCAACGGGCGGCTCGACGTACGCGGGCTTTCCGACGCGACGGTGCAGCGGACATTCGGCATAACCGATCCAAATGTCGAGAAGGCGGCGGCGCAGTGGATGTCAAGCACGGCGGGTGCGACGGTGCTGACGAATCTTGTCCTTACACGCGCAACGCCCGCACGGGCGGTTATGCGTGGCACGGCGATTGGCTTCAACGCGAACCCATCCATTTACCACTACAAGTTTGATGGCGAGACGATGTCATTCCAGCTTCAGTTCCACTCCGGCGGTATCAAGGGCGCGTTGGTTGAACTGAAGCAGAAGGGAGCTAATGTCACTGCACAAAGGGTCAGGGGCTGGTGGTGGCCAACGGGCAATGGAGGAACTACGGATATGCTTGGATGCGACCTTGTCGCGAAGCAGGCGGAGCTTGGTACGTCCGTCATAGAGAACAACAACGGTAGCTATGGCATTAAGTCCCTCACGTTCAATACTGTGGAGGCACCTTCGCTTACGTTGAGTGTGGCGAACTCATGCCAGGACGCGGTAGTGGACAACGCGCAGATCGTGTTCACCACGAAGAACGCGATGCCGACGTTTGTCGTCGCCCGCAACGGCTCACAGGTGAACTATGGCCCTCAGTTCACGTATGCCGACGGCGGTGCATCGCCTCTCGGTGCGGGCACGACGCAATCGCTTGAGCCTGGCTGCACGTTGCTTGTGCAGCAGGGACTGGTGACGAAGTCGCAGGGCAAATATGTTCTTGACGCTTCCACGCTCTACAACCACCAGTACCACAGCTCAAGCCTCGACGGCAACAACTACATCAATGAACTGGTGCTGACGAACGGTGCGAGCGTCATAGGAAATGCGTTGCGCTGCGGATATCCCAACGTCACGAACGAGACGCACTACGTGAGCGCCGGTTCCGCCGCCAATCTGATCGACACGGGAATCGACCTCCTGCGCCACAACGCGACTGGGAGCAAGACGAACGTCCTGTATATCACAACGTTGTCGGATCTCGCAATCACTGGTCGAATATACGACAGTACAAACGAAGCAAACCAAGGTGCACGAATCGTCAAGCGTGGTGCGGCGGTTCTGACACTTTCAGGAGACAACACCTTTGCAGGTCGCTTCACGATAGAGGAGGGCACGGTCGAGCTCGGAAGCGACAACGCGCTTCCGGCGTCCGCGCCTCTGACGCTTTCGGGTGGAACAGTGACGTGCGGCGCGACGGCGAACTCGACGGGAGCACTGACGCTCTCCGGCAACGCGACGATCAACCTTGGCAGCGGCTCGCTCGCGTTCGCCGACTCCAGCGGCGAGGTGTGGGCAAGCGGTAAGACGCTCACGATTACTGGCAACGACAAACTTCCCACGCAGTCGCTGCGCTTCGGTACGGGCGAAGGTGGCCTCACGTCCGCCCAACTGCGCCAAATCACCTACAACGGAGAGCGCGTGTCGCTTGATTCCAGCGGTTACTTGTGCCATCGCTGCGGCTTCATGCTCATCGTGCGGTGACTTACCTCCATCTCGTCGATTTCGCGGCGGAGAAGTTTACGGTATAATCTTCAAACACTTCAGCAAACAAAGAAAGGGGACACCCATGAAATCATCATCAATCCTTGCCGCAGTTGCGGCGGTCGCGGCGAGCGCGACAATCCCGATGGCGGCGAACGCCGACACGGTAATAACCAACGGAGTGACATGGAGATATGTTGTCAACGACGCGACAAAAAAGACTGTCACGCTTGGTGAAATCTCCGGGTTCGATTCGACTACGGCAGCAACTGACTCCAATCGCGCGATGCCCGCCAATACCGCGATTGACGCCTCGTTGATTCCCTGGACGTTCGATGTCGATGGTGAAACCTATACGGTTACGGCTTTATCTTCTTCGGCTTTTAATGGCTGTACAAAGTTGACAGGGGTCGTGTCCTTCCCGAGTGCCGTCAAGACGCTTGGCAGGTCGTGCTTCTCCTCGACAAAGGTCCGCATCGCATCGTTCAACGGTCTCACGACCGTGTATGGGTATGGTTTCGGCAGTCTGCCAGCTCAGCCGTTTCCCGCCATGCCCAACGTGGCAACGTTTGGCAGGGGAGCATTCTATGGCGCAACGTTTACTGGCACGGTGAGATTTTCTGATCCCAATGTAATCGGTTCATGGAAGTCTTTTATGAATGCCAAAGGAGTCGAGGCCATCCTTGCGGTTGACTCAACCAAGACATTCAATGTGGACCAGATGGCTGACGGTGCGACTAACATGAAGGTAATTTTCATGGGGCCACGTACCAAAGGATCGAGCTTGTCTAACGGTAATATGCTGAGCAGTGTCACGGGTTGTAAGGTGTACGTGCCGACGAATGGGGACTGGGACGGACTAGTGACGGGCGGCTCGAACAACGAAATCATCTACTACGGAGCTTCGACGAATCTTGACTTTTCCGTTGACGACGCCGTAGGAAAGGTCGTTGCCACGCCGACCACGGAGGAGGCTCTCGTGAAGGCGCTTGTGGCGGCGCCGCTCTTCAAGACGCATTTCGGATGGGACATGAAGGTGGAGACGACGAACGCCATTGATGTGACGGTCGGGACGCTTACGTCCGGCATGTTCGCGAACGCTGGCGTGAAGGCTGGTTCGCTCATGCTGAACTTCGCCGTGAAGACGCAGGCACAGCTCAACGACGTCCTCGCCGCCGTGCCGGCCGCGGCGATGGTCGGCATCGATCCGACGGGGCTGACTGAGAACATGGTCGTTACGGATCGCGAAAACGTGTTCGTGAAGAATGTCCCCGGCGTGACCGTTCGTCGCCGAGCCAAGGGTGGGTTTACGATTCTCGTGCTCAAACCAGATAGTCTTTGAAGCCCTCTTGAAACCATCTTAAAAGGAACGAAAGCCATGAAAACAGAAACAACCTTTTCCCTAATCCTTCCGCTGATACTCGCGGTTGCGGTAATCCCGCTGTCGGCGAATGCCGACACGGTAACGACAAACGGTGTCACGTGGACGTACACCGTTCTTGATGCAACGAAGAAGACCGTCTCATTAGGAGCGGTTCCAGACGACACCTTTGATGTGAACATAAGCAACCCGGTCGACAGTGACCGCGTTATACCTGCTGCAACGGAGATTGACGCATCGCTGATTCCCTGGACGTTTACCGCCAACGGTAATAATTACACGGTCACGGCCTTGGGGTCGCAGGCGTTTAACGGTTGCACTGGATTGAGTGGGACGATAAACATTCCAAGTGCAGTCAAGACTCTTGGCAGGGCGTGCTTGAGTTCGACAGGTGTCCGCATAGGAACGCTCGGAGGCGTCACAACCATCTATGGCTATACTTTCTCTTCAATGCCCGTACAGCCGTTCCCTGACATCTCGAATGTTACGTCATACAAAAAGGGTACGTACTACTCAACACCTTTCACCGGCGTGGCGAGGGTGGCTAAATCGGCGACAATCGGGAGCTATCGGGCGTTTGCCCGGAGTACGAGGCTCGAAGGCGTTTTATGCCTTGGCCCTGATACGGTCACCTCAGGAACACAGAATTATACGAGTATGAATATGCAGCAATTTGCTGATCGTGACACTTCAATGAAAGTCGTATTCTTCGGGCCGAACACTAAAGCGACGAATCCAAACCCAAGCACGGCCTCTGACCGGTTACTTTATAACGTGACGGGCTGCAAGGTGTTCGTTCCTGCAAACGGATATTGGGACACGCTTGTAATCGGTGGTAACAGCGAAGTCATCTACTACGGTGCTTCGACGAATCTCGACTTCACTGTTGACGACGATGCCGGAAGGATCGTTGCCAAGCCGAAGACGGAGACTGCGCTTTTGAAGGTCATTGAGTCGGCGCCGCTCTTCAAGAAATACTTTGGATGGAACACGGTTGTGGATGTCCCGAACGGCCTTGCGCTGTCTGCTGGGACGCTGACTGCGGAGATGTTCACGGGGCTTGAGCCCAATTCGCTCGTGCTGATGTTCTCCGTGACGACGCAGTCGAAGGCAAACAACATCCTCGCCGCCGTGCCGGCCGAGGCGACGATCAGCGTGGATCCGACGGGGCTGCCGGAGAAACTTACGATTTCAAGGTACGAAAACGTCTTCGTGAAGAGCGCCCCGGGCGTGGAGATCCGTCGCTACCCCAAGGGCTTCATAGTAGTCGTCAAGTAGCCCGCGCGCAACTACACGTTCTGCACGGCTAAAAACAAAAGCTAAATCTAAAGCAAACCCCACCTCGTTCCGCAGCGTAATATCGCAGCCTGCGCCGTAATATTACGCTTCGGAACGCCCATCTCTGCGCTCTCTGACTCTCTGCGCCTCTGCGTGAGATTACAGTGCGGAATCTCGGCGGCTCGCCGAGTCGTGACGGCTTGTGGTAAAACCGATTTTGTCACATCCACTCGTGCGGAAATATGATACACTAATGGCGCACGGCGATGAACCAAGAAATGATAGAGGCGCTTTTGAACTGGCTGATGTGGATCGGTCTGGACGCCTTGCTGTTGATTGCGGCAGTGTGCGCCTACGTCGGATTGCGCCGCTTGGGTAAAGCACTTTGCGTGAGGTTGCGTCCGACCGCCATCGGCGTGTTCGCGGTTGTGGCGATAGTAGCCACTGGCGAGGCGCAGAAGCAGATGCTGCGCGGCGGCGCGCTCGGTGATCGCGCCCTACCAAGCGTGACCGCCGAGGAGATTGCGCAAGGGTGGCGGCTTGTTGCAGAGACGAACTGTGAGGCGGATATATACGCGATGCCTGATGGAATTACGCCGTCGTTCAACTGGCACAAGCGCGGGACGTTCGGTGAGTGGGCGCGTCTTGACCTTGGCGACTTTTGCTGCGAGTGAGATTTGCGCGGTGGGCGTCCCGA
The DNA here is from genome assembly GCA_902779865.1 of uncultured bacterium. Classification (GTDB taxonomy): domain Bacteria; phylum Verrucomicrobiota; class Kiritimatiellia; order RFP12; family UBA1067; genus RUG572. Next base: position 5,841 of record CACZDG010000174.1, read on the forward strand.
TGCTCGCCATGCAGGGGGCGAGTCGGTTTTGGACTGCCGACGGCACAAGCGGCTCGAAGTTGCTGACGTGGGAGAACTTCTTTTTGAATGCCGACACCAACTTACCCGTCAACGCGCAGATAGAGCTTCTTCAGAATGGCGATTTCACGACGCGCTCTAACGTGCTTGAGCGGATATACCGCAGGGTTGAACCGTTTGACTGGGACGGCGACGGGCTTGAAAACACGGTCGATCCCGAACCGCTCGTTGCAGGTCCTGATGCGCACGGCACGAACGCGGAATGGTACAACGTCGTATGTTCAAATGTGTTGGAGGCGGTGGAGGGTGACGGCTCGGCGGGGACGCCTCGCCCTACCTTGTCGTGGCTTGATGGCGTCAATAGTAACGCCTACTACTTCGTGGATGTCGTTGCGACGAATTGCCTCGCACCGATTTACTTCACGGGCGACCGAGAATCACGGCTAGGCAATCCCGTAGTTGTTGTGCGCGCATTTGAGACGAACCACGTGCCGCTCCTCATTGGCATCAACTACGCCGTCACGTCTTCCGTGCCGTTCACGGTTTCCATCCCTGACGATGGTTTTGCATCCGTCACTACTAACGGCGTTTCAAACTACGAAGTTCAATGGCCGCTCAATTTCGTGTTCACAGAAAGTATCGATGGAGAAAACCGCGTCTATTCGGTGGGATGCGATTGTGGCTGTCTGCATTGCAGTGGTTATTCCGTATGGTTTTCGTGTTCCGCTATATGCACGTGCGGCGGTGCATGTCAGGCAGTAGGAAACTATACGGTTGAGGATGCGCTTTTCGCCGTGACCGGCGGCGTGTGCCGCTGCGGGTTTGACGATCCGTGTGAAGTCGAAACAGAAACTACCAATCCCCCGCCAATCTCCGTGTCGTTCAGCAGGCATGCGGTGATATTCGAGGACGCTTACGAGGCCAGACGCGGTGTCATGATGCCGAAACGCTCCTCTCGCGTACGGATTACTGTTGACGCATACGGTGGCGATTATGGCGGAGTGTTGTCGCTCACTTCGGCGAATCTCGGCAAGCTGACTTCCATTGGGAAAGGTGTTACGTTACATCAAAACCTTACGCTTGCGGCTAATGAACGGTTCCACACCAGCGGCGTTTACGAGGGCTCGGCGCAAAGCACGGAGGAGAACGATAAAGCACGGAGGAGAACGATGTGTCCGTTAGCGGCACGTTCACGGAGTACTTCACTGCGCAACAACATTTGTCCAGTAACAGGCTGACGGTGGTCAAGATAAAACTCAAACCTAACGTCACTGCACCGAAGAATGATGCGCTCGGGCGACATGAATACGGCGTGTGCGAGTTGGTCAGGCACGAACAGCATCCATCCGTACCAGTTGTGACATGGAATCCCGTTGGGGGCGGATCAAACACAGTTAATGATGGTGGAACCCCATGTTACAAATTCCCGCTCTTTGCCTGCGAGAATCCTTTGCGGGTCGAATTGGGCGACGCAACGTATCTGCCTCGTTTGAGTTGTATAGAACCGTCTGGGATCGAGGTGCGTGAAGTGGATTTGTGTACTTACGGATTGCCCGCCGGAAAGGCCGGCGGCATTGGACTTCTTCAGGCTTTCTATGTGAAACCGTTTACTGTGTCGTTTTCCCAAATCGCCGTGGAGGAAGTACCGAGCAACGACGGTTCCGTTGTGGGTTATTTTCGTTATGCTCTTTCATCAAACTTATGGTCGCACACGAGTAGCGCAGGTGCGGGGGAATGGCATGACGTAACCGTTCACAATCGCATGGGAGACACGAGATTTCGAGACGAGGCTGCGATTTCCTTTGAAATGCTACCCATTACTCCTGACGGTACTCTGACGAACGACTATTCGTTTAGTTGGATGGCTGGAGAGATGACATGGGATGTCCCTTTCGGATGGAATGTGAAGGGAACGGCTAACGGAACAGCCCCTTTCGACACGTTTGAAGGTACGATACAGGAGTTTTACATAGATGCGACGGGTTTTACCGGTGTCCGTAAATTCTACAATCAGGCAACGCGAAGCATCGATGATGTGCGACATCTGAATTGGAAACGAATTTTCAACAACGAAGTGAGAAACCCTTTAAGATGAAAAAAGCTAAGATAAAAATGGTGTTGATGGCAGTTGCTGTGGCTTTCGCATTTGGCTGCGAGAGAACCGATGAAGCAAAGCCGGCAGATTCGCGTCACGCAGAGAAAGCGGAAAGCGTTTGTACGTCAAATGATGTTGTGATGTCGGAGACACTTGCCAGAATAGCGGCGATTAATGAGTCGCTAACCAATTGCCTTTATCAGGTGTCAGACAAGGTGATGGCGTTGCATAAGCAGTTCTGCGACGAGATTAGAACGCTCCCGCCTGAGGATGGTGAACGATGCGCCCAAGCGATGGTAAGGAGCGTCTTGGCCGTTCCGTATGAGCATTTGGATATCGATAAGCGCCTACATGCGCTTGACAGGATGTGGGATATGATGTGGGGGATCGATTGGCCCGGGATGAGCGTTGTCGATTTATGGGAGGCGCGCGTACTTTGGCTTTCCAAAATACGCGATGTGATAACGCACACTCAGTCCGAGGCGAACAATCAGGCTAGGAGATATTTTATTACGTACCAATCAAGCCGTTTGGAAAATAGGACTGAACACTTTGAGAGAACTCTTGCATTTTGGAATTCATTACCTTCTTCTTCAGCTGTTCGTTTTTATCAGAATGGAGAAATGACGGATGCGGAATATAACCTTATTAAGGTAAAGTTCGAGAATTTCCTTGGACGACCGATTAGAACATGCGAAGAAATCAGACGGGCAAACAGTAAGAGAGGCAATCGGCGGGGATCGGAGGACGTGCAACGTGAAGTCGAAAGGCAGCAACGTGCGGCTCAAATATTGGAAGACAAACGTAACGGTAAAAAGGATTCTTGGTACATAGGTTTTATGACAAATCAGCAAGAATCCACTATAAACCCTTCAACAAGGAAATGACGTACATGAAGTCATCATACATTATTACATTTTTGCACTTGATGTCTGCTCCGCTTTTGTTGTTCGGGGCGCAGGGAGTGTCGTTGCCGGCGCTGCCGTGCGGGTGCGCTGCGGGCAACTTGTGGCAAAACAGGTCTGACCGGTTTTGCCACTTCTCATATACCAGTAACATTTGTGGTCATCCCGACGGCGTTCAAGTCACGCGGTCAACGTTCCGCCGCCGCATCCACCCGTTCCGCATCGTAATATTACGGTTGGAACGGTCGATTTTGGCACAAGGGATATTTGTTGCCGCAAACCGTTCACAATGCGGCAGCATGATCTACACGTTCTACATGTTCTGCACGGACAAAAGCAAAATCTAGCTTAGGCCATACTGAGTGGTGGAGTAACGGAATTTTTGCTAAACTGTCCGCCATGCGAAAATTAAATAAATCTCAAATGGACAGAGTCTGCGAGCTGAAAAGTTGGGCGGCTCATCGCTTTCATGTATTTGCAGTGGTTACGCTTGCGGCGACCGCTGTTTGTGCCGCGACGGCGGACGCGCTGCCGCCCGCCGCGTATTTCCGTTCGCGCCCCGCGAAGCCGGAGATCGATTCCGGCGTGTTCGCGCGAGACGCGGCGCGCGACCTCGGGGAGGTTGACCGCATCGTGAAGGGCGAGATAGAGGTCGTGGGCGTAACCTGGGCGTACCCGTCCAACCGCGTGGACTGGCTCTTCGACGCCTCGGCGAAGAAGGGCCCGTACAATCCCGAGTGGACATGGCAGCTCAACCGGATGTCGTTCTGGACCGCCCTCGCGCGGGCCTACACGCGCACCGGCGACGAGAAGTACGCCCGCGCCTTCGCGCAGCAGTTCTCCGACTGGCTGAAGCAGACGGGCGGGGTGCCGCCGGAGCGCGGGTACAACAACAGGGGCTCCCCGTGGCGCACCATCGAGGAGGGCGTCCGTTTGATGGGCTCGTGGAGCGTCGCGTTCGAGGCGTTTAGGAAGTCGCCTGCGTTTACGGACGATCTGCTGCTCGCCTTCATCAAGTCGGCGCACGCACAGGCGCGTCACCTGCTCGCGCACCGCACGGGCGGGAACTGGCTCTTGATGGAGATGACGGGCGCGTACTTCTTCGCGCTCGACTTCCCGGAGTTCGAGGATTCGGAGTCGATCCGCCGCGAGGCGCTTCGCGTGTTTTCGCAGGCGATCAAGGCGCAGGTCCTGCCCGACGGGCTTCACTACGAACTGTCGCCGAACTACCACCAGGTGTTCCATTCCTCAGCAACGCGGCTGTATCTGCGCGCACAGGCCTTCGGGTTCGGGCACGAGATACCCAAGGATTTCCTCGATACGCTCTGCCTCGGCACGGAGGGTCCGCTCGCGCTCGTGACGCCGGCCTTCACCATGCCGAACTTCAACGACACCTTCACCGATCCGAAGGCGTCTTCGCTTTCCGCGGCCGCGAAGATATTTCCGGAGCGGCGCGACTTCCTTTGGCTCGTCACCAACGGGCGCGAGGGTGAGCCGCCGAAGGACGAGACGGCATCGCGCTATCTGCCGTATTCGGGATTCGCCGCGATGCGCACGGACTGGACGCCCGACGCGACGTACCTTGCGTTCGACGTGGGGCCTCTCGGAATGGGGCATTGGCATCAGGACAAGCTCTCCTTCGTGCTGTGGAAGGGGAACGAGTGCCTTGTGTTCGACGACGGAGGTGGACAGTACGAGGCTTCCAGAAGAAGGGGCTACGGCCTTTCGGGCTACGACCACAACACGCTGCTCGTTGATGGCCTTGCGCAGAATCGTCCGGGACCGAAACGCGTCACCGCGCCCATCGACGCCGGCTGGCGCTCGACCAAGGACGAGGACTTTGCCTTTGGAATCTACGACCAGGGGTTCGGTCCGAAGCGCCAAAAGCTCGCGAAGCAGCGCCGCGAGATCACGTTCGACAAGAAGCGCGACGTGATCACCATTTGTGACGTGGCGGAATCCGCCGACGGCAGGGAACACGACTACACGCTCCTCTTCCAGCTCGACACCACGAACGTCGTCGTCTCTGCGGACGGCAGGCGCGTGCGGGCGGACTACGGCGCGGGGAAGAAGTAC
>CACZDG010000175.1 GCA_902779865.1 uncultured bacterium
TTCCTGTTGAGAAACCGCGCCATGCGCTTCAGCACATAGTGGTTCACCTTCCGAAAGACCCTCGACGGGTAGCCGACCGAGTAGAACGCGCCCCACCCCTCCAGCAATTTGTTCACCCTATCGACAACGACATCAACAGGCAGCAACACGTTGCGCGAGTGAGTATGCTTGTGGACCTCCTGGCACACCAGTTTGACGGACTTCGGGGACGGGCCGGCGGAGAGATCGACCACAAGGTACATCCCGCCTTTGACGGCATGCATCGTGACGGTGAATGAGCTGGAGTGGAGCGTCGGCTCGTCGGTGTCCATGTGCCACGTCATGCGGTGCCGGCCGGGCTTCACGCGCGCGCCACACATCGAAGGCTCCACGCCGTCGCCAGTGAGCGTGCGCGGGGCGATTGCAATGTTGCGATCGTTCTCCTTCGCCTCGGGATAGACGAATATCGAGTCGTCGGGGGCGTCGCTCGACACCTCGTAGTCGATATCGACCTTTCCGTTCCACGGCCAGCGCTGCTGAACCGTCACGTTCGTCACCGATACCGCCGCCTGGGCTGCGGTCCATCCGGCGACCGCCACAGCGGTCGCAAGCCTCATCATCTTCATCGCTTCTTGTTCCTTTGTCTGTTTTTGCGTTTCCCTTTTCAGACATCGGAGCGGCGTTGGAAACTTAAACACCTCCCTCGATGCACCGAGTGAGGTTGTGTAGGATTACCTTGAAAGATACATCGAAGGAGGCAAACCTGCACGAAGGCAGTGCTTCTTCTATGCGTCTTTCGGGTGATCAGTTCCTACACATTTCACTCGACGCGACCCAAACGCGGTGGTGGCTACGGTTGCTCGCCAACCTCCACGCGGGTAATCTGGATGTTCCTTGGATCAGTCGCCTAATCCGCAGAACGGCATTAGAATACCAAAATCCGCCCCACAACGCAAGGCGGATTTTCGGAAATTGCAAATTGAGAAAACAGGTGCCCTGACTCACGCCCATGCAGCCGGGCGGTGGATCGTGCGCCCATTTGGCAACGTCACAATCTCCGGCAACTGGCACTTCGCTGGAAGGTCGCGTGGGATATGTTTATAGTATGTGGATACAGCTCGGAGTTCTTCGCTGGGACGTTCGTGCGGGTTGAATACGATGACGGATTTTCCTGTACACTTCTTTAGATAGTGGAGAGGTGTAATGAGGTCCGTATCACCAGATACGAGTACGATACAGTCAAATTTCGTCTCAATGTGATCAATGAACATTTGAGAGGCAATGTTCACATCTGACCGTTTCTCTTCCGTTTTCCAGATGGTTGCGACGGAAACCTTATTACAAGACTTGCATGGTTCTTTGGCAAAGGGATAACGGGCGCGGAAGCGTTTGTAGTAACCCTCAATTATGCTCAGTTCGGGACGATATGCTGCAAGGGCGGAAAGATACACAGACTGTCGCATTTGTGCGGTTGGTTCAGCCGGGTCGTAGTTTACGCGAGCCGTAAAATATTTGACGGACATAATGTTGTGTTCTTCAGGCCGAGGCAATAGGGTGTTGGCGAAAGCAACAATGTCCAACCATTTGTCGCATGAAAACCTAAGCAACCCGTAGTACAGGTTGAATCCATCAATATACACTATTGTTCGTTTCTTCATCTTCTTATAAGGCAAGAGCCGGACTCTCGCCCGGCTCTGCACCGCATTGCCTAAGCTCAGCGGTCGGTTAACAACCCATCAATGGGGTTCGGCACGTAGTGTAGCATATTATATTTTCAAACACAAGGGGGTAAATGAAAAAAGTTACAACCCCTGAATTCCACTTCTTGCGCGAATTTTCAATACCCAATCCGCAGAACGCCGTTAGAATACCAAAATCCGCCCCACAACGCAAGGCGGATTTTCGTAAAAGCGCAATTCTGGCGTTATGCATTCGCCGTTATGTATCTGGAGGCAGTGGTCAAACCCGCTAATGACACCATAAATCGGGCCTGAAGTCCAAAGTTAATGCCCTTCAATGTGGACGTATCTAAAGGGACATGTCCGTTGCGTCAAAGGTGACATGTCTGCTTGCGCCAAAGTGACATGTCTGCTTGCGCCAAGGTGACATGTCTGCTTACGCCAAGGTGACATGTCTGCTTACGCCAAGGTGACATGTCCGCTTGCGCCAAGGTGACATGTCTGCTTGCGCCAAGGAGACATGTCCGCTTGCGCCAAGGAGACATGTCTGCTTAGGCCCATGTACCTTGGAGCATGAAGCAAAAGGACTTTGCCTTGGTCAAAACACAAGGCGAATGTGGTAGATGAGAAGTGGCAAAACCGGTCTGACCGGTTTTGCCACTTCGCAAACACGGGTGACGTACCAAATGGTTCCAGGGGGATAGCGTCTTAGTGGCAAAACCGGTCTGACCAGTTTTGCCACATCGCAAACACAGGTGACGTATCAAAGGGTTCCGGGAAATGGCGTTTTCGCTCATCTAAGAAAACCGCTAACGCCCCTACAACCGACTTGTAAACCTCCATTGGATGGAGACCCCACTTCTCCATCCAATGGAGACGCGCCTCTCCATTGAATAGAGACCCACCTCTCCATCCAATGGAGACACCTACTCTCCATCCAATGGAGACACGGCTCTCCATCCAATGGAGACGCCACATCTCCATCCAATGGAGACTCGACCATCGATTCTATGGAATAGGCAGATAGTGCGGACTGTTCACAATCCACCGCAACAGCGTAGGGACACGCCACCAGGTTTTGCAATTGCCTCCCCTGACAAGGAGTCTCGTAAACCTAAATTCGTCATTTCATTTTCCATGCACTCCGTTATATATCACGCAGAGGCGCAGAGAGGCAGAGTTTTAAGAGATTACGTCGCTTAATTGGCTTCTGGCCGTGCGTTCTCCGCCTCTCTGCGTGAGACATTCAACTAACGAGTATAGGTTAAATTGAAGTTTTGCGCACGGTTTGGGATGTGAATGCGCGGTACGTCAGTTATCGCGATATGCGAAGTAGCGGGTATGGGGCATGAGATCATGGAACAACCTCTAGTACCCCGCACGCGCTTGCAGTGATCTCCACCACCAGGGCACGGCGCTCGGGGATGTATTCAAACTTGGCAGGGGCACCAGCAAAGAGGACGCGTTGCGGCTTCGCCACACGCGTCACCACGACCTTTGACGGCGTCTGTGGCCACGCCGTGATACGGCAGCGCAGCGTCCCCTTCTCCGGCGCGATAACCTCCACTTCGCCCGCCGCATGCACGAGCGTCGGCGCGCCACCGTTCGCATGCGTGAGGGCGCGCAGCGAATAGAACGGCACCTTCACGTATTCGGCGAAGTTCTCCTGCACGGTGCCGGGATTGATCGGAATCGGGTAGCGCGACTGATGTTCCAAGTTCCAGGAGTCGGGCAGGAGTCCCACGAAACGCGGTTCGTCCGCCGTGTGGTTCTGACGCGCGCCGGAGACGGTAATGCCGGCCGCGATGTTGCGCCAAAACTTCCGTGCCTTGTCGTCGGACTCGATTCTCGCGAGGTCCCACAGCGCGGCCGAATAGACGAGACCGCACCACTGCACGGGACGTCCAATCCAGTTTGGAGCCACCCAATGTGTCGCCCCCATCACCGCGCACGTTGCGTAAAGGCCTACCGGTTTCACTTCTTTGTCAAAGTCGAACGGCGGCGGCACGAGGTACACCATCGAAAGACCACCGTACGCCCAGTGCCGCGCCTCGCGGAGATAGGCGGGATCGGGCTTCAGAAGATAGGCGAGCGTGTAGATTCGCACGAGGTGCGCCGAGGCCATGATGTCCGGCGTGTGGAGCGGCATCTCCCACGGTTGCGCGCCACGCGGCACGGTGCCGTGGTAGAGAGCCGTCGCCTTGTCGACGATCGCAAGCGCCTTCGCGATCTCCGCCTCGTCGCCGCTCCACGTGGCCGCCGAGAGGAGTCCGTCCAGCGCCATCGCCGTATAGCCGTTGCAGTGGTCCGCGCCAAGCGTCGCGCCGAAGTCGGGCTTGCCGGGCTGCGGCTTCCAGATGCGCTTTCCGCTGGCGAGCGTGACGTTGCCGCTCCTGAGATCCGCGTCCTTGCGCGCAAGAAACGCCGGCACGTCGCCCGCGACGAGCACGGGCGCGGGACGGCGCACGTGCGAGACGCCCGTAAAGCCCACGTCGCGCTTCGGCACGACGGCAAGCACCTCGGCGGCGGTCGTACGCAGACGCGCGGCGAGTTTCTTGTCGCCCTTCGGCTCGCGGTCGAGCGCGGACGCGAGGTGCTGCATGAGGATGGGCGCGTCCGCGACGAGCGACGACTTGAAGCTTCCTCCGATCGCGTGCTTGAACTTCACGCCTTCTCGGATTGCTGAATCGAGCCAGCCGTGTGCGAGCTGTTCGAGCGCGGCCGTCCTGTCGATAGTGTCGGGCGGAGGCAGTTTCTTTTCCTTGAAGCACGTCTCAAGGGCGTCGGCCACGCTCGCGCCCTCCCCAGCGCGGAACTTCACGACATGCGCCGCCTCCTGGAACGGCACTGGCTCGTACACGTCAAGCTCCGATTCGCCGCGTTCCGGCCCCACCGCCGGCGCCCAGAACGCAAGCAGATGCCCGCCGCTCTTGAACAGGCGGTCGGGCGTGTCGAACGCGGTCGCAAAAAACGAAGGCCACGATACGCCGACCTTGTCACTTTCGGTCCACACGCCTCCAACCAATGCCTTTCTCTTGTACCTAGGCCATATACCCAATACCTTGTACCTCATTTCAAATCGCAGCACCGGCTTTCCCCACGTCGCGGCGAACCAGCTGCCGTCCCTTGTGAACGCGGCCATCGGCGCGCTCAGGCGGTACTCGGCCGGTATCAGGCGGTTGTGCTCGTGCGTGCGGATTTCCTTCGTGTTGGACGACGGCTCGTCGTCAAGATACTCCACGCCCGCGAGCATCGCCTGGTGCTTGCGTCCGTTCGACGCCCGGTCGACAAAAAGCGTCAACGCCGGTATGTGCAGCGCCTTCGCCAGTTCACCGTCCTTTGACGTATCAAACCTGATACTCGTTTCCACACGCATGGCATCCCCGTCCCCCTCCGATATGAAGCACCGCTTGATGTACCACTTGCGGCCGTCGGCATCCATCATCTGCGCGCTCGTCGAGATCTCGCCCTCCGGCCACGCCATGCCCTCCATCTTCGCCTTCGACCAGTCGAGCGTACGCACCTTGCCCGCCTTGTCAACATAGACGAACGGCTCCTCCGGCAAGTTCTCCACCGTCTTGCCGCGCGAGATGAACCGGAACGCGCCGATGCGGTCGGGATCGTGTCGCAGTTCCCATCCCTTGCCCTTGAGGACAAGCGGCGTCGAGGCGGGAATCACGAGCGGCGGAACCTTCTGCGGCGCATAGCTCCAGAGCGGCTTGCGCCATTCCATCGTGAGGTTCTTCACCGTGAACGTCTCGTTGCTGCCGGGCGGCGGGTCGAGTCGGAAGTGGCACGGACCTTTCAGGCTGAAGGGAACGGCCCCCCGCGTCGCGAAGCGGGTGTATGGCGGCTCACCCACGGGGTACAGGCGGCACGACATCTTCTCCGTGAATTGTCGGCCGGCTGGGGCGAAGAAAAGCTGCCAGCTGTTCGCTCGCGATGTCGGCGCGCACGTCAGGGTGAACGTCATGCGCCGCGGCTCGGCGGGAACGGCCGGGATTTCGACCTTCGGACCGAAGAACCACGGGTCTTCGCCGTCGATCTCAAAGGACAGACCCTTTTCGGAGGAACCCACGTTCGCGACATGGTGCGGGTTCCCCCATCCGTGCCGTCCCGTGAAGTCGGCTATCGTGCAAGTCTGCTCCTGTGCAAACGTCAAACACGCCGCAGCAAACGCAGCAACGGCAAGAATCAATCTCTTCATTACCTGTTTTCCCATTATCTATGTTTGTTGAAATCGTTCCAATCGGTGCCCTGTACGTCGGATTATCCCGCCGTGAAAAGGTCGTCCAGTGACACCTCGGACTGGATGCGCGACGAATACTCGTTCCGCACGAGTCCGCTGGAAGTGATTATCGTCAGATGGATCGACTTCCGCGTCTTCGTGACTTCGCGGAACACGCCGACCTTCCGCTGGCACTCGCTCGCGGCAACAACCTCTCGAAGCATGACAAACGCCTCGTCCCAGTTCTTCGGCGTTCCATGCCCAGACAGTCCAAACGACTTGAGGGAAACGGCGAAATTGGCGAGTTGGCGCTTCATCCCGCCTTTCGCAAGGCCGGAATGCTGGAACGTAAACTGTCCGTCAAACGTCTCTCGCACAAGATACGTCTTGCCTACGCGCCGACGTCCATAGATTGCGACAAACTCCGACTCGTTGGATTCATACATCCGCATGAGTTCATCTTGTTCAGCTTTCCGACCTATCATCCTGTACTCCTTTATTTCTTCAAGGTGCTAGTATGATAGCATTTTTTATTTTTTAGCACAAGTACAAACATTATTCACTCTGAATCGGTGCTAAAATCGTTCTCAGCGACTGTTTTTAGCACATCTTCAGTTATATTTTACTGAAATCCTCCCAGGCGGCGACAAGTTCGTCAACCAGTTTCTCGCAGGTCCAGCCAGGGGCAGGCGGCGCGATCGGCAGACGCCCCTCCACCCACTTGTTCTGCCAGGCGCGGATTTCCTTGGCCTTGCCCGCGCGCGCCAGACGCAGACGCGGCAGGTAGTAGTTCGCCACGAGTCCGCTCCACACGCGCGCCGCATAGTCGCCCAGACCCGGCGCCCACACCGTGATGATGCGCCGCGCGTCTGTTTCGTAGTAGTCCGCCAGCTTCTCGTCGCCTTCCCTTCTCCAACACCTCGAAGACAGGACGCCCCGCGTCGAACGGGATGATTTCAAGCGTGAGCTGGCGTGACACCTCTTCACCCGCGAAACGCGCGATCACGCCACGTGCGGCCTCGATCTGCCGTTCGGCCTCGTCGGGCGCGAGCATTGTGGGCTCGTTGCCGCCCACATCAATATCGCGCGGCACGAGCGTGAGGTCGGCGATTCCATAGCCCGCGCCCTTTGGGTTGGTCACGAGCGGATGGGCAGTTCCGTTGAGCGAACCATCCGCGTTCACGAACTTCCAGCCGAGACCATGGTCCTTCGTGAGCACGTAGCTAGCGGCGACGGCACGGCCATATACTCCCTCCACGGCTCCAACTTGTTGTTGTACGCTTGCTGTCACGGCAGCGGGCAATTCCGCGCCGTCGAATAGCTCTAGCACGATGCACTTCAGGTGGTAGGAGTCCATCATCTGCATCTCGACGCGCAGACGCGCCGGCTGGCCGCCCGTCGCTGGCAGCAAGGCCTTATTGTACCCAATCATGTTCCGCGGACGCATGTGCGTGCCGATGGCGGTGCCGCTGATTTCGTTCGCCTGCACGTCGGCAAGCGTCCGTTCTTTCAACACCAACGCCGGTTTATCCGTCGGCACCACTCCGGCAAAAGCTGCAAATGCCGTTGCCAGAAGAATGAACGTCGTTCGTATTTTATCTTTATTCATAATTAATTCACCTCATTTAACCTAAATTCGTCATTTCATTTTCCATGCACTCCGTTATATATCACGCAGAGGCGCAGAGAGGCAGAGTTTTAAGAGATTACGTCGCTTAATTGCTCTGCGCTCTCCGTCTCTCTGCGTCTCTGCGTGAGACTTTCAACTGACGAGTATAGGTTTAACCCAAGTACAAACATTAGCTGTACTGAAGGGTCGCTAAACTCGTTCACTGTGGCCGTTTAGGGCACCTTTTCAGAACGCATATTCGGTGATTTGCACGAAACTGGGTTTCGTCCCGCTCGGCGGCGCGTCAGTCACGGTTGGTGATTGCCTTCGCGACGGCCTCTTCACCCTCGCAGACGACGACGCTTCCGGCGGGAAACGCCTTCACGGCATCGCGCTGCTTCTTCGTGCGGCAGCAGGCGTACACCTTGCCACCGCGAGAAGCGAACGCTTTCAGGAAGTTGCACGCCTCCTTGTCCGGAACAGGCAACACCACCGCGTCAAGGTGGTCGAGCGTGCCGTCCTGCAACTTGCCGGATGAGACATCCTCAAGGTCCACGCCCGGCAGCCCCATCAGTTTCACCGCAAGGTCTCCGATCTCCCGCGTCGAGAAGTCGGCGCAGTAGAAGCCCAGCGCCAGCCCCCCGCGCACGTGGGGATTCAGATTTCCCTCGGCACTCTTTCCCGTGAGGTACTTGAGGCCCGCACGGACGACATGCCGGGAACCGGCGAGGTATTCCGGATGCGTCGCGATCGTGAGGACTTTCCCCTTGCCAATGGTGCCTCCGACGATTGCCGCGCGTCCGCCCATCGCGGGAATGGTGTTCGTGCTGAAGGAGTAGACGTTCTGGCTCGCATACGTTGCGAAGGTTCGGATGTCGGAATCGGGCAACGCGGTTTCGGGCGCGTGCTCGAACACCGGCCCACCCCAGTAGAGCGTCGTGAACTCCTTCGCGGAGAGTCCCAGCGCCTTGCGTCCGTCATCCGTGAACGCGCACTTTACGTCCGTCGAGTTGCCGCGGTACGGACACGCCTGCGGACGATACGGCGTGAGGCCGATGTACGTGCGCGTGGCGTTCGACTGTCCCACAAGGTAGGCCCCCGCGCACGTGCCGTAGTACGCGCCGCCGCCACGCACCCAGTTGACGAGGTTCGAGCATCCGGCCGCGCCCAGCGACTTCATCTGCGCCTGCGACCAGCCGCCCGGCACCACGAAGAGGTCAATGTCGGCGAGCGCGCCCGACGCAACGTCGGAGCCGAGCAGGAAGCGCACGTCGTAGTTCGGCGACGAGGCGATCATCCGAAGCAGGCGGAAGAGACACGCCCCGCTCGACCCCGAGCCAAGCAGGAACCCCGTGCGCACCGCGCCTTCCGCTCGCGGAAGGGCCGCGCCGAACGTCGGAGCGGGAACCAGCGGAAGAGGACGCTTCCGCAGTGCGCGCAATGTCTCCATCGCCTCGGCCGGACCTTTCACGAAATGTAGTCCGTCACCGTCCTTCACCATTCCCGAAACGCATTTCGCGCCGCGCCCCCATGCAACGACGTGTCCGCCACTTTCGAGAAACCGCTTCAAGTCCCGCACGCCCGCCGGAGCTGCAAGTTTCTTCAGCCGCGACGCATCAGGCGAGTCGCAGATCACGACCGCATCCGCGGAACTCAACGCGAACCCTCCACCGCGCACATGAAAGTCCGAGTCCTTTACGAGCTCCATCGCGAACGCCGCACCCTCCGTACCCGGCGAAAACGACGTGGGGCACCCCACGACGAACTGTCCCGTTTTTTTCTGGTCGCGGACGAAACGGATAGTGCGCCCGGTGAGGTAGCGGATGCCGCCAACGACGAGATCCATCGTGTGCGGATTCACTTCGGGATGATCGGAGAACACCCAGACCTTCCCTTTCCCATACTTGCCCGCGATGCACGAGGCGTAGCCACCCATCGACGGACAGTCTGGATCAAGCTTCGTGGTGAGGATGTTGCAGCCGAAGCGGGCCATTACCGTAAAATCGCCGAGACGGGGATGTCCCTCGCAAGGCGTCATCACCGGCCCCCTGTGATAGGTGGAGGTGTGAATCCCCGGCTTGATCCCCGCAAGGTCGCGCGCGCAGTCCGCCCAAATCGTTTTGATCGTGCCGCCGCCACGCGGCGGCGCCTCGACCCGCGTGTACGGGATGATGCCGAGGCCCTTGTACTTCGCGGTCTCCATCATCAGGAGCGCGCCGGCGCACGAACCGAGGAAGCCTCCGCCGTCGCGAATGAACCGTTCAAGCGCCGCACGTCCCTCGTCGCCGAGCGACGCGCTGATGTCCATGCTCGAGCCGCCGGACATCAACAGCACGTCCACGCCGGAAAGCGCGCCTGCGCGCACCGCCGCGCCGTCGATGAACTTCGCCTCGCAGTCCGGCGAAAGCGTCGCCAGCTTGGAGTACGCCAACACCGACCCACGCGCACCGACGTCCGCATAGACTCCCACGCGCAGTTTCTCGCGCGAAGCTGTTTCGGGTTTCGTCCCCGCATTCGCCAACACGCAAACCGCCACACCGGTTACCAACATCAATATTTTCTTCATTATGTTTCCTCTGCTTATCGACATTACACCGCTCACACCTTATGGTTCAAGTTGCTTTTCCATCAAGACCTCATTTTATTGCAGTTACGCAACGGTAATGTCATGGGATTTCATTCCCACAATTCCATGACATGCCTTCTCGAACGATTATTCCGCACAACTCACCGCATGTTACACGGCAATGCCTTTATCTGAGCGGAGCACAGTTGACGCCCTGCGAGATCAGGCGTTTCCGATGCGTCTCCATGCGGCGCATGAAGTCGGCGAACCCCGGCTTACTGTCGCCCGTCCACACAGCCTCCGCTATGGCGCATGCACGTGGCCACATCTTCCAGTCGAGGTCGTACTCGTTCCAGGTGTACTCGGACCAGTTGTTGCCCTGACCGCCGAGGATGTGTTCGCGCAACTCCGGAGGGATGCCTTCGCACGGATTGAACGCATAACTCTTCTCAAGCGTGACCTTGCCGCCGATGTACTGGAACGGATCGTCTTTAAGTCCCTGTCCGTAGTCGAGATAGCAGAACGTGCGGGGCGTCATCACGAGGTCGTGTCCGCGCTTCACGCACTCAAGGGGCGTGAGGAACTGGTGTCCGGCACCGCCGCCGCCAGCGCGCCAGCTCATGCCGATCGCGCTCTTCGGTACGTCGCCGAGTAGGTATTCGTCCCAGCCGATAGGACGCCGTCCACGCGCGGCGAGGAACTTGACGAAGTGCCGCGTGATCCACGGCTGTAGGCCATGGACGTCGGCAATGCCCTCCTTCTTCATGCGGGCCTGGCACTTCGGACACGTCTTCCAGCGATCCTGCGGACACTCGTCGCCGCCGATGTGTACAACGTCGCCAGGGAAGAGCCTGCACACGTAGTCGAGGACGTCCTCCATGAACTTCACCGCCTTGTCGTTGCCGAGGCAGAGAACGTCTTTTTCGATTCCCCATGCGCAGAGCGGTCCCTTGCCCTTCAGGCGCTCGGGGAAGCACGCGAGCTCCGGATAGGCCGATAGCGCGGCATAGACATGCCCCGGCAGCTCAATCTCGGGAACAATGACGACGTGGCGTTTCGCCGCGTAAGCGAGGATTTCCTTGATGTCCGCCTCGGTGTAGAAGAACGGACCGTACTTCTCGCCGTTGAGGAGGTGCGAGTAGTTCTTCATGTTCACGTGCGGACGCGTCCCGTGCTTAGCGCTCGCCGCGCGGACGGATGCATGGCGCGCCAGTTCCGGGTAACCGGGGATGTCAAGACGCCACCCCTGGTCGTCGGTGAGGTGCCAGTGCAGGCGGTTCATCTTGTGCTGCGACATGACATCGATCACGCGCTTGATCTTCTCCTTGCCGAAGAAGTGGCGGCAGTCGTCGATGAGGAGTCCGCGCCACTTGTACTGCGGAGCATCCTCGATCTCCACGACGGGGTATGCGTCGCCCTCCTTCAACTGCGCAAGCGTCTGCGCGGCGTAGAACCGTCCAGCATCGGACGAACTTGCCACCGTCACGCCGTCCGGTCTCACGCTCAGCCGGTATCCCTCCGGCGGAATCGACGCATCGGACACATGCGCGACCTTTGCGTTCTTCGCGGGGACGCTACCAGTCCCCGTCTTCATCGACACGGGTTGCGGCACGAGCGCCGCCGCCAACATGATTTCAACCATCATTTCTTTTTTCCTTTCTTAAACACTTGCCAGTATGGCCGACATCCGGTCGTTGAACACAGAACCGTCAAACCTCGCGGCTTGTGCTCGGCAACGTTCCGCCGACCAGGTACGGCCTTCAAACTCCTCAATGGCGTTGCAAAGCGATTCTACCGTCTGCTCCGCAAAGAAGATTCCTGTATCGCCGCCGGCTACGGTCTCAAGAGCTCCACCAGCGCCATACGCGATGACCGGCGTACCTGTAGCTTGAGCCTCAACCGGCACGATGCCGAAGTCCTCCAACCCCGGAAAGAGCAGCGCGCGCGCACCGGCGTAAGCCGTCCGCATTTCCTCACGCGTGAACCCGCCTCCGCCCGCCACCACAAGACGGCGTCCAAGGCGCTCGCACGCAGCGCGGGCTAGGTCTAGCCTTTTGTACTTCACCGGCGCACCGGCGAAAAGGTAGTAACCGCCCTCGCCGCGTTCGCAATCCCCATAAAACCCTGTATCGACAGGAGGATGCACCACGACCGAATCGCGTCCGTAAACCTTGCGTATGCGCTCGGCAACGAACGCGCTGTTGGCGATAAACTCATCGACGGACTCCGCGCTTTTAAGATCTTCCCTCCGAAGATACGGCGTGAACATTCGCATCGCGAGTTTTCCAAGAGGCCCCGCATCACGGTAGTATTCATCGTGCAAATCCCACAAGTAGCGCATCGGCGTGTGGCAGTAACACACGTGGCGCGCGCCTGCTGGCTTGCGGATTCCCTTGATCGGCCCCGACTCGCTTGATACTATCAAGTCGTATCCTTCCAGATTCAGCCCACGCGTTGCGGCTGGCATGAGCGGCAGATACGCCTGCGGTTTGCGGCGTCCTAACGGCAGGTGCGCAATGAACGTCTCGCGAACGCTATGCCCCTCCCATTCGCCGTCCTTGCCCGGCGTTCGCATCTTCAGGCCAAAGGCGTGGGTGTAGATGTCCGCTTCCGGCAACAGCCGCCCCAGCGCGGAAAGGACCTGTTCCCCGCCGCGCCGGTTTGTAAGCCAGTAATGCAGCAGCGCCGTTTTCATCACATCCCTCACTTGCAGCGCACGGTTGGTTTCGGGCCAGCGTGCGAGCCGGGACGAAGGTTCACCTTCACGGGTTTCCCGTCGCGCCACTCGCAGTCCACCTCCCATCCGCCGCGCACGCAAAGTCCGCGGAAGGAACCGTGCTTCGCCCACGATGAAGGAAGCGCCGGCAACAGGTCAATGACGAAGTTGCCCTTCTCGTCGAGCTCGTGGCTCTGGAGCACCAGTTCCGCGAACAGCGCCGCGCCCGCGTAGTTCGCGTCGATGATGTGGACGCCGTGCGCGATCGACCAGAGCGTGTCCGCCGTCTTGGCCTCCATGAGGTTGCCGAAGAGCCGCACCGCCGCGTCGCCCTCGCCCGTGCGGGCGCGGCAGCAGGCGCGGTGGACGAGCGCCCACGCCGTCGTCATTTCGCCGCGCATGTCGAGCGTGCGGTTCGCCGCCTTCATCCAGTCCGGCGTGGTGCGGTTTATGATGGCGCCGGGGTAGAGCCCGACGAGGTGCGAGATGTGGCGGTGGTGCTTCTCCCGCACGAAGTCGCCGTAGAAGCGCTCCTCGCGGAACTCCTTGATCTGCCCGCTCTCGCCCACCGAGGAGGATCATCTGCTGGTCGAACGCGCAACCGACGGTTTTGTAGTAGCCACCGCCATTCCTGCTGCGTTGTTCAGGCGACGCGGAGAACTTGGAGAGGTAAAGTCCGTTCGTCTCGACGACGCAGCGCGTGAGGAAGTCCGCCATGCCGCGCAGCACGGGCCAGCAGTGCTTCTCAAGGACGTCACGGTCCTGCGTGAAGTCGTACCAGTCGATGTAGAGCGCCGTGGTGAAGCCGCCCGTTCCGGGACCTGAATGCCCGCCTGGCGCACCACTCACCTGATACGGCCACGCGGCAGTGCCGACGCTCCAGAAGTCGTCCGTGAGCGGCACCTTCAACCCTTCGGGATTCACCCGGCGGAGATACCCCTCGGCGGCGGCGCGAGTCGTAGGACGAAACGCCGCGTTGAACGCTGCATACGCCTCCATGCACTCCGCCATGTTGCAAGAGAACGCTCCCCAGTAGTCCATCTGCACGTTGATGTTGTGCCAGAAGCCCGATCCCCACGCCGTCGTCAGCACCGGCCCCGCCCAGCAACCCTGAAGCGAACCGGGAAGCGTCCCTGGGCGCGACGACGAGGCGAGCAGGAACTTTCCTAGCCGCCAGTAGAGCAACTGAAGGTAAATGCTGTTGCCGCCAAGCACGCGCAGTTCGGGCGTGGTGAGCGACATGTCCGCCGAGTCGAAATCGACGTCAATCGAGCTACGCCCAACTAGACTGCGGAAGTCGGCAAGGTGACGTTTCTTCAGCTCGTCGTAGCCGAGGTTGGATGCAGCCGCGACACGCCGGTCGGCCTCGGCGGCGGGGTCCGGCCCCAGATAGGGCGACCTGTCGTAATTCTTGTCGGAGCCTTGTCCCTTCGACGCCTCGAACATCTCCGGCACGAAACGGTAGTTTGTGGCGAGCGTATAGACGACCGTCGCCTCGGTGGCCCCCTCCACCTTCAGCGAGCCGTCGGCCTGCGCCGTCACCGCGCCGTCGGAAAGCACCCTGAACCGCCCGGCGAGCTTCACGCCGTACGCCCCGCTCTTCGCGGCGAGCGCGATTTCA
>CACZDG010000176.1 GCA_902779865.1 uncultured bacterium
TGGTTTCGCCGAACGCGAATGGCAGGCGGCCGCGCTGGAGGAGGCGCTGCGCCGCATCAAGCCGGAAGTCAATCCAGAACACTATGCGGCGTTCGTCGCGAGCGCGATTGAGGGACAGGACACGGAAATCGTGATGCGGCTCTACGGCATTTCGAGTGACAATCTCTACCAGATACGCAAGCGCCTCACCGCGAAACTGCGTGAAACGGTCGCGTCAGTCCTTGCCGAGATGGACGCGCCGACATTTAGCGGCTCTTCAAGGTGACGGTGGAACTGCCTTGGGGACGGCCTTGAGTACGGCGCGAGGGGCGGGGACGGTTTTCGTCTCCGTTCCTTGCATTTGCGCAGTGACCTTGCGCATCATCTCCGCGATGCGCTTTTCCACGTTGCGGACCGTGAACACCAGGTTCTCGCCGCGCGTGAGGTGCATGAGGCACACGCCCACTTCGCCCTGGAACACCACGCCGTCCTTGCGCGTGCATTTCGCGTTGATTAGCACCTGGTGGTTGTTGTAGAGGGCGTCCTTCATCTGCTGGAAAATCTGCGGGCCGATGCCCTTGATTACGTCCGACACCGGCATGTCCCACATCTCGTCTCGCTCGTATCCGAGTACCGGCGTCACGCGCGTGTTGCAGTCCACGATGTGTCCGTTCTGGTCGAGGATCATCACCGCGTCGTAGAGTCCGTTCATGAGCTGGTAGTACAGCACCTTCTGGTTCGGCTGCGGGCGGATGAGCGTGGTGGCCGGCTCGAGCGGCGGGGACACGGGGCGCTCCGAGCCAAGCGTTTCGTGCGGGGGTGTTGGAAGTGGAGGGGGCGGTGGAGCGACTGGGACTTCGTTGGATGGCACAGGCTCCGGCACCGCTGGTGCCGGGCTTTCGGCAGCGGTGTTGGACTCCTCTTTGGGTGCCTCTTCTTCCTTCTTTCCAAACCAGAATTTCATCCGTCACAATCTCCGTGTACTTGAAAATCTTGTCCGTTCGGCCAATGAGACCATTTCAAGCGGCGTAAAGTATAGCATAATTTTTCATTTTGCGATAGTCTTAAATGAAAGCCTGTATAATTTCTTAAAAGCGCATTTCTCTGTAATGTAATATTTGACGTTATGGATGCACCGTGCCGCAGTCGAACGCCAACTAGGGTAGGGGTAGCGGCCAAGTAGGGTAGGGGGTAGCTGTCTGCTAGGGTAGGGGTAGCTGTCTGCTATGGTGGGGGTAGCTGTCTCCTTGGGCGGGGGTAGCCACTTCCCTCCCCTGCCCTCCACTATATTATAGGTCGCCTAGAACCGCTTCGTTGCTCCAAAAGCGGTGACAGGCAACAAGCATGATTGCAAGAAACGCCATAAAGGGCATGATTTCCGTAGTTTGCCTCGAAAAAGCCATGTAGGATGGCCGGTTTTGGATCGGGTTTGCTTTTCGACAGGATTAACATGGTTAACGGGATTTCATTGACTCGCAAATCCGTCCCTGTGTGTCTGCGTGATGAAACTGCAAAATGCATAAAAAAGCATTTCTACGATTATGGTAGAGACGCCTTGCACATTTTTGGGTTTGCCATTCGGCATCATTTTGTGCTACAATAACGGCGCATACAGCCGATTGACGCACAACTGGCGGTGTGTCATCGTGCGGTAACGCGGGAGGGCGAGCGTCCCCGCGAGCCGCAGACAGCAAGCGTACAACAGCAAGAAGGGGCCTGTTGCTAGACCCTCAGGGGTTAGACGCTAGACCCTCAGGGGTTAGATGCTAGACCCTCAGGGGTTAGACGCTAGACCCTCAGGGGGCTTCCCCTTGGGTTGCCTACCAACTTTTTCTGGCCTTTGGGCTTGCAAACGGCGGGGGATTTTGGTAATATTGGCGTCACTCATTCGACCAAGGAGGTTCAATTCAATGAAGACAAAAACGATGAAAAAACTTATCTGCAACTCCCGTAGGGGGGGGGCGAAAACTTGTAATTTCGCTCGTGTTGTTGTTTTGGCTCTTGCGTGTGCGGTGACGGCGCTGGGCGACGGCCTGCCGGCCGGCTACACGCAAGTGCCGTACCTCAAGGCGAACGGCAACTGCCAGGTGCGAACCGGCCTCGTGCCGAACGGCACGGACAAGGCGGAGATGGTGTTCCGCCCGTCCGTCGTGAACGCGACGCAGCAGCTCTGGTGTTCGCGCACCAACGCCACCGAGCGCCAGTTCAGCGCGTTCGTGCTGAACACCTCCAACGGCAAGATGCGCTTCGACCGCGACACGGTGCAGGTCACGAGCACGACGACGCTCCTCGCCTGCACAAACTACCTCGTCGTCGCGGACTACGGCGCGCGCACGGCCGTCGTCACGAACATCGCCGCGAACACCGAGGCGGTCAACGTGACGATGGGAGGCGCGGACGAGTACACGCCCAACTCTGAGCTGTGCCTACTCTGCTCGCACAACGGCCTCCCCACGACAAGCAACGGCAACTACGGCTCCTACGCGCTCTACTCGTTCAAGCTGAAGGATGCGGGCGGGAACCTCCGCCTCGACCTCGTGCCGGCGCGGCGCGACGCGGACGGCGAGCTCGGCCTCTACGACCTCGTCCGCTCCACGTTCCTCACGAACACCCTGACCGGCGTGTTCACGACTGCGAACACGCCGACGATCACGCCTTCCGATCCGCTGTGGGGCAAGGCGCTCACCATCGCGGACGACATCACGATCGACGCGGGCGAGGGCGCGACGTGGCAGGGAGCGATCACTGTCCGCGATGGCGGTTCGCTCACGACGCGCGGAAACCTTAACGTCGCCGGCACGACGACGATTGACGCGAATGGTTCCGTAACCGTCGCCGACGGCACGTCACTCTTCACCTTCGCCGCGAACACCATCAAAGGCAACCTCACCGTCAACGCGGGCGCGACGCTCCGCATGAACATCAACGAGGCGTTCCAAGGCGCGACGACAACGGTGTTCCACCTCTACGGCACGCTCGACGCGCAGGCCTACCGTCAGCGCATCGACGGCGGCAAGTTCTTCTTCCACGACGGTTCTCGCGTAATCGGCGCGGGCGACTCCTACTGCGGCCTCTACGCCTACCGCGACAGCCGCGTCGTGTTCGACGGCACTGTTGAGATCGAGCCGCCGGTCGCGGTCGTCAATGCCTACACGCTCACGGCGGCCTGCTGCGAGAACGCGCACGTCAAGTTCAAGGGTGGTTTCAAGGCATACACCGCCAGTCAGAAGACCGGCCTCTTCGTGCAGGAGGCGGCGACGGCGGAGGAAGGCAACGCGAGCGGCACGTGCGCGAATGCGTTCGTCGAAGTCGGGCCCTGCGCATACGGCGGCATTTACTACTACACGGGTTCAATGAACTTCGTCTCGCCCGCGAAGATCGCGCTTGCCAACACGAACGGCTTCACCGTGGCGACATCCGCCGCGCAGCTGGAACTCGTAGCGGACAAGGCGACGGGGCTTTCCAACCACGCGGCGGTCCTGCCGCTTCCGGAGATTGTTGCGGACGCGACAAGCGCGTCCCTCCCGACCGTGCGCCTGACGGGCGACGGCACGGTGTCGCTGCCCACCGCCACGCCCGCGTATCCGATCGAGTTTGCGGGCCCGTCGCTCGCCATCGCCAATGGCGCACCGATTGCGCTCGCCGCCGGATCCTCCGTGACGGCGCCGATGACGGTCGGCGTCAACGACCTCCCCGCCGGAACCGCCGCGACGCTCTTCACGAACGCCGGCTCCATCGACGTATCAAAGATTTCCGCCAAGCCCGCGCACAACGGCGTGCTTATGGGCACGGCAGCCGCCGCGACGCTCTCCGGCACGGATGTCGTCACGGCAGGCGTCGCCGCTTACGACGCGACCGCGTGGATCGAACCGTACATCGCGGCGAACGCGCTCATCTGGCTCGACGCCTCCGACGCTGCGAACTTCGAGTTCAAGGACAACACCTTCGGACTTGTCACGAAGTGGAAGGATCGTTCCTCGTACAAGCGCGACGCGACGGCCTACACCATCGACTCCCACGAGCCCAACTGGGGAATGCTCTCCGTCACGAACGGTGTACCCGCCTACTGCATGGGTGCGTGCAACAGCGGCATCGACCTCTCGTTCTCGGTTCGTATGACGACGATCCGTACCGCGTTCTGGGCGATGTCGATCTGCCAGGATGTAAAGGCGTTCTGGCTCGGCGACTCTTCGTCGTACAACTTCCACCGTGGTGGCAATAACGGCACGAAGAGTACGAACGGCGCCTATTCATACAACAGCGGCAACAACCAGAACAGTGCTTGGTACTGTGATGGTGTGGCCGTTTCCGACACTTGCCACACGCTTGTCCCGACAGACCGTCACGTATATTCCACCGTGACGACGGCCAACGGTGCGTCCAACCGCCTCACTCTCGACCGCGCCTCCGGCAGTTCCGAGCGTAATGCCGGACGCGAACTCTCCGAACTGATCGCGTTCCAGACCGTGCTTTCCGATTCCGATCGCAACGCAATCGAGGCGTATCTCGCCGCGAAGTGGATGGGCAGCAATCCCACCGCCGCGCGTTCGGACGATACGTTCATCTACAAGAGCGACTACACCGTTGACGGCAACGTGGGCGGCGGCAAGAACCTCGATTTCGAGGAAGGTGCGTCCGTCACGGTCGTCAATCCCTCCGCCTCCGAGCCGATGATTGCGACGACGGGTGCGGTGACGCTTCCATCCGGTTCTCCGCTCGCAGTCAACGTCGATGCGACGGCCCTCGTGCCCGGCACCTACACGGTCATGCAGGCGGGAAGCGGTATCACGTCGCTTTCGCAGTTCGCGCCCGCGGCGACCGTCGGCGCCGGCGCGTCCGCCACGTTCGCCGTCGTTGACGGGAAGCTCACGATGACCATTGCGGTTTCGTCCTCCGTGACATCGCAGACGTGGCGTCCCGCGAGCGCCGCCGACCTCGGCTGGAACACGACGAGCGCGAACTGGCTCTACGACGGCGGCACGACGGGCGGGTTCATCCCGTATGTGCCCGCGTTCATCGACGGCGCGGAGACCGCGTCCGGCGACATCACGGTGAGCGGGGAAATGTTCGCCGGGCCGATCACCCTCACGGGCGCGAACGACTACACGTTCAAGGGCGACGGCACGCTCGCGGGCGGCGACACGGTCACGCTCGGAGGCACGGGCACGGTCACGCTCGACGGCGCGAGCTTCGGCGACCAGACGATCGTCATCACGAACGGACAGAAGGTCGTACTCGGCCCCAACGCCTCTCAGAACGCACTCGGCACGGACAGCGGTTCGACTGGCGGCAAGGTGGAGATCGGCGGCGGCGGTCAGCTCAACATCAACTACACGGGTGTCGTGAGCGGCACTGCCGATCCGCGCGCGGAGATCACCCACCACAAGACGTTTGCGATCGCGGGCGACGGACCCGACGGACGCGGCGCGCTCATCAACGACGCGCTCGACGGACGCGGGGATCTGAATCCCTATGGTTCGCAGTTCCGCCGCATCGAACTTACCGACGACGCGACGGTGGGCGGCACGCACCGCATGGAAGTGCGTGCGCACACGGCGACTGCAGGCACGGCGACGCCCGGTATCTACGGCCCGGGCAAGCGCCTCACCGTCAAATCGACGAATCCTTACGGTTTCGGAGTGGTTTCGCAGCCGGTCAAGGTGTCCAGTACATTTTCCACGAATGTCCCGTTCTACATCACGGCTAACGGCGGCAAGTTCATTGCCGGCTCCGGGGCTACCACGATCAAGGGAAATGTCAACGTCGCCTCCGGCGCGTCGCTCGCGCTCACGGGAGACCAGAACGTCACCTTCTCGGGTGCGTTCAACGCGAACGGCGCGGCGATCACGCACTCCAACAGCGCGACGACGTATTTCACCGGCACGTCGTCCGGCAACCTCGACATCACGCAGACCGCCGGCACCGTGTATCTGCAGAACAAGGTCGAAGGCACCATGGCGGTGACGAAGAGCGGCGGCACGGCGTATGTCGGGAGCGGATTCTCGAATTCCACTGTCCGCGTCGTGCAGACGGGCGGCACGACCGGGTTCAACACGCAGACGGCTGCGCCTCTATTCGACAGCGCGACCTTCAATGTCACGGGGGGTACATGGCAGTTCGTTTCCGAGGGCACGTCGGGCGTCCTTGATGTTCCTGGCGTGATCAACTTCAGCCAGTCGAGCGGCATCACATACGTGTTCGGACCTGAGGGCAACAAGGGCATATCGGCACAGTTGACGGGCTCCATCGTCAAACTCGTCGTCGGCACCACCGCTTCGCGTCCCGGATTCCTGAATCTCAAGTCCGGCACCGACCTTACCCTGACCGGCGACTTCTCGACCGGCGGAAACGCCAGCAAACCCTCCCGCGGCGAG
>CACZDG010000177.1 GCA_902779865.1 uncultured bacterium
GCCCACGTCATCAGCGCGACCGGCGCGCCGTCCTCCTCGAACACGAGGCGCACCACGTCCCCCGCCCCATGGGACTCGCCCATGTAGTGGTATTCGCCCTCCAGCTTGCGGAACCACGCGGTCTCGCCTATCATGCCGTGGACCATACGCGCGAGTATACCATAAGCCCAATTGCCTGAATAGTGAAAAAATGTTTGCTTGATTTATGCACTATCCCGCTTGTGGAATGGTTATTCCGTTTGTTATAATATGCGTCGTTGCGCTGATAGCGCAGGAAAAGGAAAGTGGAGAAAATGAAAAAACTGCTCATGATTCTCGGCACGGCGGCCGCCCTCCTGACACTTGGCGCGAACGGGCTGGAAGAGGGTTTCCGCTCGCCGCCGCGTTCCGCATCCCCGCACGCGCTGTATCACCTGATGAACGGCAACGTCACGAAGGAGGGCATAACCTGCGACTTCGAGGCGTTGTCCGCCGCCGGCATCGGAGGCGTCCAGGTGTTCGACGTCGGCTGCTACATCCCGCCGGGGCCGGTCGTGTTCGGCACACCGGAATGGTTCGGCCTTATGCGGCACGTCCACGAGGAGGGCAAACGCCTCGGCCTTGAGGTGAGCCTGCGCGACAGCTCCGGCTGGTCGAACTCCGGCGGCCCCTGGATCACGCCCGACAAGGCGATGAAAGTGATCGTGGCAAAGTCCGCGTTCGCGAAGGGACCGTCCCGTTTCCACGCGGTCCTCGGACGCGGGGTCAAAGACGACAACGGCTGGTACGAGGACATCCGCGTCCTCGCGTTCCCGACGCCGAAGCCCGGCGCCAGGCTGACGCACCTCTCTGACAAGACGGGGCGCACGCGCACGCGCCAGCCCCTCTATCGGGCTCTCAGCAACCACCGCCCCGATTTCCTTGACGATCCCGTTCCTCCGAACGACAGCCGCGAGCATCCGTCCCGCGACGTGAAGGAGTTTCCGCCGGAGATGGCCGTCGCGAAGGAAAGCGTCATAGACGTCACCGCGCACATGGCGGCGGACGGTACGTTCGACTGGGACGTTCCGGCGGGCGACTGGACGATCATGCGCGTCGGCGCCGCCTGCAACGGGCGCTGCAACCATCCGGCGGCGAGGGGCGGACGCGGACTGGAGGTCGACAAGCTTTCCGCCTCCGCCGTGGAGCACCACTTCAACGCCTACGCGGCGCGGCTGTGCGACGCGCTCGGAATCCACCGCAGATCCCCCAAATCCAACGTCGGCCTTACCACCATCCACATCGACAGCTACGAGGTGGGCGGGCAGAACTGGACGCAGGGGCTGGACGCGGCGTTCGAGAGACGGACGGGCCGCTCCCTCGTGCCCTTCCTGCCCGTGTTCGCGAACCGCATTGTCGGGTCCGTCGCCGAAACGGAGGACTTCCTCGAATGTTTCCGCCGCGTCATCGCCGATCTTTTCGCAGAGAACTACGCCGGAACGATGGCCCGGCTCTGCCACGAGCGCGGACTCGCCTTCTCGCTGGAGCCTTACGGCAACTGCGTGACGGACGACCTGCAGTATGGGCAGGACGCGGACACGCCGATCGCGGAATTCTGGAGCAACGCCATGCTGGGCGACCACGGCGTTGGCGGCACGGGCAACGCCCGCCACGCGGCGTACCTCGCGCACGTTTGGGGGCGCCGCCGCGCCGGGGCGGAGGCGTTCACCGCCCATCCGCGCAATGGCGGTTGCTGGGCCACGACGCCGTTTTCCATCAAGGGCCAGACGGATCGCGCCTACGCCGCCGGTGTCAACTGCATCTTCTACCACCGCTTCGCGCATCAGCCGTGGACCGGCAACAAGTACCTTCCAGGCATGACGATGGGACGGTGGGGCATGCACTTCGACCGCACGCAGACCTGGTGGCACATCGCGCCGGCGTTCGTCACGTATCAGGCGCGCTGCCAGTGGATGCTGCAGGAGGGACTGTACGCCGCAGACCTGCTCTACTGGTGTGGCGAGGCGGCGCCCAACTTCGGGCTGGGGTGCAGGAGGCCGTCGGCGGGCTACGCCTGGGACGTGTGCGCGACAAAGGCGCTGGAGATGCTGAAGGTGCGAAACGGCAAGGTGGTCGTGCCCGGCGGGGTTGAATACGAACTGCTTGTCCTGCCGCAGGGAAAGATCGGCGAACGGATGCGCCGACGAATCGCCGAACTGGAGGCACAGGGCGCAAAGGTCGTCGATCCGGCGAAGGAGACGCCGGGCGCGGCCCTGCGACGGCTCGACATCGCGCCGGACTTCATCTGCACGGCGCCGGACGTTTCGTGGATCCACCGAAAGGGGAACGGGGCGGACTGGTATTTCGTCGCCTGCGACAACGCGACGAATGCGACGTTCGAGGCATCCTTCCGGCAGACGGGACGCCAGCCGGAAATCTGGAACGCGGAGACGGGCGAGACAACGGATTCCGTGAATTGGCGGGAAGAGAACGGGCGCACGGTCGTGGTGCTCGACTTCCCGCCGAGCGGAAGCGCGTTCGTGGTGTTTAGGCGGGTAGCCGGAAAGACCGGAGAATCCGGAAGTTCCGGAAGATCCGGAAATTCCGGAACAACCGGAACAACCGGAATAACCGTCCCGTGGCAAGTATCCTTCCCGGTCGATTGGTACACGGGCGCCAATGCCGTGAAATCATTCGTCTGGCCGGCGCTCAAGGACTGGACCTCCGACGCCGATCCCGACGTGAAGTACTTCTCCGGAACGGCGACATACCGCGTCTCGTGCCCCATGTCTCACGTACCGCCCGACACCCGCGCCATCCTCGACCTCGGGGATGTAAAGAACTTCGCGGAGATAACGGTGAACGGGCGGAAGCATCCTCCGCTCTGGCGTCCGCCGTTCAGGATGGACGTGACGGATGCCATCCGCGCCGGGGTGAAGGACGCGATCGACATCGAGGTGAAGGTCACGAACCTCTGGCCGAACAGGCTCATCGGAGATGACAGGCTCTGTTCCGACGACTGCGACTGGTCGGCGCACAGGAGGGAAAAGACGGTGGTCGAATACGGCATAAAGCGAATTCCGGAATGGGTGAAACAGGGCAGGCGCTCGCCGACGGGGCGGCATACGTTCACGACCTGGAAACACTGGACAAAGGACGACGCGCCGCTGCCGTCGGGACTGCTTGGCCCCGTCGTCTTCCGATTCGAGAAGGCCGGGACTCGTCAGGTAGAACGAGTGGCACCCGCTGCTGATTTCACGCTTGAGAAGTCCGGCGTGCGCGCGACGATCGGCGGCGACGGACGGCTTGTGCGGCTCATCAACACGGCCACCGGGCATGACTGGGCAGGCGGAGGCGCGCTTTGGCGTCTGTACTTTGACAAGAGATACACCCCGCCTGGCACCCCGTTCGCCCAAACGCGCGAGGAACGGGACATCGTCGTCGAGGCGTCTTGCCAGAAAGCGAAAGTCGAGCGGCGCGGCGAGAGCGTCGTAATCTCCTATCCGTCGCTCAAGTGCCGGGACCGGGACCTTGCGATGTCGCTTGAGATCGCCGTCAGCCAGGACGCGGATGGTTCGCTCCGCTTTGCGTCGAAGATCGTCAACGACGAGCCGCACACGATCGTCCGCGAACTGCACTGCCCGCTTGTCGGCGACTGCTCCCTGCCAAGGCGCGCCGAACTTCTGACGACGGACCTCGGCGGCATGAGGATCAAGAACCCGGTGAAGCGGATCGGCAAGCCCGGCGTGTCGCCGCCCTACATGGACCCCAACCAGAAGTTCCGGCAGTTCGGGAAACTCAAATACCCCGACCATACGACCGCCAACTGCTTTGCCCTGATGAACGACGACGAGGGACTCTACGTGGCGTCGCACGACCCGTCTTTCCAGGACACGATCCACCTCCTGCGGTGCTGGCCCGACGCCAAGGGGGCGTTCACGCGCCTCGAGGCGGGGCTGGCGAAATACCCGAACGTGATGTGCGGGCAGGCGTGGAGCAACTCCTGCAACGTGGTGCGGCCCTATTCGGGAGACTGGCGCGAGACGGCAAGGACGTACCGCGCCTGGGCAAACAGCTGGTGGAAGAAGCGCGTCCCGCCCGCATGGGTCAGGAAGATGACCGGCTGGCAGCGCGTCATCTTCCGCCACCAGTACGGCGAGGATCTGTTCACGCCCGCTGACATGGACGGACGCATTTTCCAGGCCGGCGCCGGTGCCGGTCTGGATACGCTCCTGTGCTTCGGGTGGTGGCGCCGCGGCATGGACAACGGCTACCCGGACTCGTTCTTCGAGACGGAGCCGGAATGGGGTGGCGACGACGGCTGGAGAAAGGCGATCGCGGGCTGGCGGGCGAGGGGCCTCAACTTCCTCCTTTATTTCAACGGGAAACTCATAGACACGGAAAGCGACTACTTCCGGAAAGGCCCCGGCAGACGCATTGCGTACAAGACGCAGAACGGGGACGTCTACACGGAGCAGTACCGCTTCTCCGGCACCGGCACCTTCACGAAGCGCTACAACGCACGCACGTTCGCGACGGCCGACCACCGCGAGCCGGAATGGATGAAGTTCCTTGAAAGTGCCGTGGACCGCGCAATCGACTTCGGCGCAAGCGGCGTGTTCTTCGACCAGCTGGGTTATTGCGAGCCCAACGCCAACTGGGACGTTTCCGGCGAGTTCCCAGTGCCGAACGTCCGCACGATCGCTGCGAAGGCGGAGGCGCTCGCCCATCTGCGCGACTACATCGAATCAAAGGGAATCCCCGACTTCGCGATCGGCACGGAGTGCTTCGTGGACTGCTGTGCGCAGAGCGTGGACTTCATGCACAACCTCATCGGGGCGACAGGGCCGGAAAACTTCACGGAATGGGCGCGCTACGCATTCCCGGAATGCATCGTCAGCGACCGCGAGATACGCGACGACCTGAACGTGCCGTGGCGCGTCAACCACAACCTGCTCGTCGGACTCAGAAGCGACGTGGAGATCTACCGCTGCCGG
The DNA here is from genome assembly GCA_902779865.1 of uncultured bacterium. Taxonomy (GTDB): domain Bacteria; phylum Verrucomicrobiota; class Kiritimatiellia; order RFP12; family UBA1067; genus RUG572. The sequence continues at coordinate 4,956 of CACZDG010000177.1, forward strand.
GGGCTTGTGGACGAGACGCCCACGTACCAGCGCAAGCTGGCGGAGATCAACCGGCTCCGCGCCGAACATCCAATCCTGACAACCGGGCGCTTCACCGGTCCTGACGGACTGTCCGTCGACTCCGAAAACGGCCTACTGGCGTATGGCTACCGCGACGGCGACAGGCTGTCGGTCGTCTACTGCACGCCGAAAGACCGTCCGGCATCCGGCACGATCTCGGTCGAGGGCATGACGCCCGCCACGATACGCGTCGATTTGCCGGCGAACGGAATCGGCGTCGCGGAATTCGCGAAATAGCGCCGGAGAGAAGGCTACCTGACGAGAATCATCATTCCCATGTAGCGCTTGAGTAGCAAGCCCTTCTCATCGGGACTGATTCTGTAGCCGTCGGCGTATGACTGCGCGTCAAGGACGAAATCCACGTTCGCTGGCGCGGCGTTCCACGTGACGACGTACGGACTCTCGCTTTTCTTTATGGCGATCAGGTCGGTCTTCCCTGCGAGGTTCACGTTGATAACCGACGGCACCTCCGCCGTTCCGGACTGGAACGTCATGTCGCCGACCACGGCGCTTGCAACGTAGGCTGTCGTATTCGCGACCGCGTTCGTGAGGTCGAACGATCCCGTAATCGCGCTC
>CACZDG010000178.1 GCA_902779865.1 uncultured bacterium
CGCAAACAAGAAAGGCTCAAAACATGAGAAAGATTAAGATGATGCTTAGTGCATGGTGCCTAGTGGCTAGTGGCCAGTGGCTAGTGGCTAGTGCTGTGCTCCCTATGTGGGAGGGGTGCGCTCCCTACGTTGGGGGAACGCTCTCCCTACGTTGGAGGGGTGCGCTCCCTACGTTGGAGGAACGCTCTCCCTACGTTGGGGGAACGCTCTCCCTACGTTGGCGCGGCGCGCTCGGTGATCGCGCCCTACCGCGGCGATCCGGTAGGGGCCGACCACCCGGGCGGCCCGGAGGTGGGGCGAACCCTCCGGGCGAGCCGCACAACTTGCTGTTGTACGCTTGCTGTCACGACTCGGCGGGACGCCTCGCCCCACCGTGCGGCGCGCTCGGTGATCGCGCCCTACCATCGCCCCGCCCCACCTGGTCTCGCCCCACCGTAGGGGTAACAGCCCGCTAGGGTGGGGGTAACAGCCCGCTAGGGTTGGGGTAACAGCCCGCTAGGGCGGGGGTAGCCACTTCCCACCCCATACACGGCCACGCCTGCGCTTGTCGTTTTCCACATGAGGTCCCTTCCAACCACTCAAGGACGCCCTACATCCCAACAGTTATTCTGCGTTTCCCAAAATCCCTCTTGCGCGGAGCGGGGGGGATAAAGTGAACGGTTAACCGTTCTTGCCGCTAGACCGTTTCTTTTCGATCGCGGACTTGATCCGCTCGACCGTGCGCCTAACCTCGCGCGCATCCGGCAATATCTCCAGCGCACGCTCCGCGTATGGAAGCGCACCTTCGGGGTCGCCTTGCCGGAGGCGGCACTGCGCGAGGTTGTTGAGCACCGCCGGGTCGTTGGGGCGACTTTCAAGGCAGCGCTCCAAATACGTCTGCGCGCGAGCGTACTGCCTCTGCACGAAGAAGTCCATGCCGACGGCGAAGTTGGCGGACGGATCATCCGGCACGGCGTCGAGTATCTTGAGCGCAAATACGCGAGCGAGGGCGAAATCAGCGCGGTTTAGCGCAACCCTCAGTCCCTCACGCGCAGTCAACCGCTCAAGCTTCCGTTTGCTCGCCCACGCCATCGTGGCGCGGATGTTGTCGATCGCGGCGTTCCTCCTGTCAAGCTCGTCGGCAAGATGCGTCTCATCCATCGCAAGGTCACGCTCGCCCTTTTCGTCGTAGGCGTTCGCACGATGGCGCGCGAGAATCGCCAGACGCCACTGGATGAACATGAACGCATTGCGAAGCGAACGGTCCACGATTTTTTCGGGATTGCCCCACTCGTATATTGCGAGAACTCGCCGCGCAAGGGAACGCCCCGCTTCAGCGCCTCGCGCCGCCTCTTCAGGCGCAAGCCCCTCGGGACGCGCCACCAATCCAGAACACGCCGGCATCGGACGCCCGTCGCGTTGCCACAGCTCAAAGCCAATCTGCACGGCGTACGACTTTGCCTTGTCGGGGCGCGTCCGCACCCACGTCCGCAATGCGTCAGGCGCACCGCTTTCAAGCAGAACCTTGTCCTCCGCGTTGGTGACACCACGTGTGCGCAGATAGATTTCACGAGGATCTTCAGCCCCGCCCATCATCGACAGCGCAATCAGGCGACCGCCCTTCTCCGCCGCCGCCAGCTCTACGGCTGCGTCAAGCCCGCCGTCCGTGAAAAGGTATTCCACGTCGCGGCACTCGTCGGCGGTTTCCAGCGCCGCATCCGACACAACGCCGAGCATCGTGCGCTCCAGACTCTGCGCGCGGAACGGGATCACGCATCCAAGGATTAGGACGGGCAAGAAGAAAAACACAATGCGGACAAGCCGCTGAACGCGGTTGAGGGAGGCGAAAGCCTCATCCGCCCCCGCCGCCTCAGCAGCGTCCTGGAAGCGGAGCGTCGTAATGCGGCGGAAGTTGCGCAGATACAGCTCGATGGTGAAAACGGAAATTGCCCACAGCACCGCCAGCGAACAGAGAACCACCGCCACGCACTTCAGCACATCGTCGCGCACGCACCCGTACTCGCCCGCCCATGTCCAGAACCACAGCTGGTTCGCACCCGTCAGCTGCGAGAAAGCAATCAGACAGCAGACAAGGAACATCATGCCGTCAAAGTACTCGAGGTGCTTCTCGTCGTCCGTAGCCCGCTTGATGAACCCAAGCTCGACCAGCACGGGACACACCGCCACCACGAAGAATATGAACATTCCGGCCGGTGAGCAGGCGTTCAAGAGCGCCTTCAGGTAGCGGATTGGAAGCGCGAGCGCGTAGTCGCTCCACGACTTCCAGCCAAGAGCCGCAAGGCCGTCAAGGTATCCGAACGCATAGACCTCAAGCGCCGTGCCCACGATTACGCCGCCCAAGAACGACAACGTGAGCCGCCACGGCAGAAGCGCGTTGGCAAGCGGATTCTCCAACACTACCGAAGTCCCAATTCCGTACAAACGCCAGCGGATGTAGAGCAAGGCAATCAATCCGAAAAGAATCACCGCGCCCACCGGCGTGTCGGCGGAGAGGATTCCAATGATCGCGAACGCCGCGAAAAGCGGCGAACGCCGCCCGTTCTTGAAATACACAACCACGCAGATGACAGTCAGGACTACAAGGAGCGCCTGGAGCGCTGACGGCGAGAACCAGCCGAACGTCCTCCACACGGGATCGGAACAGCAGAAGATGGCCGCGCCCTGGAACAGCACGATGCGCACCCACGCGCGCCACCACCACACGACATGCTCGCCGCGGCGGAGCGAGGCGGGCACGATCATTTCAAAGAGCATAACGGCCAAGACGGCGAGGGCACCAAGCGACACGTGCCCCGCCACGCGGAGGACAGTCTCCGCCGTCTCGATTCCGAAGCAACGGCAAAGCGGAGCGGCGACGTACTGCCACAGCAGCGCAGTCGTTCCATTTGCAGGACGCAGCCCCGCAGCCACAGCGAGGTTTTCCATCAAATCGGGCGGCACGGAGTCAAACTGCCACACCCACGCAAGTGTGGCAACTGCCGCACCGAACAGCAGCACGTAGAGACGGTTCAAGAAAATCTGCCGTCTGCCCGTCACGCCATCACGCCTCTTTTCTCTTGCGCCGCAACACCAGGAAAGCAAACCCGATCAGCGTCAGCAGCCCACTCGAAGGCTCGGGAACCGCAGTGAACGTGCTCGGCGCCCAGACCGCAATCTGGCCTGGGTTGATGTCGAACGTCTGGTGGATATAGTTGCCCAGCGACGAATACGTCGCCGCCGCGCTAGTCGCCACTGTCGTCCAATTGTCGCTGGAGTCGATGTTGCCAAGTTCCACGATGAAATTGTATTCTGGCGTTCCGGCGGAATAGTCGCCTGACGGCGACTGGTTACCCGTCGGTACGCCCGCACCCCAGTAGCCACCGACTTCGGAGAACTCCACGCCATACTCCCCGCCGCCTACATCAAGACCATAGCCGGGAATATAGAGGTCGAGAAACACATCCTGCCCTTCCTGAATATTGCCGCCCGTCACGCGCACACGCGCTGCGAAAGCGGAATCCTGCGGCGCTCCGTAGTTCTCGAAGAACGAGGCGACAGACGTGGTCACGCCATCCTTCTCCACCGTCGCATTGCTATCGACCATCCAGTACAGAATATCCTCATCGGCGGACGCGACGCCCACCGTCAATGCCACTGCCGCACACGCGGCTATCTTTAATATACCCACTCTCATCAATGCACCCAATCTCATTTTGACGCTTCAAACTTAATCTTACGAGTCTCGTTCCCCGTGCGGTAGTACCAGAAGCCGGTGCCGACCGTATTCGTACCGTCTTCCGTCCACACGTTCTGGACGCGTCGCCCAACCTTCGTCGGCACGATGCGTCCCCACTTCTTCGTCGTCGCATGCGGGGAGTAGATTGTCTGGATTCCCGCGATGTCCTGGAACACAATGCGGTCGCCGTCCGCCGGCGTCGCCGGATTGCCCTCGCCGTCCACGAACGCGAGATCATTCAGGGCGACGTCGAAGAACGTCGGATTCGCGACAAGCGTATGACCAGGCTCATCGGTGCTTCCACCCTCTATGTTGAATTCGTAATCATCGCCCGTGTAGCGTCCAACGAGGTAGATGTAGTCGCCCGGCGCGTTACGCACGAACCAGAATGCCTTGCCGGGTGCGAAGGTCGCCTCTTCGGCCTTGGACTGGGAGACCCCGCTCGTATTGACCGTCGCAGGAGAGTTCCATTTGCCGTCGCCCTTGCGCTCCCACACGCGGAACGTGCCATCCTCCGTTTCGTATGCGTGGATAGCGTCGCCGCCGCCGATGCAGAACGGATTGATCACGTCGGTAACTGCGATCTCGATCTTGTTCGTGCTGTCAACGGACATCGACATCCACGGCGCGACCGTCACGGTGTTCGTGAGCGCGCTCGAAACGCGCAGCACGCCGATGGTGGCGCAGGAGGCGATCACAGACTGCCCCGTGAGCGTCTCGTTCGTCGGCGAGAATACGATGTTGAACACGTAGAGACCCGTCGGATCGCTCTGATTGAGCGGCACGTTCGTCTCGTACTTGGGGGTCAGCTCGCCAATCTCGAAGCTCGCGGCGGCGAATTCGTCCTTCGTCGGATGATTGCGCCTAAGCTTCCTGTCGAGACGGTACCGTACCTTAAGACCGGTGCCCATGAGCGGCTCGATGTTGGGGAAGTGGACCACGAACGAGTCCGGATTCACCACGCTTCCCTGCTGCATGATCGTGGCGACCACCTTCTTGGAGAAGTCCTCGCGCTCGAGGACGTAGTTCTGCCACAGGCGAAGCCCGTTGGCACAGATCGCATCGAGCGCGCCATAACGGGTGTCGTTGTCCGAAAGCTCAACTCCCGTCATGCCGGAGAGGTTGTTGTTGACGATCCATTCGGGCTTGCCCATGATGATCGGCGTTCCATACCCGGTCATGCCGTCCATGTTGACCTTGAAGTCCCAGCCGTTGATCACGACGGTGCAGTTGGTCACGCTGGTCGCGTGATTCGGCGCGGACGCGCGGAAGAAGACCTTGTACGTGCCAGGCAGGGTGAACGACGGCACCTCGCTCTGCCACTCGCCCGCCTCGTCGCGGAACTCACACGTGAGCGGATTAATGTCGCCACGCACAAGACCCGTCACGTTAGTGACGACGGCCGGCGTTATGGCCGATCCCGTGTAGTTCACCGTCACGCCCTCGATCATCGCCGTCAGCGGCGCCGGCGTCACCGTCACCTTGAACGAGCTGTGCACGTCGTCGTGGTTCGGAGCCGACGCCACGAACTGCACAAGATGGTTCCCCACGTTCGTGAACGCCGGCATCTCGCCCCAGTCGCCCGCGCCGTTCGCACGATAGCGATACGTGACGGGCTGCTCGTTGCGAATGCCGGCGACCGTCTTCACCATCACGCTCGCGTCGAACGCATCGCCCGTGTAGTTGGTGACGACATCCTCGATGGTTGCCGTGAACACGGCGTTGGTGATCGTGTACGTCGCGCCGGAGTAGGGTCGTCGGTATGGAGCTGCTCCTGTCCGCCGTTATGAAGCATCAGCGTCCCTATCGTGATGGGATAGTTCCCGGACGCCGACGTAGAAGTGACGCCGCAGGCGATGTCGCCTTCGAGCGCATACCTGTTCTCCCACCCCCAGCCTTCCATCTGGCCAGCATACCTGAATCCGTAGTCAAGCGGCAGCGGTTCGTCACCGTAGCACATCACCTTCGGATTCGCCGTCACGATGTAGAGCAGCGTGCGCGGCTCGACGGCGGATACGGTAATCATCTTTGTCGCCTGCGAATACGAGCCGCCGATGATGACGAGGTTTGTGACAACGTGTGCCTGAGTCTCGACGATGTTCGTCGTGAATACGCCCGGCGGATCCTCGACAACGTTCGTGACTATGCTGTAAGGAATCTCTTCGACGACGTTCGTCGCCAACGCAAGGCGGACATAGTAGTTGGTGGCCACCTCCGACCAGAGCGGGAAGGTCGCGGACGGTGAGGAAACGTCCAGACCGAGATCGGAGCAGTATCCGAGGCTGACAGCCGTCACCGACTCCTTCGTCTCGGGATCCTTTCCTGTCACATCGCCCTGTACACGTGAGTACAGCGCGACAAGCTGCACCTCCTCCGGATCAAGCTTACCGACGATCGCCGTAAAGTTGACCGTGGCCACGTTGCTGTTATCCCACGAAGCGTTGTTGAGGACGGTGTTCGGCGTCTCTTTCGTATCGAGCTCTACAATCTCGTCCGAGGGGAAAAGCTCAAGGCCCTGGTCATCGCCGGAAGCAAGTCGGAAGTAGTACGTCCTGTTGCGTTCCAGCCCCTCGGTCGCGGGCACGGTGAAGGTTGTCTTCGAGGAAAGTGTTGTTCCGGTGTTCGCGCCGAGGTCAAGGAGGAATACGCCTTCGCCGGACGGCGGTTCGTCGCCTTCAAGATTCGCCCTGTTTTCGCTCCAGTAGCAGTAGACGTGCGTCAGCTCGTTCGTGTCGTGGAGCCTGTAGGTGATGGTTGCGAAGTCTTCGGCGGACGAGTTCTCCGACTCGGTCCAGTGGGCGGCGGTGAGCGAGATCGCGGGCACAGTGAAAGAGGCGATCTCCTCCGAAAACGCATACGAGTTCGCGCCCTTGCGCGCGACAAGGCGCACCCAGTACGTGTAGCCGACGGCCGGCGGCACGAACACGACACTACCGATGCCGACGGAGGATTCCGCGACCTTGACCCATTCGCCGCCCTCGGCACTGTCAAGCTCGTTGGAGCTGACGGTGCTGTAATGGACGTAGATGTCGGCGAGGTCGTTCTGCATGCCGGCCCAGTACAGGCGGTAGTCGATCTTTGCGATGCCGGCGACATTGTCCCCCGCCTCTTCGTTCACCTCTTCCACGTAGTTGCAGCGCGTCATCGAGATGCGCGGCTCTTCGGCGACAGGGTCGCGGCCGTGCACCTCGTAGGAGATGATCACCACGCCGTCTCCGCCGTTGCCGCCCTGCCAGTAGGTCTTATTGTTGTTGTTGCCATAAGTCATGGAGCCGCCGCCGCCGCCCGCGCCCGTGTTGGGAACGCCGGAGGTAGCAGGGGTCTGGTTCAGGACGTCCGCCGCGTTGCCGCCGATGCCCGAACCGCCCGCGCCGGGCTTGGTGTAGCCGCCTTTGCCGTCGTCTTTGTAAGCATATCCACCACCGCCGCCCGCGCCGAACCAAAGCTCTTCGCCGAGCGCGCCACCGCCGAAGTTGGTATCGGAACTGGCGGTCAGCCCCTCGCGCTGGCCGCCGCCGCCGCCGCCGGCCGCGTACGCACCCACGGAGCCGCCGTTCTGCTTGTGGTTGCCGTCTCCGCCGTTATGGCCGTATACAATGCCCGCCACCGACAAGGCCGAGCCGCCGGACATACCTGTAGTCCCTTGATCTCCGCGCCCGCCAGCGCCGCCGCCGGATGCGCCATCGCCGCCGGTCACGACATTCGCAGTCGTGCTGCAGCTGCCGCCGCCGCCGCCGCCGGGAACTTCAATCAGCGGATGCTTACGGTCGCTGTCAAGCGAGAACGTGGAGTATTCGCCAATGCCAACCGAACTTGCGGTCGTGGTGTTGGACGGGGCAATGCCGCCGCCGCCGACGGTGATAAAGTATGTCGTGTTCGTCGTGACGCCGTACGACTTGCTGTAGAAGACGCCGCCGCCGCCGCCGCCGCCGCCGATCTTGTAGCCGCCCGCGCCGCCGCCGCCGCCGCCGCCGCCGCCGCCGATCTTGTAGCCGCCCGCGCCGCCGCCGCCCACGACGATGATCTCAATGTTCGTCACGTAGTCGGGCGCCGTGAACGTGTATTCTCCGCGGCGATACAGATGGACGAACTTGTTGTCGAGACGCATCAGTTCGCCGTCAACAGCCGATTCGTTGACGTTGCCGTTCGTGCGGAACGACCCCGTGTGCTCGAGCGTCTGCCGCCTCTCGCCGGCAACCTCGTTGACCGCGCGGATGCGGAAGTTGTAGGGCATGTCCTGCTTGAGCCCGAACACGGGAATCGAGAACTTCGTGCCCGGCGTGGCGTCGTCAAGCAAGTGAGTCCAGTCGTCCTCGTCCGGCGGCTCCTCGCCGTTCGCCCAGAGCTGGTACTCGATCCAGCATGTATCCGCGCCCGAACCGCAGTACGTCACAGTGCCGGCGAACTGCACGTAGGCGTAGCTCACGTCAATGACCGTAGCCGGCATGCCTTCGCCAGTCTCCCAGACGACCACAGGGACGGGCGTTTCGTCTCCCTTGCAGACCGTGCCCTTTGTCACGAACCGTTTTTCCGGGTCGTTCCACCATGTCGCCTGCATCGTCGAGTAGTATTCGGCCTTGATCCAGTCCGCCGAGCGCATTCCCTTGGAATAACGGCACTCGTCAACCCAGCCGTTGAGCGCGCCGGTACCGATCTGCTGTCCACCGATGATCAGGCTGTCATAATAGGCAGTCTCGTCGTTCGCGACCTGATGAACATTGTGCGATTGAACACCTTCAAGCGTCAACCAATTCGCCGACTGCTCGACTCCGTTGAGATAGGCGCGGAAGACCGTATTACTGTAAACGAATGTCCAGTAGGCCCATGAGGTGTGGCTGTAGCCGCTCACGCTGAAATGCGTATAGTCGCCCTTTGCCGTACTGCCGCTCCATGCGCGGAGCTTGGTATTGAGATCTCCATCGGTGTACTGGATGCCCCAGCCCTTGTCGGCGTCTTCGCGTTTGCGGCTCACGAGGTACGCCCAACCTGGCTTGTTGTCCGCCAGCTTGCTCCAGCAGGAATACGTGAACACGTTCCCGACGCCTGTGCGCAGGATGTCGTCGTGGTCATTGATGAGGATGTGCCCGTAGGTGGAGGATGTACCGCTGTGCTGCGCCACGCGCCGCGCGTAGCCGATGCGGCCATTGCCGTCGGCAAGCGAATTTGCGTGCGTCTCGCCGGTGAGGTTGTTGACCGTGGAGTCGTGTACCTGGACGATGCCGTCACCCTTCTCGTTCATGTGCCACACGCCAACGTACTTTTCGAACGTGTTGCCGGGGTCGGCCGGCGGATTGACGAGCGGACTGCGGTAGCACATCGTGAACTTCGTCCCGTTGTTCATTTCGGGGAGGCGCACCCAGATGAGCGACTGGCCGTTCGGATTCCACGTGTCGATCTCGTGCGGGATGACGTGCCCCTTGTCGTCCACGAACGCGATGTCCTTGCCGCCAGTATGGTAGAAGTCGTCGTAGCTGAAGCCGTTGGTGTCCTTCTTGCGGACCTCCACCAGCACCGGGAAGTTCGTGAGCGTCTCGGTGCCCGGGTAGCCCGT
>CACZDG010000179.1 GCA_902779865.1 uncultured bacterium
GACTGGACGTGCGCGATGAGCGTGAAGATGCCGGCGGGCATCGAGGGCAACGGCATCATGCTGTCGCTCGGCGGCCAGGGCGGAAGCGGAAAGAGGGCGCTCGTCATCTCCACCACGAACGATCCGTCCGGCTCGTTCTACGTGAAGAACGCGCAGCGCTACGGCTCCGCTCAGAACGGAGTCAACACGACGCCAGAGAAGTTCCTGCCGACGGGCCTCGGCGACGTCACCGGCATGTTCCATTCGCTCGTGGTCGTCCATGCGAAGGGAATGTCGAACGCCAGCAACTGGAGAACTGGCACGTTCGGCTTCTACTGGGACGGCGCCTACATCGGCAGCGTGCAGATCTCGGACGGTGTGACCGGCCGCGAGCTGGAGAATATCATCAGCTACGGGTGCATCAAGCCCTACAACCCGCACCTCTACAACACGAACGGCGACGTGAACTTCAATCCGCCGTTCGTGGAGATCGGCGAGAAGTCCAGCGGATTCGCCGTGCAGGAGATGCGCTTCTCCACGGAGGTGTGGTCTCCTGTCGAGGCTCGCGCCTACGCCGAGCGCTTCCCGGCTGCCGTGCAGGGGAATCCTATCGGATTCAGCATCCTCGTGAGGTAGCCTCCGTAGCTACTCTGGAACGCGACGGCGGGGGCCGTCGCGTTTATGATATACTATTCGGCCATGCGAAAGGAAGAAAGCCATGACAACAGGAAAAGCACTCAATGGAAAGCCGTATGCGGGAAATCCGCACGTACGGTTTGACGAGGGGGAAGTCGCATCGGCGCGCCCGCGCCGGCGTCAACCTCATCGAGAACGGCGACTTCGATTCGAGCCCGTACACCGGCAACAGAGCCAGTGTCGCCGAAGGGGCGTCCTTTGGTAACGCCTGGAAGGTGCTGCGCGCGTTAAACGTCAACCTCGTGCGCGGGACGGCGGCGCCGAGCTGGCTGCTTCACAGCGCGCTGAAGGACCAGTGCGGCACATTCGCCGCCTATATGCAGCCGGCGCACGACGCAGGCGATCTGATTCTCTACCAGGACGTGGCGGTGCCGGAGCCGGGCTTGTACAAGTTCTCCGCCAAGTTCGTCGCTCGCGTCAACGGCAACAACGGCAACACGTTCTCGTTCAGCATCGGCGGAACGCAGCTCTACTCCGGCAGCACCACCAAGGACAATTTCTGGCAGAAGTTCGTGCGCTACGTGCGCATCCCCTCGCCCGGCGTCTATCGCATAGAGGTCAAGAGCTACTGCGTGGACAAGGATCAGTCAACGCTCTTCGACGACTTCGTGCTGGAGAAGGCGGAGGTGACGGACGGCGCGCCAGAGGCGCCCGCGCTCGTACACCGCTACTCGTTCAACGGCAGCTGGGACGACGCCGTCGAGGGCGGGAGCGCCGCAGTTCCGGCGGGCGACGCGGCGCTCGACGACAACAACGAGACGTGCACGATGTCCAACACGACCTCCGGCAACCACAACGACAACCTCAGTTTCGGCGCAGACTTCCTGCCCGTGAACGGCCAGGCGACTATCGAGTTGTGGTTCACCGAAAACGAGGCGCAGAACTGGTCGCGCCTCTTCCACACAGGTCCCGGCGACACCGACGTCATCGCGTTTACACTCCGCCAGGGCGGCGCCGCGACGAAGCCGTCCCTGCGCATGACGAGCCTGAACGGAAGCACAGCCCACCAGGCGGGGTCGATGCAGGCGCTGACTGTCGGCACGCCCTACTATCTCGCCGTCGTTTTGAAGCCCATCCAGACCGAGCGCGGCGGCACGACCGCGACGGCCTACCTCTACAACGCCGACACGCGCCAACCGGTCGGCACCGCCTCCGTCGATGCGCGCGACTGGTTACTGAAGGACTTCACGCAAAACGGCTTCTTCCTCGGCGACTCCCATGTGTGGAACGATCCCGACGCCAAGATCACGGTGGACGAGTTCCGCGTGTGGAATGTCGCCTTCACCGGCGAGATGATCGCCGCGAGCGTCGCGGCGGGGCCCGACGCCGAAACGCTGCCCGATCCGGCGGACGCGATTGCATCCACTCCGGCCGAAGAGCCCTGGACGGGCGCGGCAACGGTGTCGGTGGAGGACTCCATGCGCGGGCTTTCCGGCACGGGCGCCGGCAGCTACACGGTGAGCGGCGCATCCCAGATGTTCACCGTGCCCGCGAGCGCGACCGACGCGGCGGATCGCACCTGGCAGCCGACTGGCTACAAGCTCGAGCGGTACGACGCGGCCGGACAGCGCTGGATCATCGAGAAGACGGGAACGGGGAACTCCGTCGAATGCACGAACAGCGCGGCATGGGCCCAGACGCGCCTCACCTGGAACTGGAAGATGACGGACGGCGTGCTTGCGTACGACGCAGACTGCTACGTGCCGAACGGACTCCTTCTCCACCTCGACGCCATACGTAACGCCGGCCTCACGGCGGAGCACAGCATGGACGCAACGACGTGGGCCAACCTCGGCTCGGCCGGCGGCGTGGCGACGCGCAAAGTGGACAGCGACGCGAAAGGCGCGGGCGCCTGGAGTGACAAGGCGTACGTCTTCACCGGCGGCAGCTACTTCAAGGCGCCTTCCATCTCGCTCGCCCACCAGACCACCGTGCAGATCGGCTACGACATGATCACCACAAGCCAGAACGTGTCGTATCCCACCTACTTCGGCATACAAAGCGACGAATTCCAGCTGTTCACCCAGAACAAGGGCGCCGACCTCATCTTCAAGCAGAACCAGGTGGGCGCCGATCCGCGCCCGACAATCTGCGGCTGGGACGGCGTGTTCGCCACGGCCTATGTCGATGGCTCGGGCGCGGCGCTTGGCGACGGTCGCGTCGCGCCGCCCATGACGTTCCACAGCACCTCCAACGCCATCGGCAATAGAGAATACTTCTTCGGCGGCTCGGGCGACAACGCTGCAACGCGCGAGCTGACGGGGAGCGGTTACTGTCTGCGCGTGTACGACCGCATCCTCTCGAACGAGGAGGTCGCGCGCAACCGCGAACTCGACAACATCCGCTTCCGCGGCCGGTGGGGCGAGTCCACGGAGAAGGACCTCGTGACGGTGCGCGCGTCTCACGAAGGCGCGGCGTGCGAGACGGGCAGCTGGCTCGTGCGCGGCACGGGCTCCAAGACCGTCACAGCGCCAGCGACGGTGACCAAAAACGGCTTCACGTGGACGCTCAAGGGCTATCTGCTCGAGACGATGGACACGACCGCGCGCACGATTGCCTTCACCCAGGTTGACGACGTGGACACCTACACCTTCACGCCCACGGCGAACGGCGCGAACCGCCGTCTCACCTGGCGCTACGAAATGACGGAGGGTTACCGCACGGCGGCGGACTTCGACATCGGCGACTACGTGCAGTCGGGCTTGATTCTGAACCTCGACGGCATCTACAACGAGGGCACTACGCGTCCGCACAACGGCGCGGCGGTCGAATGGGTCAACTCCGCCTCGCTCGGCGGCAGCGCGTGGTTCAACTGCTCGAAATTCCACTCCTGGGCGGAGAACGGATGCGTGTTCTCGCCGAACAACGATGGCTGGCAGGGCGCGTGCGCATGGACCAAGGACCTGATCACGCTCGACAAGGAGTTCACCGCTCAGGGTGCCGTTGAATTTGACGTAAATGGGCAGAAGGCCAACTGGCCGACGCTCTGCGGCTTGCCGGGCGACAACGGCCTCTTCGGCAAGGGATCCATTCAATGGAAGCTGAACGGATCTCCAAACTTCTTCGCCAACCGTCCTTCCATGAACTGGAGCGGCAAGTACTACACGGGCATTTTCACGCCTACGAAATTCATGCTCACGGAAGGGACCGCGATACCGACCTCCGGCAACGGATGCGCCTCAGGCACGGCTTCCGCGCTCGGTGCGCGCATGTGGTCGATTGGCGGTTCCGGATCGAACCCGACGAGCACGGACCGCCGTCACATGAAAGGCACCACGTATGCGTTCCGCCTCTACAACCGGGCGCTGACGAACGAGGAGCTCGTGCAGAACCGCAAGGTGGACGAGGCGCGTTTCCACGGCGCCTTGACCGAGACGAACGTGTTGGTGGCCGTGGAGGGGGACTACGTGCCCACGGAGGCGCCGGGCGCATACGACGTGTGTGGCACGTGGACGTTTACGGCTGGCCAGGTCGTGGACGTGAACACGGGCAGACACTTGAGGCCGCTCGGCAAGGTTGAGACGCTGGACGGAGGCACTGAGCTTGCGAAGTCCGTGAATGGCGCACGTGGCTACACGTGGAAGGATGGCGATCCGGCGGTGAAACTGACGTGGCGTTGGGTCAAGTCGGGCTTCGTCATCTTTGTTCGCTGATCTCCGGAAGATCCGGATTCTCCGGATTTTCCGGAGATCTGCGGGGGTTGCCCCTGTCAAACTCCCCCTGCGGGAGCAGCCATGGAATTTTTTTGCGGTTTCTTTACTTGAAGTTCGCTGAATTGTGATATAATCTAGGCGTTTTCCATGAAACAACACAGGAGGCTGTCGGATGCCTGAAATGAGAGTCACGAGAAGGGGTTTCCTGAGGGAGGCCCTTGCGGCGTTTGGGTTCGCCGCAGCGGGCGGGCGCACGCTCTTCGCGGCGCCGAAAGGCTGGAAGCCGCCGAAGGGCGCGAAGCTGGTGTTCGGCGCGCTCAGCGACACGCACCTCAGAACCGACTACACCGGTCTCAAGGCGGCGCGGACGTTTCCGCACAAATACTTTATCTCGGCATTGGAGTATTTCCGCAGCCAGAACGTCGACGCCGTCGTACACTGCGGCGACGCGGCGCACCGCGGCCAGATCCGGGAGCTGGAGTTCCACGCAGAGGCGTGGAACAGGGTGTTCCCCAAGGGACTTGCGTCGGACGGCCACCGGATCGAGAAGCTGTTCGTCACGGGCAACCACGAGATCGACGGCTGGCGGTACGGAGGCGACACGGGATTCAAGGTCGAGCGCGTGTTCAAGGATCCGGAGGAGCGCGCGCGGCGCATTCTCGCGACGGACATCGCCTCCAGTTGGGAGCGGGTGTGGGGCGAAACGTACGAGCCCGTGTGGCACAGGGAGGTGAAGGGCTACCACTTCTTCGGGCGCCACTACGGTGTGGCGGAGGGGCAGATCGCGCAGCTCGTCAAGGTGATCGAGAAGAAGCAGGGCTTTCGCGACGGGCGAAAGCCGTTCTTCGTCCTCTCGCACATCCGTCCCCACGCCGCGCTCAACAAGGCGATGGCGAAGTTCCCCGAGGCGATCAGTCTCTTCGGGCACTGGCACCACAGCGCGTCCAACTGGAACGTCATATTCGACTGGGGCGGCGCGGTCGCCATACAGGTGCCGGCGTGCCTGCCGAAGGGGTGGCTGCCGTTCGCGCACGACGCCTACATCACCAAGGCGAAGCTCGAGGGCGGCGAGCGCGAGAAGATCGGCGTGGCCCGCCAGGGATACGTGTTCCGCCTCTACGACGACATGATGGCGATCGAGCGGCGCGAGTTTGGCGAAGGGGGCAGCCTGGGAACGGATTGGATCATGCCCCTGGACGCATGCAAGATCGAGAACGGCAAAGTGAAGCCGCATCCGTTCTCCAGGGA
Organism: uncultured bacterium; assembly: GCA_902779865.1. GTDB lineage: Bacteria > Verrucomicrobiota > Kiritimatiellia > RFP12 > UBA1067 > RUG572. Next base: position 5,577 of record CACZDG010000179.1, read on the forward strand.
GGAACTGAAGAAGGTGATCGGCGAGCCGCAGTTTCGGGAAGGCGCAAAGCTCGTCGTCGAGGGCGGCAAGGTCAAGATACCCCTTGCCGACGGAAACCCGAAGTGTCGGGTCTATGCGTACGAGGTGGCGGTCGACGGCGAGCTGCGCAAGGCGGTTTACGCGGCTGGCGGCAACATGGGCATCGGGCACGAGACGAACGGCGGGGTGACGGAGGTCGAGATCCCGAATCAGGATCTGCCGGCGGCCATCGCCGTGACGCCGCTTTCATCCCTCGGCACGCGCGGCCGGCCGATAACCATTAATCGGGCGCATCGCCTATGAGAACAAATCACGGCGATTTCAGATAGTTGAGTAAGGTCCAATTTCGTATTGAGTTTCCGCCCCCCTATTAACAAACAGGCCGATTTTTGAGATACTACACTTGCCGCGCCATAAGGCGGGCAGGGAGTGTCGATGAACATAACAGTGCGTCAGTGCATGATAGGCGAGA
>CACZDG010000180.1 GCA_902779865.1 uncultured bacterium
CCCGTTGAAATCAACCACAACAAACCCTTTAACCACATGAGCCGAGAGACGCAGACCGCGCCTCGCGGCCCGCGTTTTTCACACACCCAATCTTCAACAGGAGAAGGAAAGGCAAAAAGTATGAAAACAAAGACAATCCGCGCCGCGGTAGCCGCCGCACTTACAATTGCCGCGAGTGTTTTGACGGCGAACGCCGACGGCACGAAGCGTCCGATGGCGCTCATGGTGATGTTCGACGGCCTGCGCGCCGACGGCATTGAATCGGGGTCGATGCCGAACGTCATGTCCCTGCGCAACGGCACATGGCATGCCGGCTACAACGGCGCATGGTCGGTGACGGCGCAGATCGCGCCCGGCTCCGATTCGGTGAGCGCGCCGAACCACATCTCCATCGCGACGGGCTACTCCCCCGCGACGCACCACGCCACGGCGAACGGCCAGACCGCAAGCGTTGACTACACGACGTATCCCACGTGGCTCAAGCGCGTGGTTGACGCAAGGAGCGGCGCGACCGCCGCGTTCGCCTATTCGTGGAGCGAGGATGCTGGCCTCGGTCCCGCCGCCGGCGTGACGTTCCTCGGTGGCACCGATGCGCAGAACGCGACCGACCTCGCCGCGCTTCTCGCTTCCGCCAACGCGCCCGACGCGACGATGTTCTTCATCAACGAACCTGACGCGGGAGGCCACGCGGGCAACTACTACCCGTACACGGCAGGCTACAGGAACTCGCTTGCCTTGTCAGACGGCTACCTCGGCCAGTGCCTCACGGCCATCACGAACCGCGCCACGTTTGCGGACGAAGACTGGCTCATCCTCGTCACGTCCGACCACGGCGGCTATCTGAAAACCCACGGTTCATCAGGCTCGGGGACGCATGGCATCACCGTGCCGATTGTCATCGCCGGACGTTCCGTCACCTCGGGTCGCATTCCCGGATGTCCTTATAACTTCGACGTGACGGCCTCGGCCCTTGCCCATTTCGGCGTGACCGTTGAGGGACTTGAGGCGACCCGGCGCGACACTTCGACTATTGTCGATGCAGAGCGTCCGCTTTCCGCCGGGCTTGCCGCGTACCTTCCGTTTGACGAGGACTACGACAACAAGATCAACGACGGCATAACATCGCAGACGAACGGTGCGCCCGCGCTCACGGCGGGCGGTCAGGTCGGCGGCTATTGCGACATCCCCTCCGGCAGCTACCTTCGGTTGCAGGGATCGCAGTCGTTGACTTACGAAGGCGACAACAAGAGTTATACGGTGATAGTCTGGGTGAAGATGAACCAGGTGGCGAGCGGCGACCCCGTGATATTGGCGAACAAGCCATGGTCGGGAGGGGGACCGGCCGTCGGTACGCTCCTTTGCGCGGGCAAGCTGCTTTACAACTATCGCGGCGTGACGCTCAATTCGGGTTCGGGAAACGAGCGTCTCGACATCGGCCCCTACCACGTAGAGGGCAATACGAAATGGACGTTCTACGCGATTTCCCGCCGGGATGACGGAACCCACATTATCTACCAAGGGCGCAGTGACGGGACGTTGAACTGGAATGCGCTGACGTTCGATGCGTTCGTGCTGAAGTCTGCCTATCCGTTCTGCATCGGACAGGACGGAACCGGGAATTATGGCTCGAAGTTCGTCGGCGGCGTTGACGATGTCGCGCTCTGGACGCGCGCGCTGCGGCATGAGGACATCTGCCGCATCTACGAGAGTGGCCTCGACGGCATCGCACTTGGCGACCTCATTGCCGCCTCGCCTGCAACTGCAACGTGGACCGGTGCGGGAACGAACCCTGCCGACCTGAACGATCCTGCCAACTGGTCCTGTACCGATGCCGAAAGCAATCCAGTCGCCAACGCGGTTCCTTCGTGGACGACCGACGTCATCGTGAGCGGTGCAACGACGTTTGACCTCACGGGCGGCAAGTCCATCGCCTGCAAGTCCATTCTTTTCAACGACGTGACATTTTCTGCGGACAAGGACTGGCGTGGATTGGATGTCTCGAAAATAGTGAACGGCTCTCGCATCGACCTTCGTGGGAACAAGCTCACGCTCCTTGGTTTCTCTGGCGCGAACAATGCGGCGCAAGTCTGTACAATCACCGATTCGACAACCGACACCGACAATCCCGGCATCCTCGAGATTGAAACGGCATCAGGCGTCACCTTCGAGAACCAGGCGATTGCAATGTCCGAGAATCTTCGCCTTGTGAAGAGCGGTGCTGGAACGATGACTGTTGCGGTGCCAACACAGGCATACACCGGTGGAACGCTTATCTCTGCGGGCACGCTGAAGCTGGGTGCCGCCGGAACTTCCGACAGCGATACAAAGAGACCGCTCGGTTCTCCCGTTTCCCGCATTGAAGTCGCGCAGGGCGCGGTATTTGATGCGTTCGGCAATAATTTCAACACCTATCATCTTGTCCTTGCCGGCGGGAAACTGCACAACACGCCGAACTCGCAGACGTCCTCAAATACCGTCAAAATGCGAGACCTTACGCTCAAGGCGAATTCCGAAATCGTATTCTACAATCAGACCGGGAACAGGTCGCACGACTATTTCATTGATGACAACGTCGTATGGGACCTTGGCGGATACACGCTCACCGTCACCTATCAAGGCAAGGACCCTGACTTTGAATTCTACAGGCAGAACAACAGAGACAGAGCGTATGCGGACGGGCATCTTACGCTCAAGAACGGAACTGTGAAAACTTCGGTAGGCAACACAGGCTGGTGGCACGATCACAACACGGATGGAACGGAAGGCGGCAGCTACGATATAGGTGTGCCACTGCGGCACTACGGGCAATCCACCGTGAGCAATCTTACATTCCGCACCACGGGCGGTAAGACTATTGTGGGCGGAAACCCCACCAAAGCACTCTATCATGTTTACGGTACGTTTACGCCGATGTCGTCGTATTTCCATAACGTTGAAATGCTGAACGCTTCGACGATAGACCTTTCGATGAAAACCGGTGCATGGTCAACGAAATGCACTTATAATGGTGCTGATTACCTTGTCACTTTCGCGACGAACGCGGCCGTGACAGTGAACCTCACCGGTCGTGAGACGGAAATGGAGTCGCTTGCGAATGGCGAGGTGGAAGGCAACGAGCGCGGCTACGTGATTACGTGGGCGACAAAGCCGACGAACGTGAAGTTCGTTCCGAAGATGGCGAACGCCGAGAAGTACGTGCTGACGCCAACCGATACTGGTCTGCGAATCCGCAAGCCCAAGGGATTGGTGATCATCGTCAAGTAAGGATACAAGATGAACAGATTGGGCATTGCAGCCGTTGTGGCGACAGGTTTTGTTTCACTTGCGGTGGCCGCCCCGGCGCCGAAGGCGCTTGTCGTGATGCTGGACGGAGTCCGTGCGGACGCGGTGGAGAACGCCTGTGCGCCGAACATGCAGCGGCTCGTCGCGGGGAAGTGGCAGCCGGGCTACTCCTGCGCGTGGTCGTTCACGGCGAAGACCGTGCCTGACGCGCTCGCGTCCTCCGCGCCCAACCACGCGGCGATCACCCTGGGCGTGACGGCGGCGAAGCATTGTGTGACGAACACCAGCGCGCAGTTCGTGCAGTGCGACTACACGAAGTGGCCCAGCTTCCTCGCGCGGATCGCCGAGGCGCGTCCGGGCGCGAAGACGCTCTTCATGTATTCGTGGAAGGCGGACGAGTTGCTGTGTCCGCATCCGAAGGTGGAGTTCTCGTACGGCGGCGCGCGGGCGACAAAGGCTGAGAACGCGCGGTGGGGCGGCGCCTACGCGCGCGACCTGGCAAACGGCGCGGAGCTGGAGCGGCGGCTCGCCTCGGACGCGGCGCCGGACGCGACGCTTCTCATGCTCGACTGTCCCGACCACGGCGGGCACGGTCTTCTCGACGGCTGGGGCGGCGGGTTCTATCCGTACTCGACCTCCTACCTGAACGCGATTCATCTCTGCGACGGAATCGTCGGCAGGTGCCTTGACGCGATCGCGAAGAGGCCGACGTTCAAGGACGAGGACTGGATCGTGGTCATCACGTCCGACCACGGCGGCTACGCCAACACGCACGGGCTGTTCGGCGGACACGCCACGGCGGTTCCACTCATCGTCTCGTCGCGCCACGTGCGTAACGGACGCATCCCCGGCACGTCGCACAACTATGACGTCGCGCCGACCGTGCTGGCGCACTTCGGCATCGACGTGTCGGGTCTGGACCTCGACGGCAAGGTTGCGGGAGGTGAAACGGTTGTCGATCGTAAGCGCCCGCTGTCGGACGGCCTCGCCGTGTACATGCCGTTCAACTCCGGCGTGAAGGGCGGATACTTTGGCAAGTGCCTGAAGGTCGCGGCGGGCAAGAACGGTGGCGGCGGCGTGCGCCTGAAGGGCTCCGAAAAGCTGAAGTTCGAGAACGGCGCGGACTTCGCGATCACGCTGTGGGTGAGGATGGACGTGGAGCAGAAGGGCGATCCCGTCCTCGTCTGCAACAAGGACTGGAAGTCGCGCAACAACCCCGGCATCGCGTTCTGCGCGGCGAAGTGTACGGAGCAGGTGAAGAAACGCGGGGTCGTGTTCATCGGCGGCAAGACTGGCGGGAAGAGTAGCACGGACGTGGGGACGTACGATGTCGAATACGGCAAGTGGACGTTCTACGCCGCGACGCGCGGGAACGACGGAGTGCTGCGTCTCTACCAGGGAACGTCCGACGGACGCCTCTACTGCATTGCCGACGACATGAGCGACATCGTGCTCGATTCCGGCCTCCCGTTCTACCTCGGGCAGGACGGCACGGGGCGCTACGGGTGCCCCTACAACGGGTTCATCGACGACTTCGCATTCTGGACGCGCACGCTCTCGCACGACGACGTGAAGCGCATCTACGAGGCTGGCCGCAAGGGGCTCGCGCTCGGCGACATCTTGAAATGAGTTTTTCTGTAACAGACAGACACTCGGTTTTTCCAATCGGCTTGTGCTGAAAGTCATTCCGCCGCCGTTTGCAAAAACGCCGGGGGATTGACGAGTCGCGGAAGGATGTGCTAACATATAAGGGTCCCCTACCGCCTCGCGTGGGCGAACATGAGGAGGGCAGGGTAAGAAATGCCGAAACGGAATTGACAGGGAAAAAATCGTATAATATACGTTCAACAGCCCAAGAAAGGAAGAAAGCCATGGCAACAGGAAAGGCACTCAATGGAAAGCCGTATGCGGGAAATCCGCACGTACGGTTTGACGAGGGGGAAGTCGCATCATGCACCGCAGAAGCTTCGCTTCGGAGGGTACATGCTAGAGGTCTGCGCGCAAGCGTGTGCGCGGTAATGCCGAGGCGTGGGTCTCTACTCTACAAAAAAGGTTTTATGCGTGCGGCGGTTGCCGTCGGCGCGGTGTTGTGGGCCGGCGCGGTGTTGGCGGCCGATGCGCGGCCGTGCGCGCGGATACTCTTCGAGCCGATGCCCCGCTTGATGCTCTACGGCGACACGACGCGGCTTGGGCCGAAACGTCCGTTTGCGAAGGATCCGACTGTCATCCGCCACGACGGCAGGTACTTCATGTACTACAGCGAATGCGCATACGCCAGGAATCGCATTCCGAAGGGCATGCCGAAGTACCGCACGGGATGGTGGGGCGCGATCGCCACGAGCACGAACCTCGTCGACTGGTCGCGCGTGGACAGCATCAATGTGGAGGGCGCGCCGAAAACGGTCGAATGGTTCGCCCCGTGCGTCAAGAAGTTTGACGGAAAGATACACCTCTTCGCACAAGGGCACGATCTACGTGGCATCGATCTGCCAAAGGGCAAAGCTGCTGGTAAACTCAGCAATCCCAAGACGGTATGGGTTCTCTGGCATGCCACGAGCGACGACGGCATCCACTTCCGCAGCGAGACGGACAAGCCGGCGTTCATCGCGAACAACGAGTGGTCTATCAGCCGAGCCATCGACGCCGAGGTTTACCGCGTAGGCGATCGGATGATGCTCATGTTCGCCACGCGGGAGTACCCGGACGCGAAGATTCAGCAACTGGGCATGGCATGGGCCGAGTACGGCGGCAGGTACGGCCTTGCCGACTGGCACGAGCTCTCGGTCAAGGCCCCGTTCTTCAAACCCGAGCAGCCGTGGGAGATGAAATGCATCGAGGCGCCTACCGTGATCCAGCGCAAGGGCATTTGGTACATGTTCTACGCAGGGGCATATAACCACGATCATCAGCAGATCGGCGTTGCGTGGTCTGCGGACGGCGTGAACTTCAAGCGGTGGCGCGACGAGCCGGTGTTCCCGCATGGCCCCGCAGGCTCGTGGAATGCGTGGGAGAGCGGACATCCCGGCATCTTCGAGGACGACGACGGGCAGGTGTATCTGTTCTACCAGGGCAAGGCGGCGCAGAGGGGTGACTACCGCCTTTCCTGCGTGAAAGTGAGGTTCGAGGATTGATAGTTCAAAGTAGAAACCAGCTACGGGGGGCACGAGGGTCAGACACGATTGGTGGAGTAAGAGTGGTGGAGTGACTGAATTTTTGGTAAACTGTCTGCCATGCGACGCCCAAGGAACTTTCAAACGGACAGNNGGGTGGTCCACCGCGCCTTTTACCTGGACGAGTATGAGCCATGGCATGAAGTTACTCCACCACTCCCACTCCACCAATGGGGTCAGACCCTCTGGCGTTTTCCGGTAGGGCGTGGAATTACGGATGAGCGTGCGGAAGAAGCGCATGACGGAGGAGGAGTTCGGCTATGGAAATTGACATGAATGCATACGATCCCGTTTTGGAGGAAATCTATGCCGTCAGGCGGAAGATTTCGGAACGGTATGGTCATAATGTCTATCGCCTGGCGGATGCCGTTGCAGAACGCCAGCGCATGGCGGAAGCAAAGGGGCGTCGGTACGTCCGACTACCGATAGCGCGTATCGCGCCCGCAAAGGCATAAACCACACCATGACCGCCACCCTCCACAGAACCGCACGGAACCGC
>CACZDG010000181.1 GCA_902779865.1 uncultured bacterium
TCGTCCAGCACCGAGGGAAGGCTTTACGCCGCCGTCGTCCAGCGCTGGGGCGGCACCACTGCGATAAACCGGTCTCTCGATGACCAGACGATTGCCGTGAGCGGCGCCGACTTCGCGAAGGAGTTCCACACGCTCGTCGTCACCCACGTGCCGACGGACGCGACGCACACCGGCGTCTTGACGATCTACGTGGACGGCGTCCAGGCGCATCAGTTCACCACCGTCAATTTGGGCTATGAACGCGTCTTCGGCGGCGGCTTCCGCTTCAGTGCGCTCATGGACAACGGGCGGAAGACCTCCCTTCCCTCCGACATCAAGTCCACGGCCTATTGCCCCGATACGGCGTTCCAGAACGTCCGGCTCTACGGCAAGGCGCTTTCGGCGTCCGAAATCGCGGCGTATGCCGCCGAGTTCCCGGCGGCTGCGGCGACGAAGGGCAGCATCGGCGACTACGGCTTCCGCCACAGCTTCTCGACGGGCAAGCTCGTCTCCGACAACGGGACGTTCGCCTCGACCGGCGGGTTCAACGACAACGGTCTCGTCGGCACCGGCACGGCTGTGGACGCCCCGGCGTACGCGGCGGAAGGCGTGAAGGCGTGCTTCCCGGACAAGACCGGCTACGGCACGGTGACGGGCGGCCTCAACCGCGACTGGACGATCGCCATGAGCGTGAAGGGCCCGACGGTCGTCAGCGGCAACCCCGCCGCGATGTTCTCTTTCGGCGGCGTGGAGGATTCCACGAAACAATGCCGCTCGATCGCGCTCTGCAGTTCCTCCACCGGCTCGCTCTTCGTGCAGATGGTGCAGCGTTGGGGTTCGGGAAACGATGCTGTCAATGCGCCGGTGAGCCTCGACCTCGGCGGCGACACGTCGAGCATGTTCCACACTCTCGTCATCGTCAACGAGCGGAACATCAGGACGGACGAGAACCTCAACACGCAGTGGAACACCGGCATGATCTCGTTCTACCTCGACGGCGAGTACAAGGGATCGCTCACGGACAACAACGGCCAGGAGCGCGTGCTGATGGACATGATCCGCTACGGCGCGATCTACAACAGGACGCATGAGAGCGTCGTCGAGCCCGACGCGGCGAGCGGCCTCTCGTTCCAGGATCTGCGCTTCATCCCGCAGGTGTGGACGGGCGCGGAGGCGAAGGACTACGCGGCGGCGTTCCCCGTCGCCCCGACGGCCAACGTCACGCTCGAGGTGTCCGGCGACGACGACTTCACCGGTTCGCAGCAGATAGCAATCACCGGCGGCGGGCAGATCTACTACACGCTGGACGGTTCTGAGCCGACGCCCGAGAACGGCACGCTCTACGCCGGCGCGTTTACGCTCGCCGGGTCGGCGCAGTTCAAGGCTCGCGCCTTCGCGGACGGCCAGCCCGTCAGCCAGACGGTCAGCAGGACGTTCACCGAGGCGACGGACACCGCGGCGTACGACTACGTATTCCGCTACAACTTCACGGACGGCGTCAAGATCTACAACCACCACGGTTGCGCGACCGAGCCTGCCGGAACGGCGGCGGGCTACGCCGCGGTCCACGGCACGAACGGCTACGCCAAGGCAATCCACCCGACCGGCTACGGCACGATCGTGGACGGCATGGCGCGTCTCAACAACGACTGGACGCTCGCGATGTGCGTGAAGCCCGGCGACCTCGAGAAGGGCATCCTGCTTTCGCTCGGCGACAACAACGCCGTCAACACGAAGGAGCTTGCGATCTGCTCCTCGTCCACGGCCGGCAGGATCCACGTCGCCGTCGTGCAGAAGTGGACGACGAACACGGGCGTCGCCAACTACAAGAACATGCCGTTCGCCTACGACATCCCGGTGGGCGGCGACACGGCGGGCAGCTTCCATTCGCTCGTCGTCACGCACGTCGCCAACACGGCGTACGATGCCGGAACCGGCCAGGCGGTGTCGGGCACGATCACGTTCTACTGGGACGGCGTGAACGTCGGCGGGTTCGATTCATCCACCAACGGCGGCGAGCGCGAGTTCGGCAACGGCTTCAAGTTCGGCGGCCTGCACGACGGTTCGACGGCCTGGCTCGCGCAGCAGGGCTACGTCGAGACGGCGTACGACGTCGAGAGCGCGTTCCGCGACGTGCGCTTCTACGCGAGGACGCTGACGGCGGACGAGATCGCCGGCTACGCGGCGATGTTCCCGGCGGCGGACTCCACGAGCGGAAACATTGGCACGTTCGACTTCCGCCACGACTTCACCGGCGGCTCGCTCGCTGTCACCGGCAGCGCGTTCACCGACGGCGGCATCGCCGCCGCGACGAAGGAGGTGCTCGGCCCGGTGGACGACGATGCGGCGAAGGCCGCGTGGCCCGGAATGTCCGGCTACGGCACGATCGGCGGCGTGAACATGAACGGCGACTGGACGCTCGCCATGAGCGTGAAGGCGCCGAAGGTCACGGACGACGAGAAGGGCATCATGGTCTCGCTCGGCGGCGTGAACGCCAGCGGCACGAAGGCTCTTACGATCGGTTCCACGGCGGACTCCACCGGCGGGCTGTTCTTCGGCCTTGCACAGCGGTGGGGCGGCGGCACCGATGCAATCAACACCTGCAACGGACAGGTCACGCTCGCCGGGCTTGGCGACACGACGAAGGAGTTCCATTCGCTCGTCATCGTCCACGCCTCCGGCCTTCGCACCAACAACGACTCCGGCTGGAAGACCGGCACCTACGCCATCTACTGGGATGGCGTGTACAAGGGCGCGGTTGCGACGAACGACGGAGCCGGCCAGAACATCGGCAACTTCATCAAGTACGGCTCGCTCCATGACAGGATGCCGGCGGAGCGGGAGACCTGGGGCGGCAACTACCCGCACTACACCGAGACGGATTCGTCCGAAAGCGGCCTCGCGTTCCGCGACCTGCGCTTCGCGGGCAGGATGTGGACTGGCACGGAGATCAAGGCGTATTCGCAGGCGTTCCCGGCCGTGAAGCAGAAGAGCCGCGGTATTACGTTGCTGGTGTACTGAGGAATCGGAAAGGAGCAAAGAGATGAAAATGACAAAGAAGATTGCAATCGCTGCCGTTGGTTCGGCGCTGGCCTTTCCGCTTCTCGCGGCGGAGGTGTCCGGCGACGATGCGAAGACCGCCGTCGCCGGATGGGTGAACCTGAAGGCCGCAGTGGGCGAGGATTTCGCCGCCAAACCGTCGAGCGTGAGGGAGTACCAAGGCAAGGACGGGAAGGGCAAGTACTACGTGGTGGAACTGGAGGGCGGCGGTTTCGTCGTCACCTCTGGCGACACGGAGATCAACCCCGTCCTCGCCTATTCCAAGGAAGGAACGTGGGTCGACGACGTGAAGCGGAATCCGCTTCTCGCGATGCTGCCCATTGACGTGGCTGTGGCGACCGAGGCCGCGACAAGCGCGGCCCTCCCAACGGGGAGCGGCAAGCGGCTTGCGGCGGGAGGGTCGTCGTCCTCGACGACCGCATCCGCCAACGCCGGTCTGTGGAGCACGTTCAAGTCGGCCGGTGCCGCCAACGGCGGCCGCCGGCTGAGCGCGAAAATCGCCGATGAAGATACGATTAGGCAGTACGGCGACCTGCGCGTCGGGAAACTCTTGACGACGCAGTGGAACCAGCAAACCCTCACATACAACCTTTACGTGCCGAAAGGGACTACCGACGACTATCCCTGCGGCTGCGTCGCCACGGCCGGCGCGCAGATCATGAAGTTCTGGGAGTGGCCGAAGACGAAAGTCACGCGGGTCATGAACTTCAAGGGCAAGGTCGATGGCAGCAGCGAGTGGACGCTCGACGGCGGCTGGAACGGGACGGCGTGGAATCCGGCATTCGGCGGTCCCTACGAGTGGAGCAAGATGACCGACAAGCCGACTGCCAGAACTGATGCCGCCTACGCGATTAGCCGGCTGACCCGCGACGTGGGCCTCGCCTGCCACATGGATTACGCCAGCAGCGGCAGCGGAGCGCAGACTTCGACGCTCTTCAGGCGCTTCACCGACCAGTTCGGATATGCGAATGCCGCCTACGCCAGCAATCTCTCGGACAATGATGCCGATCAAAGCAGCTGGAAGCGGGCGTTTCTCGCGAGCTTCAACGCGGGTCTTCCCTGCGGCGTCAACGTGCCGGGCCACGCCATCGTGGCGGACGGCTACGGCTATTACGGCAACGAGCTCTACGTCCACTTCAACTTCGGGTGGGGCGGGACGCACGATGCATGGTATTCGAGCCCTCATACAGGCGGCATGTCGTCTGCCGGGTTCTCTTCGCTCAACGCGATCATCTACAATATCTATCCGCAGGGGCCGGCCGGCGCCACCATCGTCAGCGGACGCGTCCTCGACACGGCGGGTTCTCCGGTCAAGACGGGCAACAAGACCGTCGTGGCGAAGAACACGGACAGCGGCGATACGTACACCGCCGTTTCGACGAACTCGATCTACGCGCTCATCCTTCCTCCGGGTACCTACGACATCGGCTACGAATACAGCGCAGGCACTGTGTTCTTCACGAACATGGTGGTAGAGGCGTGCGTCAGCACGAGCCTTGTCAACGGCAAAAACGAAGAGGAACAGATCGGAGTCGAACGTAGCGGTTCCTACTACCCCAACACCAGTTGGGTCCACAACATCTACGACATGGATCTCAAGCCGGCCGCGATAACGGCGCCGACGTATTCGACCGCGTGGGGCACGACGTTCTACGGTGCTTCCGCCGTTGTCACGCTCTCCACGTCCACGCCAGGGGCCGCAATCCGCTATACGACGGACGGCAGCGAGCCGACAGTTGTCAGCACGCTCTATGACGGGGCGATTTCGCTGACGGCGACGACCACCATCAAGGCCAAGGCGTTCTTCGGCGAATTCTACTCCAGCGACACGATGACGGCCTCGTTCACCAAGGGCGACTACGAATCCGAATATCGTTCCACCAAGGACGGCCTGGCCGCCCACTGGGTCGACGAGCGCGAGGCGACGCACAACGTCACCGGTTCGTGGACGACGGAGAAGGCGTTCGCCGGCGGATGGTTCGCCGTGGACGGTTTCAACGACTTCACTCCTTCGACCCGCTCGAAGGGCAAGAAGGTAACTGTGATGGCTACTGTCTCCACGGTCGGAACCTACGGCGTCGATACCGATACGTACCAGGGCGTCAGGGCCGCCGTGAGAATCTGCAAGGTCAACGGCTCGCTTGCGTTCCAG
>CACZDG010000182.1 GCA_902779865.1 uncultured bacterium
GGATTCAAGAAGCTCTACGAGGACTATGAGAAGCTGTCCGTCAATCTCGGCAAGCGAATGCCCGTCTTGGAGTCCGAGAGCGACTATTTCCGCGTGACGTTACCAAACCTGCTCTACGGATTCACAGACGCGCAACTCGTCGCCGCAGTTGACGATTCGTCGTACGGCGTGCCGAAAAACGGGGCAAAAGCCTCCTCGGCCTACCATGATACCCCACCAGTCACCCCACCAGTCACCCCACCAGTTGACGAGAAGCAGAAAAGGCTTCTACAGGTGCTCAAAGACACAGAACTTGGAACGTCTGAACTGCTTAAGGCATTGCACATTCGTGATCGTAACTATCTCCGGGAGGGATATATCCGTCCTACGCTAAGAGCTGGCCTTATTGAACAGACGAGGCCAGAAGTAAAGCATTCCAGGTTTCAGAAGTATCGCTTGACGGACAAAGGGCGTGCATTTATTGTGGAGCGCAAATAGGTTCTTTCGGATGTCTGGCGGATTGGCGGCGCTGAAAGGTCAGCGGGTGCGCACGCTTGAAGGCGACGGCGTGGGGATCGAAGACGGTGGAGGAGCTCCCGTTGACACAGTAGCATTGGCCCAGTAATGGCGCGTCCATGGGGTTAGGCGTTCATGGGGCACCATAGACTGACCAGCATTTGTCAATGGAGGTGAAGTTGAAGGATTATCTTGATGGCGCGACTGTGCTGTTTGACGCAGCTGGGAATGTTGTTGATGGGCGTCTGCAAGGTGGTTATATCTCCTTGAGGGGTTTACCTGGAGCGACCTTGATTTCGCAAATTTTCCCCTCTTGCGGCTCATGTCAAGTTCTGGTACACTATTCGGCGGCAAGGGCGAAAAGCCCGAGTCACCGGCAAGCGGGAATGTTTCCTGCCAATGGCGAGGAGCGATCCTCGCCATTGTACTTATTAAAAGGAATCAATGGGCAAGACTAAAGAGATAAGCGTATTCGTTGACGAATCGGGGAGCTTCGATCCCGACCGATCTTCTTCACGCTACTACCTTGTCTGCATGGTGTTTCACGATCAGGAAAAGGACATCTCAAGGCAGATTGAAGTCCTCGAACAGAACCTTGAAGCTATCGGGCTGCCTCGAAACCATTGTGTCCATGCAGGGCCGTTGATCCGCAGGGAGAAGGAATATGCGAATTTGAGCCGACAGGAACGGCGTGGGATATTCGACCGAATGATGGTGTTCCTGCGGACATGCGAAGTTGAATATGAGTGCTTCAAGATCGACAAGAACCTCATCGGAAGCCGTCAGGCGCTGCATGATCCGCTGTTACAGCAGATTGTCGGCTTTCTTGTTCGCCAAATGGACGACTTCAACGCATACGACGCGATCAAGGTTTACTATGACAACGGGCAACATGAACTTGCCGCTCTGTTGAAGGAGGCGTTTGCCATATATGCTTCGCGAACGCAGTTCGTCAAAGACGTTTCACCTGAAAAGTACAAACTGTTTCAAGTGGCCGATCTGGCCTGCACTCTGGAGTTGACGCGCCTCAAACTTGAAGAAACGGGAGCACTTTCGCCTTCGGAATATCAGTTCTTTGGAGGCTCAAAGAATTTCCGCAAAAACTTTCTTAAACCTCTTATGCGCAAAAGGAAAACATAAGAGAGCGGGATCATCAGGGACCCCGTTGACACAGTAGGTGTGGATCCACAGTAAGGAATAGGCTGGGTTGGACAACGCGATGAAAGATTTAGGAGCAAAAGCATTTTTCTGTGGATATGCATCCCCGATGTGTCTTGTGAGGGTGTTGGTGATGCTTGCCGCCGTCTGCGTGGGGACGGAGGCGATGGCATTTCAGATTTTTGTCAGGACGCTGACTGGAAAGGGCGTCACATTGGAGGTTGAGTCGAATGATACCATCGAGAACATCAAGCAGAAGATTCAGGAGAAAGAGGGAATACCGCCTGACCAGCAGCGGCTTATGTTCGCCGGAACGCAACTTGAGGATGGGCGAACGCTTGCCGATTATGGTATCGGGCAAGAAGATACGCTCCACCTTGTCTTGCGCATCCGTCCCGGCGGGGGCATGCCGTCAACAACGTTCTCATCTATTGCTGCATCGGGAATCTCGCCAGACGGAGCGGGTGGATTCATACTGTCCTACAATGCGACGCTAGTCGTCGGGGACGCGCAGTCATTGAGCAATGATTACAACAACACGATTAAGGTGGTCGCTAAAGAACATCTGTCTGAATTGCGTTCTGTTTCATCTTTTTCGGACATTCCACGTGACCAGCAGACGGGGGCAACCAATATCACCGTAACAACTTTGCAACCAGAGAGCAATGTCACAATAGATCTTTGGCTGCCAGAGATGTCAGGCCGTACCATGTTCTTCAAGGCGTTTGCACTCGATAAACTTCCAACAGAGGAGGTCGAGTAATGAACACCTACTCTAAAAGGAAACGACAAATGAAAATCATCGACGCGCATTCTCACATCGGGAACTTCGGCTCATGGGCGAGGTTTGACTTTGACGTTGACCGGCTCAAAGATCAGATGTCCGAGTTTGACATTGAAAAGACCCTGCTAACCGGTGAAGGACCATCTGGCAACGAGGCGGTCGTCAGCGCATTCCAGAGGGAACCAGACCTCATCGTTCCCGTTGCGTGGGTCAACCCGAAGTCTTCGACCGTGCTTGCCGACATCCGCCGTTTCGTCGAGAAGGAGAGCTTCCGCGCAATCAAACTCCATCCACTCTTCGATGCATATTGCGCTGACGACACGTTTGTCGATCCAGTAGTCGAACTGGCGGGGGAATTGGGCATACCGGTATTTGTCCACAGCGGGCATCCGCCGTATTCGCTGCCCTGGCAAATCGGCTGGCTCGCCGAGCGGCATCCGTCTGTTCCAATTGTGCTTCTCCACATGGGGCACGCACATGGGGTTTACGTCGATGCCGCGCTGAAGGTCGCCAGAAGATACCCGAACATCTATCTGGAAACGTCGGGAACGTCGATGAGCGTGAAAATCCGCGAAGCCTACGACACTGTGGGACACGACCGCGTCCTGTTCGGAATAGACTCCCCGTTTCACGAGCCAAGCGTGGAAATCGAGAAGTCACGTGCCACACATCTTCCTGAATCGGATTTGCGTAACATATTTCACGACAATGCAGCTCGTCTTATGTCGCTGTTTCAATAGAGAGGGATCCGCAACGGGACTATCTTCGACGGGAATCAACAAGGTCCCCATTGGTAGAGTAGGAGTGGTGGCGTAGTTATGGCCATGCCACAGAGAGACTGCTGGCAGTGGTGTCGGGAGGGTCTGACCCCATTGGTGGAGTAGAAGTGGTGGAGTAGGTGAGTTTGTGGTATACTGTTCGGCATGAGGCAGCCTAGAAACTTCGTACCCGACAGGTGCTATCACCTGATCAGCCGGATCGCGAACCGCGCATTCTACTTCGGCGAGGAGGAACGTACCGGTTTTGTCGCACGGATGTGGCGCGTTGCGTATTTCTCGTGCGTCGAGGTGCTGGCGTACTGCGTCATGTGCAACCACTTCCACATCCTCGCATATGTCCCGCCGCCGCGGGAGCTGGCCGAGGAAGAGGTGCTGGCGAGGGTGAGGACGCTCTACTTCGGGGAGAGGCTTGCGGATTTCGAAAGGACGTGGGCGGCACTTGCCCGCAGTGGCGACACCGAACGGCGCAGGGCCTTTCTGGCGCGGTTCACGAGGCGGATGTGGAACGCGAGCGAGTTCATGAAGACGCTCAAGCAGTCGAGCAGCCAGTCGTTCAACGCCCGACGTCGGCACGCAGGCACCATGTGGGAATCACGATTCCGCGCCCGGATGGTGATGCCCGACGAGAAAGCGGAGCTGATGAAGGTGGCGGGGTACATTGACAGGAACCCCGTCAAGGCGGGACTGGCAAAGTGGCCGGACCAGTACAGGTGGTGCGGTTTTGCCGCGGCCTGTGCCGGAGACGTGCGGTGCCAGGAGGGCTACAGGTTCATCTACACCTTTGCGCCCGTCGACTGGCATCGCGCGAAGGAACTTCATGTGATTTCTATCGGCTTGGCGCTCAAGGAACTGGAGGACGATCCGGAGGCAATGGCGGCTTCTGGCAGCCACGGCGGAAACAGGCTGTCTGTCTCTGCCGATCGGCTTGAGTCCATCAGGATGCGGCGTTGGGAGGCGGCGGACGACGCCTTGCCCAATAGGGTGCCACGACTCCTGGATCGTGGCAGTCGCAGGGTTGCACATGACATACTCGTGATTCTTTCCGATGGCCCCAAGCGCCCGGCAGAGGTCAGGGAGACGCTTGGGATCGCCAGCTCTAACTATTTTACGGCTCGGTACATCACGCCGCTGAAGGATGTCGGCCTCATAGAACCGGTGGATGTGGCGAGTCTCCACTCCCCGCGTCAGGCCTACAAACTCACGCCGAAGGGCAGAAAGGCACTTGCATGACACTACTCCACCACTCTTACTCCACCAATGGGGTCAGACCCTCTCTACCCTTCATCTCACTCATCCTCTCGTCCATGTGCGAAAACTATTTAAACAAAATCGTTCCGATCTTGTACCGACGGTGGCCGTCGGAGTCGGGGAGCGGCAGCTCATAGACGGGCGTGCCGTCCACCTTTCCCACGGAGACGTACACGTCGAACGCGCCAGGCCGGAACGTCGGCGCAGACCAGCGCCCCAGACTGCACTCGAATGCGTGCGCAGCGGGAGGCGCCTTGCCTGGCGCACCAACCTTCAGCTCGCGCAGGTTGAACTTTTCGTCTGCCAGCACGGCCATGATGCGCCCTTTACCGTCCTTCACCGTCAGGCACGGAAACGCGTCCGCGTAACACGGCGCCACGCCCGCGTTGGCCCACGTCCAGTTCACCGTGAACGGACGCGCGTCCGGCCCCACGTGCACCACCTCCGGCCACGACGCCTCGCGCAGCTGAAACCGATAGCCGAGGCGGAGGTTGATCTTGTCGATCGCGTCGCGGTTCTCGTCGAGGAGCTTTTTCGCGGGACCGTGAATCGACATGTAGCTCGC
>CACZDG010000183.1 GCA_902779865.1 uncultured bacterium
CAAACTTTACCCTCATTTTGTAATGTTTGATTCTTGAACGCTTATATTTCATGGCATGTCGGTAAAAAGCTACTGTTTTTGCTTAAGTTAGCGGCATTCAGGTCAGACCGGTTTTGCCACTTCGCAAACACGGGTAACGTACCAAACGCTTTCTGGGGGATGGCGTTTTCACCTGTCGAAGACAACCGCTAACGGTCCTACAATCGACCTGTAAACCTCCATCCAATGGAGACGCGGCTCTCCATTCAATGGAGACCCCACCTCTCCATCCAATGGAGACCTCACCTCTCCATCCAATGGAGACCCCACCTCTCCATCCAATGGAGACACGGCTCTCCATCCAATGGAGACCCCACCTCTCCATCCAATGGAGACACGGCCATCGATTCTATGGACTAGGTAAAACCTGGGATGCCGTCCCTAACATGTGTACGTGAGGGTTTGCAACCACCTCTATAAGTGAGTATTCAGGATTTCTTGCTGATGTCGCTTTTATCACTTATAACATGGTGATTTGGCATCGACGCCGTATCCTCACTCAAAACACCCCCTACCCTAAGATGTGTCTAGGGTGGGGGTAGGCAATTGCTAGGGTGGGGGTAGGAGGCTGCTAGGGTGGGGGTAGGAGGCTGCTAGGGTGGGGGTAGGCAGTTGCCAGGGTAGGGGGTGGCAATGCCGAATGCCTTGATCAACCGTCTGAGAACGGCTTCGTTGTCTTCAAGACGTACCGTCGGACATGCCTGAATATTGAAAACAAGGTATAATCACTCATAATATTGAAACTAACGACACAAAACAGGCCTCTTTTTACCCGACTCGGGAAAAGCCCTTCTTAACTGGCTTTTACCGTCCATAAGTTACAGATGTCATGTTTCAACCGTTCCACACCATAATATTGCGCGCCAATCCGGTTGCTTGAAAAGCATAACTTGCAATCTGTGATACATGGCATTTATCAATTATCGCTCAAAAGTAATCAGCCTCTGCAAACTGTTCCCATGCGGTAGCTTGATCCACACGTTCTACATGGCTCTTTAGGTTCACTCTTACGCTCGGCGTAGGAACGCGGCGGCCACGGCGAACGCGCTCACCACGTTGAGGGAGTTCTTCATCCCGTGCGACGGTATCTCCAGCACCTCGTCTGCCATCGCGACAACGTCCGGGTCGAGTCCGAACCGCTCGTTGCCAAGCAGCAGGACGCACGGCCATGTGGGTGTGAAGTGGGAAATGTCCTTTGCGCCGTCAGCCGTCTCCAGCGCGTAAATGCGCCGTCCCTCGGCGCGAAGGCGGTCGATGACGTCACGAACGTCTCCCGCACGCTCCCACGGCGTGGTCTCGTCCGCACCTAGAGCGGTCTTCTTCACCTGCGGGTTTTCGGGACCGGGCGTGTAGCCGCAGAGGATTAGGCGGTCGGCGCCGAAGAAATCCGCCGTGCGGAACAGTCCTCCGGCGTTGAACGCGCTACGCACGTTGTCCGCTACCACCGTGAATGCGGCGCGGTCGGCGTTTCCGGGGGCGGAGTCGGTCGTGCGTATTCCCATTTCCGCGTCTGTCACCCGCACCCGCTTGTCAACGCGTTCAAGCGGGACGAGCGCGGCTTGGATGGAACGCGCCGTCGCGCCGGGCTGGAGCAGGTGCGCAAGGCCAATCAACCGTTTCGACTGGGCGCAGCGGAGGTAGTCGAACGCCGCGCCGCGCGCGGCGTCGTCGCCAGGCGCGTCAAATGCCGCCTGCACCAGACGCAGGGCCTCCTTCCATTCTTCGGTGGAAAGGTCGATCACGGCGTCACATCACGGCGTTGTCGATGAGGCGCGTCTTGCCGGCGTAGGCGGCAAGCAGCACGACCACGCCCTTATCCAGTTTTCTGACGGGCGCAAGCGTATCAGCATTGACCGCTTCAACGTAGTCAGTGCGAAGCCCAGCCCTGTCAAGGGCGATCCACGTCTCCCGCTGGAGAGCCTTCCACGGACGCGGCCCCTCCGCCGCCAGTTTCTTGAGTTTCTGCAGCGCGCGAGAGAGCGCAAGGGCGCTTTCACGCTCCGCGTCGGAGAGGTATGCGTTACGGGAACTGAGCGCAAGGCCGCTTTTCTCGCGAACGATGGGCGCGACGACGATCTCCAGGTCGAAGTTCATGTCGCGCACCATGCGGCGGATGATCGTCGCCTGCTGGAAGTCCTTCTGCCCAAACACGGCGAAGTTCGGATGGACGATGTTGAAGAGCTTTGCAACCACCGTGCAGACGCCGCGGAAGTGCCCCGGACGCCGTGCGCCGCAAAGGCTTCCCGAAAGCGCACCGTCCTCAACCATCCAAACGCTGTGGTCGGGGGCGTACATGTTTTCGGGCGTCGGGAAGAATATCGCCGTCGCGCCCGCGTCGCGGCACTTGGCCGCGTCCGCCTTGTGGTCGCGCGGGTACTGCGCGTAGTCCTCCTTCGGGCCGAACTGCGTCGGGTTCACGAACACGCTCACCACGATTTCGTCCGCGCCCTTCCGCTTCGCCGCCGCGATGAGCGAGAGGTGTCCTTCATGCAGTGCGCCCATCGTGGGGACGAGCGCCACCTTGCGTCCAGCCATGCGCTGCGCGAGCGCCCAGCGCTGGAGTTTCCTGGGATCGTTGAATGTTTTCATTTCAAGTCAGCTATTTTCCGTAGCAAAGGATATTGAGAAAGGCGGCAATGAGGCGTCCAGACTTATGCAGGGACTCCCTCGACACGTGTTTCATCGTGTCTTCCGGCGTGTGCCACCATGAGTTGCCGGGGCCGTATTCGAAGTCGATGAAGTTGATCGCAGGGCAACCGGCCGTCTGGAAAGCGGTGTGGTCGTCGGTTATGACGAGCGATTCATCCACCTTTAGCAATCCTTTGAGGCCTGCTTTCTCCGCCGCCTGAATGGCGAGTTTCTTAAGGATTGCCGTGGAGTTGGAAGGCACGATAATGTGGAGGTCCTTGTCGCCGAGCATGTCGAGGCAGATGGCCGTCTTCACGCGGCGCCCCTGTTCGCGGTAGTTGTTCACCAGGCGGCGCGAACCGTGAAAACCGTCGTTCGGGCCATACGCCTTGGAGCACTCCTCGCCGTCCGTCCAGACGAGGGCGATGTTGTCGGGGTGCGGACCCGAACGCCGTATCGCGCCGGCGAGCGCCACGAGCAAGCCGCTCGTAGATGCGCCGTCGTTCGCGCCGGCGCACGGCTGTTTCGCCGTGGCGGGCGTATCGTAGTGCGACATCAAAACGATCCACGCGGCGTTCGTGCCCGTGCCCGGAAACTCGATCTGCACGTTCGTGAACGTCCGCTGTCCTAGCGGCGTCTCGTCCTGGAACGTGTCCAACTCCACGTCCGCCCCGCAACGGCTCGCATGGTCGAGGAGCCAGTTGGCCGCAAGGCGTCCGCGCAGCGTTCCCGCATGGCGCGGAGTGCATTCTCGCACAAGTTCGTCCGCCGTCTCGTAGGCGACATTGGCGTCGTCCTTCGTGAACGACACCGGACCGGCGTTTGCGGCGGAAATAACAATGGCGGCGGCAGCCGCTCCGGCGGTTCTAAATGCAAACAGGTTCACTTCCCACCGTCCCCTAGTTCATCCTGACGCCCATCATCGCAAGTATGCGGTCAAGGTCGTTGTTGTCGATGAAGTCTATTTCAAGAACGCCCTTCGTGTGTTTGCCGTTCGCATGCGTCATGCCGCTTGTGAGGCGCACGGCACAGCCAAGAGTGCGGTGCAGTTCCTCGGCGAGGGACTTCGCATAGCTCTCGGGGATGTCGGGAGTGCCCGACTTGCGCTCCACAACCGGCGCGTGCATCTTCGCGACGCGGCGTTCAAGCTCGCGCACGGTGAGTCCGCCCACGGGCTTTCCTGTGCGCGGGTCGAGCACGGCCACGCACGCCTTTGCGAGCTCGCACGTCTCCACCGCGTTCCCGTAGCGGGCGTGGAAACCCTGAAGGACCTTCGCGTGGCCGACTGAAATCGCCCGTTGGCGGATCAGCCCCTGCACTTCCTCCGGCAGTTCCAGAAGCCCTACGGCGTTTGCGATCGTGGAACGTCCCTTCTTGCCGACGCGCTCCGCCACTTCCTCGTAGGTGAGCTTGAACTCCTCCTTGAGAGTGCGGAAGCCAACTGCCTCGTCAATCGGATTCAGGTCGTCGCGCTGGAGGTTTTCCGTGATCGTCATCACGGCGGCAGTCGCGTCGTCCACGTTCTTCACCACCACGGGCACGAGCTTGAGGCCGGCCTCGTTCGCGGCGCGCTGGCGGCGCTCGCCGCAGATCAGCTCCAGCTTCCCGTCCGCACGGCGGCGGCACGTGAGCGGCTGGATGATGCCGTTCTGGCGGATGGACTCCACGAGGTCTTCCAACGCCTCGCGGCTGAACTCCGTGCGGGTCTGCCACGGCGAACGCTCAAGCTCCCATGGCGGAACCTGAAGCACCGTCTCGCCGGCAGGAGCTGCCGGAGTGGATGGCACGAGCGGTACGGCAGGCGGAGGCGTGACCGACACCTTTGCCGAAGTAGGCGCAATAAGAGAATCGAGGCCACGACCGACATGCCCTAGGCCGCCGTGCTTCTGCTTCGCCTTGATGGCCGCGCGCGTGGGCGGCTTTTCGCCAGACGCCTTTTTAAGGAACGGATTTGCGGGTTTCTTGACGCTCATGGCTACTTCTCCCAAAGTTTCTCAAGCGCGTAGTACGCCCGCGCCTCGGGCGTGAACACGTGTACGACCACGTCCACATAGTCCACCACCACCCAACCTGAATCCGGATCGCCGCTGGTGCGGTAGGACTGCACCCCCGCAGCCTTCATCGCCTGCTGCGTACCAGCGACGAGAGCCTTGAGGTGCGGTGCGGCGGTGCCGGTGGCGACGACGAACGCGTCGCACAGTCCGGAAACTCCGCGCACGTCGTAAACCCTCACGTCAACGGCCTTTTTGTCCGCCAACGCATCCACTACGATCTTTATCTGCTCTTCAAGGGTCATAACATTCGACATCCGACATTCGACACCGGATTCCACTTTACATTTCACTTCCGCTTCAACCCCGGCACGAGCGGAGCGGCCTTGACCTTCTCAACAATCTCGGCGGCAACGTCTGGATGATCCTTGAGGTACTGGATCGTTGCCATCGAACCCTGTCCGAGCTGGCTGGTGCCGTATGCAATCCAGCTGCCGCGCTTCTCCACCACGCCGCGCGCGAGCGCCGCGTCGAGGATCGAGCCTTCCCACGAGATGCCGCAGGTGTAGAGGATGTCGAACTCCGCCTCGGTGAACGGCGGCGCGACCTTGTTCTTCACCACCTTCACGCGCGTGCGGTTGCCGATCACCGTGCCGG
>CACZDG010000184.1 GCA_902779865.1 uncultured bacterium
GCCTCGCCCTTGCCACATCGACTCGTGAAACAACAAGCGTACGACAACAAGTCTTGCTGTTGTACGCTTGCTGTTACGGCTCGGCGAGACGCCTCGCCCTACCGCACGATGATGAACGTGCCACCGGCCTTGGAGTTGGAGAGCGCGAGGCGGCCGTTCTTCACCGTGAGCGTGAAGTTGGCGGAGTAGTCGCCGTCATCGGCATCCTTCACCGTGATTGCAGCGGCGGGGATGTCGGCATCGGTCAAGCCATTGATTGCGCCGGTGAGGAAGTACGTGTGACGCGAAGGTATCGCGTCGAACGTGACCTTTACGCTCTTCAGACCCGCAAACGTGGCAGGCGTGGCGGCGGCAAACGTGGCGGCGGGGAGTTCGGCGGTCGTCGCGACAGCATTCGCCACTTCCCAGCAGTTGGCCGTGCCCGCGAACTCCCACGCGCCCGCGAGCGAGCCCGTGCCCTTCAGCGTGCCAAATATCGGCATCGCCATCGTGCCGCTCGAAGTGAGCGTTGCGCCCGCGCCGAGCTCCAGATCCTTGTAGATGCCCGTCGGCTCCAGCACGGCGATGTCGCCCAGCGTCGCCGCGAGCTTGAGGTTCGTCTCGATGAACTGCTTTTCCGTCGGGCTGTCAGGCGCCACATAGCTGAGCGTCCAGTAGTTGTTCTTGTCGTTGTTGGGACCGTAACCGCCCGTGTTGTCGCCCACGCGCGCCTCCCAGCGGTGCCAGCCGGGCGCAAGCGTGACCTTTGCGTTCGTGGGATCGCCCCAGCTGCCGACGTTGATCAAAGTCACGCCGTCGATGACGAGCATCTTGTAGTCGTCGTAGTGCATGTCGAACGACCACTGTCCGCCCTGGTTCTCCTCGACCTTGAACCAGCCCTGGAAGCGGCTCACCTTCTTGTTGTTGAAGTAGCCCGTCGCGTCGGTTCCGTCGTTTCCGTGGCGGTGCATGTACTCGACGGAGTCAAGGCACTTGATGTGGCTCCAGTTCTCGGTGGTGTTCCAGCTGCCGTTGCCGTTCTGCCAGCTCCACACGCAGACGTTGTGGACGGGACGCACCTGGAGCGTGAGTCCGTCGCCGAGGTTCGCGCCGGGCTTGAACGGCGTGTAGTCGCCGGGCGCGGTGGAGGTGGATTCCCCGATGAAGAAGCCGAAGGCCATGACGTTCGCGAAGCCGGCGTTCGACGGGCCGCTGCCGCCGGTGTAGTCCGCCTGAGTGAGCGTGAACTTGTGCCATCCCTCGGCGAGCTCGATCTTGCCCTGCGCCACGGCGCAGTTTCCGGACGCGTTCATCACGAGCGTGCCGTCTACGTCGAGCCGCACGCGGTCGTCGCATTGGCCACAGAACGACCACACGCCCGCCTTCTCCGCCGGCACGTAGAACTCGCCGCGGCCGGAGACCGATGTATATCGCCTGATCGGGTTGGAGCCGTAATGTCTGGCCGTGAACGTCCAGAAGTCGGACGAGACGAACGGATAGCTGTACTGCGTGACAGGAAGGGCGTCGTAGTGCCAGCCCGCCACGGCGAACGGGTAGCGCTCGTCGGAGTACTTCGCCACCTCCGCGTTCACGCCCTCGGCGAGCTTGAGGCCGCCGGAGAAGGCGGAGGTCACGCGAAGGTCGTTCGCGCCCGTGTTCTCCACGGAGAGCTCTCCGAGCATCACGCCCTGGATGCGCGCGTCGCAGCGATTTCCCTGGAAGTTGACCGAGCCCTTGATCGTGAGGTCGCTCGCGCCGGAAAGGCCGGTATTCCAGTTCACAAAGTACTCGGCCATGTCGAACGTCACATTGCCGCCGAGCCTGTCGTAGCCGAAGAACATCGGGAAGCCCACGTCGCCGCCCCACGCGGAGCTGATGTTCACGATGTCGCCGTTCCGGAAGTCGAATATGGTCACGCCGGGCATGCGCGCGCCGCCGAAGCCGCTCCCGCCAAGCTCCAGCCGGCCGCCCTCCATGGTGAACCAGTGGCGTCCCGATCCGGCCCCCGTCCCTTCCCCGTACTGGTGGTTGTAGGTCGAGTTGCTGTCGCCGGCCTGCCGGTTGGCCCAGATGCCCTTTACGCGCAGAAGGCCTCCCTCCTTGAGATGCACCTCGCCGCGCGGAGCATCATAGGTGTTGTAGAGAATGGCACTGGGCGCGTCGAGTTCGCCGGAGATCTCCATCTTGTGGACGGCGAGCGATCCGGGCGTTCCGCTCCAGTGGCCGTTGCGCAGGCTGTCCGTCGTCACGGTCACCTTCGCGCCGTGGTCGATGATCACGCGCCCAGCCAGCGGACCCGAACCGCCGTTGCCCGTCCAGAATTCCTTGGCCGTGAGATCGGACCCCTCCTTCAACTCCAGCGTGCCGGGGCGGCTGGAGTTGAGGCCCACCGAAACATTGGCAACCGAGCCGGACATCTTCAGCGCGACGCCGTAATCGCTGTTTGTATTCGGGCCGTATGCATAGACGTTGCCCGCGCTCTGGTTGACCACGAAATCGCCCTGCACGTCGATCATGCCCGCCGCCTGCGGACGAATGTCGATCGCTCCGCCGGTTGACGTGATGTTGATCTCGTCGAACTGCGGCCCCGTGCCGCTTCCGGTCATGAAGCCGAACGAGCCGCCGGTGTGCGTGACGTTGATTTTCTTCGCCTTCGTCCCCTCCTTGAGAAAGAAACCTCCTGCGGAGTGCGTCACATCGATGTCGCTCTGGGCGTCGAAGCCGCTGGCAAGGTACGTATTGCCGCCCTGTACCAGGAAAGAAGGACCGTCGAACGAACCCGAAAAGTTGTGCGTTCCCTCGGTGGTGTTGATCACGCCTTCGCCGCTCGCCCCTCCGGAGTAGTTAACCGTGTTGCCGCCGTTCAGCTTAAGCGTCGCCCCTTCGGAGACGTTCAGCGGCCCCTTGATGTTGGCTGTTCCGCTCGCGGCGTTGACGTTGCCGCCTTTCGCCGTCACGAAGAACGGGATTGTCGCGGGGTATGTGCTGCTGTACGCATGCAGGATGCCGCCGTCCAGAGTAATGCCGCCGGGGATGTCGAACTGCGATTCGGATATCGCCTCCGGGCGCAGCGTCGCCCCCTCGGCGATCGTGACCGCGCCCACCATTATCGGCTGCGAGACGACGCCGAAGCCGTAGGGGTTGGTCGATTTCACGGTTAGGCGCTTGTCGGGGCCGTAGATGCCGGGCGTCGCCGTTGCGGATGTCGCGGTGTGCGCCCGCACCTCCATGCGGTGAGTGCCGCCCACTGTGGCGTCGCCCTCCAGCTCGATGCGGCGGAACTGCGAGCCGTAGGGGTTCAGGTCGCCGCGCCCGTCGAGGGCGTCGTTCACGAGCGCGCCGCGTCCGTCGGGGCCCTCGCCCGCGATCGAGAAGATCTTGGAGTGCGTGATCTCGTGCCTCGGAGACGTCGTGGTGCTGACGGTTTCGGTGTCGTTGATGTTCAGCTGCCCGCCGTCCTTCACCGTCACCTTGCCGCCCGCCGAGCCGCTGTCCTCGCCGAGCGACTTCTGCGACGCGCCGAAGCCGAGCACAACCTTCTGCCCGTCCTTCACCACGATGTCCTGGCCGCCGAAGGAGACGCCGTCGAGGGTGACCGTGCCGGTGCCGCCGAACGTGACCGTGTCGCCGCCCGCGATGACGCCGTCGCCCTTGAGAGTGTAGTCCTTCGCGCCCGTGAAGGTGATCGCCCCGGCGGTCATGGCGCCACTCACCGTGATGTCGCCCGAGACCGCCTCCCCGCCGTCGATGAAGGCGGGCACGTAGCCGATGAAGCCGCCCGTCGCGCCGCCGTCGTAGAGCCAGTTCGCACTCGTCGAGTTCCAGCCGAGGTCGGCGGAGCTCGCGGGACGCCACGTCTGCGAGGCCACGGAGGACGAAACCGCAATGGTCATCGTCAGCTTCCCGTCAACGACGGCGAACGTTGCCGCCGCGCCATCACCCACAACCGCAGTGGGGTTGAACTGCGAAAGCGACGTGATGCCGCTCGCCGCCTGCATGACCGTGTAGGTGCCTGGCGTGAGACTCTGCGCATCGACGTTGACTGCGAGCGGCGAACCGGCGGGAATCGTCACAGCGCCCGTGGTCGCAACCATCGCGTCCGTGGAGGAGGGATTGACGACGGTAACCGACGCGCCTTCCGAGAAGGAGAGATTCTTGTCGCCGCCCACATGGTCGTCAACGGCGAGGTCGCCCGTGACCGCGTAAGTGCCTTCCGTCCCTGCGGCAGTGGGGTTCGTGCCCATCCACTTCGCGGCGAGGTACGCTTCGATGGCTTCGCGGTCGGAATCGGAGAGCGCTGTATCAAACGCGATCAGTTCGGAAAGCTCGCGCCCGGCATGTCGGATTGACGAGCCGGAATTACGATCGAGGGTGAGGCGGTTCGATTCGCAGTTCGCCGCCGTGACGGTGGAATACACATGGCGATCTGTCGGAACGAGCGTATTGAGATTGTCCGTCACCAGCACGCCGTCGCAGTAGATTTTTCCGTTCTTCCAGAGTGCGTTGGAGTTGTTGTAGCAGTACTCCCCGTTTCCGCCACGGTGGAAACGGTACGTGGAGGAGTCACCGAGGAAGAACGCACGGGAATCCTGGCAGATCGACATCGCCCAAAACACGGTGCGGATGGTCGTCATCCGCGTGTACTGAAGGTCGATGCCGCTGTTGCACGCACCCATGCAGTAGGCGGGGACGCCGTTCGTGACGGAGAGCGTTCCCCAGTTGGAATCGTGGGACGGAACGGTGTAGGCCGTCGCGTCGCGCTTGTATGCGGAGCGATCCTTCCACGTCGTGACATAACCGAAGGTGTTGTCCTTGAACTCGAAGTTCGCGACGTCCGAGGCGTCAAGCCAGATGAGCGCCTTCGCCACGATGTACGGCTCCACCCATCCGTAGGAGACGTAGGCGGGGACTCCAGCGGTGACGACATCCGTGCCGGAGAGTGAAGCCACCGCCGCATCACCGAACGGAACGCCGTTGTGCGCGGGCTTGACGGATATCTTCGACACGTCGAACGACGAATCCAAGCGCGACGGGGGCGTTCGTGGCAATGACGAGCGGCGCACCGGCAAACTCAATCGGGTACGCCGGTGCGGTGGAAGGAAGCGCAACCGTACCGTCGCCCGTCAGGCGCACGGTCGGGAGGGACGCGCTTGTCGCGTCCGCCGTGATCGCGGGAAGCGTCTGCGCCGTCGCGTGGTTGGCGAACGCGGTCGCCTTGTCCGCGACGAACTCAAGCGACGCAGCAGACGACGAAACGGTGTACGTCGCAGCCGCGTTGCCGAGCGCGATCCTCGCGTTGGAGGCGAGTGAGAGCGTGACCGCTGGATTGATGGGACTGAACTCAATGAAGGCGTTGGCGCAAGTTCCGGAAGCATTGCCCTCCTCGGCCGTCGCCGCCACCTGCACAATCGATCCGTTGCCGGAGCTTGCGTTGAAACCGCCGTTGAAGCTAACGCTGGAGTTCTCGCAGCAGGCGACGTGAAGCGTGCCGCCCGTGCGAACGCGCGAAACGGAATCAATCGTCACCGTGCCGTGGATGACCATGCGTCCATAGTCGGTGGCGTCGGGATATGTCGTCGCGCTGGTGTAGCCGAAGTCGAGTGCGCCGTATGTGCCATTTCCCGCGCCGAAGATACGCGAGCCGTCGTAGAGATGGAATGTGGTGTGGTCGAGGCGCTGACGGTAGCCATTGCAGTTGATCGCGCCGTAAAGGTGAATCGTGGCCCAGTTTCCGGAGATTGCCTCATCGCGGCTCATCTTCATGGTGGCCGACGCAGCGATGGTCAGACTGCCCTTTATTGCTCCGGCGGCACTGAATGTGAAATACTGGACGCCGCTTTCAAGCGTCAGCGAGCCACCCGGATCAACAACCGTCGCGCCGGTGACGTTGATGCTGCCGCGCGTCGTGAGCGAACCGCCGGCGCCGACGGTGATCGCCCCCGGCCACGTCGCGCCGTCGCCCGCGTCGATGGTGACGTTCTCTGCGATGGTGAGCGCCCTGCCCCACAGCGGATCGGACGGCGTAATGGTCATTGATCCCGTCGTCGTAAACACGCCGCTGTTGCAGTTCGTGAGGAACGTCGAGCGCACAAGGTCGTAGAGTCCGAGAACATCGTCCGCGTCACGCTTGGCGGGCACGAGGTTGAGGCGGAGGTTTCCGGCTGAATCGCTCAGCTTGAAGGAGTAGCACGCCCATGAACCCGCATTTGCAAAGCTTGTTGTGGGTGCGCCCTGATGCGACGCGAAGAGGCAGAGTTCCGACGTGGGCGTGTAAGTACCGGACGGCATCGTGCCGCTCGTCAGCTCCGTGTGGGAGATGTCGTTCGTGACCACGCCCGCGAGCGTCGCGTAGTCTGCGACGACGGTGTAGTTCGTACCGGCAAGCAAAGCTCCTGTGCACGTCACCGAGGAGGCGTTACGGTCAAGTCGTACCTGATTGGCGATCATGAAGGCAGTAAAGGTGTTCTTGGCGCTACTGTCGCGCGAACACCAAAGGCCCTGGTTGCCGCTCACGACTGTCGGCCGCCACGAGAGCTCCACCTTGTCGGTCGAGTTCGGCACGATGCCGGTCTGTATCTGGCAGTTGCCGTTCGCCTGTATGTACGGCACTTGCGTGTAGCCGGTCGGCAGACCGTCGCCCAGCGCAGTCATCGCACCCGCAAGAGCCAGGACAGCCGGGAGGGTCGCGCTTGTCGCGACCTTGCGAACCAGAGCAACAACACGAGCGAAATTACAAGTTTTCGCCCCCCCCCCTACGGGAGTTGCAGATAAGTTTTTTCATCGTTTTTCCTTTCTGAACTTTGAAAGATTACTCCTTGGTCGATTGAGTGACGCTAATATTACCAAAATTCCCCGCCGTTTGCAAGCCTAAAATCAAGGAAAATCACTCCCCACGACCGGTGGGGCGAGTCGCGGTGGGGCGAGGCGTCTCGCCGAGCCTTCTGATGATTGGAAACAACTTGTTAGAAACAACTTTCCTTTGGCGCACGGGCTAACTCACCCGTGCCCATTTGCCGATCCTCAAACTGTCACGATTCTGAATGTTCAAGGTGCGCCCGCAGGATAATGTTGTTATTGAAAGTTGTCATGGTTGTTTCCAAATCCCAATCGCACGGCGAGGTCGATCATTTGGGAAGGTCCTTGCAGACGACGAGGTTCTTCTTGTAGAAGGCCATGCCGAACTTGAGGATGTCGCGTTTCTCGCCATGCGCGGCGAAGTCGGCGAGCATCTCGGTGGTGTATTCACGCGTGTCGATCTGACGACGCGCCTCGCGGGCGAGCGCGTCGAGGTCTTCCGTCTCCTCATCCGCCGCCTTGAGCTCGATCACCACGCCGGGCATGCCTAACGTTCCTCCGTTGCGCACGCGCGCCGAAGTTTCAATCGTCACCGTGCCGTGTACGACGAGTCGGCCGTAGTCTGCCGGGAACAGCGTGGTCGCCTCGCTGGCGCCAAAATCCAGACCGGCGTAGGTGGCATTGCCCGCCCCGTAGATGCGCGAGCCGTCGTACATGTGGAAGATCATGTGGTCGAAGCGCTGGCGGTAGCCGTTGCTGTTGAGCGAACCGTAGATGTAGAGTTCCGCGTCCAGGCCCGCAATCGCCTCGTCGCGGTTCATCTTGAGCGTCGCGCCCTGGCGGATGTAGATAGCGCCTTTGGCGGTCTTGCTGCCGAACGCGAAATACGCCTCGCCGCTTTCAATGTCCAGCGTGCCGCCCGAATTGACCGTCGTAGTTCCCAAGACGGACAGCATTCCCCGCGTCTTGAGCGTGCCGCCTTTGTTCACCGTGATGGCGCCGTTCCACGCACCGGCATCGCCCGCGTCGATATTCACGGTGTCGCCGTCGGCGACGGTCAATGCCTCGCCCCACCCCGCATCCGCAGGCGTGTACGTGGTATCGGCGAAGGACGAGATTGCCGCGCAGAGTGCGGCAATCGACACTACGTTTTTCAACGACTTGAACGACATACTATACTCCTTGGTTGCAGATTACCTTTCCGAGGAAAGCCACTTCACCGGAACAACGCCTATAATTTAGCATTTTTTTCTCTGCCGTCAAGTGGTATTTTTGGAAAATTTCGGTTGCAAAAGTAATCGCACCTAATCGGGTGCGTTTAGTTCCGCAATCCACCGCACAACGACAGGACGCGATGCCCTCTTGCCCATCCAATCGCAATGTGCTAAAAGGCCTTCCGTCCACAGGAAAGTTCTGCCGGCATTGGCTATGCATTCGTCCCTTCGTCCTCGTGCCTGAAGGGCTAACTGCACGTGCAAGTGCCGCTCGTCGCCGTGTTCAGCAGAGTTTTGCCGTCATTGTGCCCTATATTCGCCGCCAAATATACACCAATTTGGCGGCAAATCGTAAAAACTTGGCGGCAAAACAGCGGCTTACACAGGCAGGGCGTCAAGCGTACACCGACGGGACATCCTGCTTACACCGATACCGAATGCATCCGCAGGACGCACGTCACCACCAGGATTTCGGGCGCGGGACGCGACGGAGCGCCAGAGGGTCTGACCCCATTGGTGGAGTGGGAGTGGTGGAGTAACTTCATGCCATGGCTCATACTCGTCCAGGTAAAAGGCGCGGTGGGCCACCCGGCTTACCAGGTGGCGGCATCTGTCCGTTTGAAAGTTCCTTGGGCGTCGCATGGCGAACAGTTTACCCAAAATAAGGAAAATCACTCCCCACGACCGGTGGGGCGAAGCGTCTCGCCGAGCCGCACAACTTGCTGTTGTACGCTTGCTGTTACGGCCCGGCGAGACGCCTCGCCCCACCGTGCCTCGCCCTTGCCACATCGACTCGTGAAACAACAAGCGTACGACAACAAGTCTTGCTGTTGTACGCTTGCTGTT
>CACZDG010000185.1 GCA_902779865.1 uncultured bacterium
CGAGCAACTATCACATTTCATAAAGTGTGTTAGTTCGCAGGTGTGTTCGGGGGCGTGTCCCCCGAAATGGGGACATGACGCGCGCACGCGCAAATCTTATAATGTCCGCTAGTTTTCAACAAGGAGACTAGCCATGCGAATCTGTGCAGATTGTTTGAGGTTGACCACACGCCTGACGGCGTGCTTTTCCGCCGGTGTCCTGGCGGTGCTTTGCGGCAACGCATGGGCGGCGACGGAGAACGTCTGGCAGGGGGCGTCAGGCGGTGCCTGGGCCACGGGTGCCAACTGGTCGCTTGGACACGCCCCCACGGCGTCGGAATGTGCGGTGCTGCCGGACACGGGCGCCGACTACACCATCAGCGTGAGCGGCACGCATCTCATCGGCGCGCTTCAGGTGACCGCGCGTGCGGGAGACGGGGTGAAATCCGTGACACTCGGCGGCTCGGGCCTGATCTCGAACGAGACGAGCGTGGCCGCGCACCGGATCGGCGCGAACCGCCGCCTCGTGCTTGACGGCGCGACTGTCGCGTTCGACTACAACGGGCCCAACATCGACCATGGACACATCTCGGTGGACGGCGAGCTCGTCCTCGCGAATGCCTCGTCCATGGTCTCCACCTACGCGATCGACCTGGTCGGACGCGGAGCGAAGATGTCGATGACGGCCGGCAGCGTGAACCTCATCTATCTCACCTACAGGAACCGCAACGTCGTGCAGATCGACGGCGGAAGCGCCTCGATCTACTCCGTCCTTCGCACGGATGACGACGCCGTGCCGTTCTACGACCGCTGCCTTGCGTATGTCCAGAACGGCGGCCAGTCGTCGAACAAGCGCAGCAGGTTTTCCCCCTACAGCTCGCTGACGGTCGCGGGCGGCACGTACATCTGCCGCGACGGCTACGCAGAGTTCGCGGACGGATCGACGCTGACGGTCTCAGGCGGCACGCTGCAGTTCAACTGCGCGCCGAGCATCGACGAATGCACGACCCTTTCGCTCACGGGCGGCGCCATCCTCGTCAATGACGCCGTCTGCGCAGGCGGCGCGGCGTCCTTGGCGGCATTCTCCCGACTCGTTGCCGAATCCTCCGGCACGTTCTTTTCCGCTGAGGTCAACAACAGCTGCCTGCTTGACCTCGGTGAGCGTGCCTGGGTCGGTACGCTTCGGCATACGTCCGGATCGGCGGAATCCGTCCTCAAGGCGTCGACGGTCGTATTCTCTTCCGCCTACCCGTTCTACAACACGGGGAGCGGCCCCAACCGCTACTTCCGCATCGAAGGTCCTACGACGATCCGACCCACGGCGGACATGGACGACATGGGCGGCCGCGAGGTCTATCCTTTCGCGACGGGCGACATCACGGTCGACACGCGCGACTGGAACGACCCCTCCGTCACGCGCACCGTCAAGCTCTCGCTCGGCGTGAAGGACGCCGCCTCGCTCACCGTCATGGGCGGCGGCACGATGGAGCTAAAGCCCACCAAGGGTACTGGCAAGTACGACTGGGACGGGGCGCGCGCGTTTAGCAGCGTGATCGTGTCGAACAACGCCACGCTCACGATCCCGAGCGTCGCAACCAGCGGCAACTACATTCCGCTCGTCACGGAAAGCCTGACGCTCGGCCCAGGCGCGACGCTCAACGTCTCCGCAGGCGAGGGCAACGGCGTGTATGCCGCGAACTGGAGCATCGACCCCACCGCACACATCAACGTGACCGTGCTCGACACGTTCACCACCGGCGCGACGCCCATCCTCGTAGACACGGGATCGGATGCCATCGCGGACTTCACGGGCCGGATCACGCTCTCGGGCGCGACAAGCGGCGCCGTGCTCAAGCGCGCTGGCGGCAACATCGTCCTCGTGAAGAAGACCGTCACGGAAGCCGATGGCACTTATCAGTACGAATGGGTTTCCAGTTCGTCGAGCTACAAGTGGAGGAACACCGGCAGCTGGTATTGCAAAGCGGCCCCGCCTACGAGCGGCACGCGCTATCCGATCGTATTTGGCGCGGTCGACAAATACACGACCAGCAACTACAACATGACAGACACGACACCGACGATCGTGCAGTTGGTGTTCCGAGACACGGCGGTCAGTTCGTTCACCGTGGCGAACGATGCCACGAAGCCGCTCTCGTTCCAGAAATACAGCGCAAGCGACAGCGGTACGGCGAACGCATCGATCTATTCGCTCTCGGCCGTTCCGCAATACATCAATTGCAACGCACGCACGACTTCCAACAATCGATTCTCCCTCTATGCGGCAGATTCAGGGCCAGTTGTCTTTGGTGGCGGTATCGAGGCCGCTGGTGCCAAGGCCCAGACCGAGGCCGCCGTCCACGTCTGCGGCGACATCCGCACGACCGGGACGATCTCGCATCGCATGTTGGCGTTCACGAAGCGTCCGGCGAAGCCCGACATGTCGCGGCTGTTCGTCGAGAGCGGGACCGTGGCATTCACCAACCAGGTGGCGGCGTTTGACGTGACGAATGCGGGTTTCCGCGTCGCCACAGGCGCGATGTTGACTTTCGATGGAAGGCTGGCAAGCGCATTCTACCAGTGGACGGCCGTGCCGCAGAAGATCGTCGTCGACGGCTCGATGCGGATTGACGCCGTTGTGAAGGGTGGCGGCGCGCGTCAGCTGTACGGCGGTTCGGGAACGCTCGTGATCTCGCAGACGATGCAGCCCTCGACGGGCGCGACGCCGCTCGAGTTCTCCGACACGCTTTCGGTGACGTTGCCCGCGACGTGGCAGACGGTCGCGTCCACCGGCGCGGACGCGCCGCTGACGCTTGCCGCGCGCGGCGGACGTCCCGTGCTGCACGTGGCGAGCGGCTGGACGTACGGCCCTGCGTCGGGCGTGGCGACGACCACTGCGGCTTCTGACCGCGCGGCGTACATTCACGAAGGCGCGACGCTCGCGATTGACGCAAACGGCGGCACCGCGACGTTCGAAGATCCCGTCGCCGGCCCCGGTAAGCTGGAGATCGCAAGCGGCACGCTGTCGGTTCCGGGCGGCATCTCGTCCGAAACGTCGCTCAAGGTCGCGAGCGGCGCCACGTTCGCGTGGAGCGCCGCGACGGCTGTCGCGGGCTTGGAGGCCGCGAGCGGCGCGACGCTGCGCGTCGTCGACGCGACGAAGCCACTGGCAGTGGCGGGTGCGGTGGACCTGACGGGCGTCACGATCGACGTGACGGGCGCGGGTACGCCGACGGCCGGCAACGCGCTTCGGATTCTTTCGGCGGCAGCGATCGTCGGCCAGCCGACGGTCGTCGGCGCGCAGGGCATTGTGCAGGTCGTGACCGGGTCGGACGGCACGGCGACGCTTGAGATCGCAAAACCCCGGAAAGGCGTGATCATCATGATCGGCGGCGGCGCGGCCGGCGGCGGAAACGCGTTCGACTTCACGGCGGCAAGCGGCGCGGCGTGCCGCCTCACGTCCGAAGGCTCGGGCATGTGGCGCATCCGCACGTCGGCGGACGGCACGTTCCCGGATGTCGGCGCGGCTCAGGCGCTCGCGGCGTGGATGGGGGAACCTGCGCCTTCCGTGTCCCAGACACTGACGGCGACCGAGACGTCCGAAGGCTGGACGCTCGATGCGGCGGACGGCACGCGGGCCGTGGTCGCCGCCAACGGCTCGTCCGTCAAGTTCCTCTCATCCACAGGACGCGAGGTGGTGCGCGTGACGCACCTTGCGCCGTCGGCGAACGGCAGCGTGCTGGCGGGCAGCCTCGCGGAGGCAGAGGCGGTGTACGGACTCGGCGAGCGGCTCGACCGCCTGAACAAGCGCGGACAGCGCGTCTCGCTCTTCTCGAGCGACGGGTACGATGACTCCACGACCACCTATATGGCCGTCCCGCTCTTTTCAACGACGCGCGGCGGCGGCGTGTTCGTGAACGCGTACGAGCCGATCGTCGCGGACATGGGCGCGACAAGCGCCAGCGAATGGGCGATGGAGATCGACAAGGCGAGCATCGACGCCTACGTGATCGCGACAGACCGGATGCGCGACGTGCCGGCGCGCTACATGGCGCTCACGGGCCGGCCGGCCGCGCACGACGCTTGGCACTTCGGCTCCGTCATCTGTCGCCAGCGCCCCGACTTCTCCCAGATGGAGGGTCCGTTTGCCCAGACGCTCAACGGATACCTGACACTCGGCCAGGGGCTCAAGACGATCGTCGACGCCTACGACGTCCTGGGCGCGTTGCCGTCCGCAGTCATCGCCTTTGGGCGCGACGTGGACGTCTATTCCGCCAGTGCGCGCGACACGTTCGCCGAGGCGCAGACGTATCTTGCGGGCAAGGGCGTGAAGTACATGGTCTACATGGCGGCGGGCAGCGTCATCTCGAAGAACGCGACAGGCTTCAAGGGCGAATACCTGGCGAACGCGCAGGTTTCGGACGCCGCCGGGAACGTCCTCGCGGCGCACGCGAAGGACATTCCCGACGTGACCCTCAATGCAGGCAACCCGGACGTGAGCGGCGTCGGCACGCGTCAGGTGCTGGACATCACGAACCCCGACGCTTGGAACTGGTACATGGAAAGCGTGTGGCAGCCGCTGCTTGACAACGGCGTGCGCGGCGCGATGGTGGACTTCTGCGAGATGATGCCGGACGACGGCGTGCTCTACGGCAACGTGCGCGTGACGTACAACTGGAAGAATCCGGCCGTGTTCGCGGGCGCGGCCGTACACCACGCCTACCCGACCTTCTTCACGGCGAAGCTCCAGCGCGACCTCGACGCGCGGCTGGCGGCGATGGACGGTAGCAGGTTCCTCATCCATGCGCGTGGCGGCGGCATCGGCGCGCAGCGCGCCACCTTCCTCTGGGCGGGCGACCAGAAGCGCGCGTTCGCGAAGCTGGACGACCAGTTGCTCGCGATGCTCAACTCCGGCGTGTCGGGCGTGCCGTTCATGACGTACGACATGGCGGGCTACCAGTACACGGCCGCGCGGCAGACGGTCGTGGCCGTCCAGAACGACGCCACCGGCACGGTGGACACGAGAGGCGCAACACGCCGGGCCTGGGCGAATCCGCCGTCTACCGGCGCATGAGCGGCGACACGTCCGCAGCCATCGAGCAGACGATCTTCTCTCGCGCGGCGGCGTTCACGGCGTACAGTCCCTGCATGAGGCAGAACGGCTACGTGCGCCAGGCGTTTGAGTTCGACGCCGCCACCGCGAACATCTACGCGACGTACGCGGGCGTCCACGCCTCGCTGACGAACGCGATCGCCGCGGCCGCGCACACCGCGGCCCAGACGGGCGTGCCCGTCGTGCGTCCGCTCGCGTTCGACTACCAGGACGACGCGAACACGTGGGACATCGAGGACGAGTATCTCTTCTGCGACAACTACCTCGTGGCGCCCGTGCTCACGGACGCGACTTCCCGCGAGGTCTACCTTCCGGAAGGTACGTGGCGGGAACTCGCCACCGGCACGGTCCGCACAGCCCCGGCATCCGGCCTGCGCCTGACGCTTTCCGTCCCCGTGGATTCCATCCCCGTGTTTGTCAGAGAATAACGGCAAGGGCTTAGATTGGGTTGTTTCTCCGAACTGACGTCGCCAAGATGGCGGCTCTCCATGCTGTTGAGCGATGGTTCCCGTAAA
>CACZDG010000186.1 GCA_902779865.1 uncultured bacterium
TCGGATAGACGCCAGCGACATTGACGTAGCACGACGTTTCCGTCCTGTCGAACGGAAGCCCGTTGGAATCGACGAGGTTCAACCTGTACGACTTGTAGGCGACGCCAACGTAGTTTTCCCAATGTTCGGGGCACGGACAGCAGTTGGTGTGTTCCGTCGGCACGTCATTGTTTAAGGTGTTTATCACGGGATCATCCCGCGTCCTTTCTTGCCTTGGTACAGATTCCGATTAGGGTCAAATTCAAGATTGGTATCGTTGGGGCGGGGGTTGAATACTGTTTCCTCAACACTAACTCTACCAGTCAATCCCATTGAGCCGAGTATCTTGGAATAATTCGCTGAGACTATGTTGCCATTTTCATCGCATTTAACGCGGGAGCGAATCACCATATATTCACCGCAATTGACAACATCACCTTCCTCAAGCCAAATAGCATGACTGCCATTGCCTCTTATGGTAATTGGGAAAGATCGCATATACTCACGATTGACATCTGCTTGATACGCCGACGGGAAACTCGCGCATCCGGTCTGCTTGCCGATGTACGCGCCGCAATTCTCGTCAAATTCGATTCGTCCGATCACATCGCCAAGTTTTGGATAGCCTAGTTCACCGTTTTTGAAAAGGAAGAAATCGCTTTGACCAAATTTTGCAAACTTCTTACCCCTTGCATCATCAGGTCTCTCCCTAACATAATAGAAATCCGCAACCTTCCCTTTCCCATGCGGAGGAAGCCAGTCAAAAACCTGAAGGTCAAATCCATACCGCCCATTTGTGATTGGCGATTTAATGTTCATCTCTCGTGTATATGCATACATCGGCTGCGGGTTCTTTTTCCTATACAAGGTAACTTCTCCGCGCTTTTCGTGTTCGTGAAGTTTTACCATCGCAAAAGCAGGGGGGATTATGACATCCTCGCCCTTGAAGTGTTCCGCATGTGAGTCACTACGGTAATATCCTTCAGCCTCAACATACCACCCGAAACCAGATGACTGACAGTTGAATTTCACCACTGCATTCCCATTCATGTCAGTACGTCCTTCTGCATGTCCGGACTTGGATGTACGACTGTTCCCTCCTCCAAAAAGCACATGGCTCGTAGAAAATCCAACGTGAACAATTCCATTAGTGACGGGATTACCCTCGTCATTAACGACCTTCACATAAAGTCGTTCACTGGCACATCCAAGATTGCCCAGTAAAAGAAATGTCAACATTATTCTGAACTTACTCATTATGAGTCTCCTTAATGTGTTGATTTATCACTTTGTAAAGTTGATGTACCCTCTTATACGAGCGTTGCACGAAGGTACTATGCTGCCAATCCTGATGTTTGTCTTCCGTATCGCTACCGTTTGGCGGCAAATCAGATTGTCCGGATGTAAACAATATTGCCATGTTATGATTGTGATAAAGCTTGTCGGGAATACTGTTGGTAAGCATTTCAGTTAATCCCGGGCTAGGGTTAGCCCCTACGGCGAAAGACTCCGCCGGTATTGCGTAGGCCAACATCTCCGCCCTATAGAGATAATTGGTTGCCACTATAAGGCCGTTTGAGGAAGTGTGCATTTCAGGGTTATGGAAATCAAGAAAGAACGGGACATCCTGTAACTGCGCATCGGGAAGCTGGTCCGCGTCCACAGGCGGCATGTGGTACGTTTCGGTCTGCTGCGTATTCCCTATCCAATAGTTCGTAGTTATGTTGTAATATCCGTTGAATTCCCATCCGCCCTCGTATTCGTGAAGCATCAAAGGCCATACCCCCTTGCGTGTTTCCTGATTGTACCAAACGTAATCACGCACAGTGATTGGATGCCAATCTCCATCGCCGTTATTGACCACCTCTTCTTGTGTCGAGTAGAAGTTGACGATGTTCGTGACGTTGGCAAAGCGTCCTTTCCACGTGAGGAGTCGCCGTCCGTCGCCTTCTGGGAATCGCTCAAACCAGTGCGTCGCCCTCACCCGGTCTGTGTAGTTGGTCCACGCCGCTGGTGTCATTTTATCATGCGACTCCTGCGTAATGCCGCCCGTCGGGTCAAAAGCCTCCATGGCGACTGCGGCATTGAGCATAAAATACTTCTCGTGTTGCATCCCGTAGTCCTGTATCGCCGCCGACACGAGCATGTTGCCGAGTGAGTGCGCGAGAAACCATTTCGGCCCCTGCACGGTCTGCATCGCGTTTGACAAGGCTGGCGCGGTCTGAAAGGCATTTTGGACGTTGCCGTAGTAATTGGGCGTGATAATTAACTGTCCCTCGTTTCCGCGCCACTGCACGGCCACGAATCCACGATCAAGGCCAGACCACCAAAGTTTTTTGAAAACGTTTTGCGCCCAGAGCTTTGTCTCGTCGCCTTCGTGCATGTTGTAGCCATGGACAAAGACGACGTTGCCCTGTTCGTGTTCGTTTGCCGGCCAATCAGGCGTTTGCAAATACGTCGGCACACCACCTGACCCACCTGCGATGTTCCGCAGATTCAGCCATCCGACCATCCTTGACACGTCGCCGATGTGCATCTCGATCTGCGACGAGAACAGCAGCGCGTTGTCGGATTTTGAATAAATGTTGAGGTAAAGGTATTGGTTCTTGGCGAAGTCGGGGAACTCCATGAACAGCGTGCTGCGTCCAGATTGCGAAAGCGACACGAAAGCGGGCGGCAGATTGGTGCCGGATTCCAGCTTAAACACCGGCGCATTGGTGAGAGAGTTGCCGTCAATGTCGTCATCGGTTCCCAGTTGCGCGTTGCCGATCTGCGTCCAGTCGATGTCCGCGAACGCGAGCTTTGCCTTTCCCAATGACGGCGAATACGTTTCAAGGCGGTAATAAACCGTACTCGGATTCCAATGCGAAGCGAACGGAGAAACGTCCACGGCAACAGGAAGGAAATTGATGAGGTCGTTACGCCCATCAACAACGTCATTTGATGAATTACACGGATCCTGTATATTGAGGGATTCAAGAAGGCCCATCCACGACGTGTCAAAGGCATCGTCATATCTCCACTCGTCATCGTTCCGCCAGAAATAGACGATGCGTCTTGCAAGATACCACGCAACGTCCGTATCGTTTACTGTGCCGTCCCTGTTGTAGTCAACAAGGAGGATCGAGTTCACGGTCGTGATCCACTGCGCTGCGTAGTCGTGGATATAGTACTCGCCGTCAGAGGTGGCGAACTCAAACTTGACCTTGCAGCGGCTCGGGCGAGAGGAAACTACCCTTAGTTCAAGTTGCCTTGTTTGGCCGTACCTGCGCATGATGTTCCGCCACTGCTGGATGGTAAAGTGGCGCACGGTGCGGCCACCTACTTGAAGCAGTGGTTCGGCTGGGCGCCATGTGTAGTAGTACCAATCCCACCATTCAGGCAGCCAGAGCGCGACATCGCCGCTTGTGTCTTCGAGCGACACACGCACCACGC
The DNA here is from genome assembly GCA_902779865.1 of uncultured bacterium. Classification (GTDB taxonomy): domain Bacteria; phylum Verrucomicrobiota; class Kiritimatiellia; order RFP12; family UBA1067; genus RUG572. Next base: position 3,415 of record CACZDG010000186.1, read on the forward strand.
CGTCGGAAAGAAGCACGTCCGTTTTGAGGATGATTGAACTGGCATAATCGAGATTCGTACAGACGGCGACCGGATATCCGAAGGACGACGAACGTTGGTTGTAGTTCGAAATCGCCGGCCGATTGTCCCCCGATTCGAAGCCGACGCCGAGGACGGTGTAGCGATGTTCCTTGTACGGTGCGCCGTTGGTGACGAAATGCACGGGGGAGTCGTAGAATTCGCGGCTTGGGTAGGTGCCGGAGAGTGTGACGGTGCAGGGGCTGTAGGCGGTCTCGAAGATATTTCCGGCGGCGTCCCGGACATCCACATTGCCGGTGTAGGACACCTTGGCGACGTAGTTGGTGTTCTTATGTTCGGGGCACGGGCAGCACTCGCGCGCCGGGCCGTTCGGGACTTCAAGGTATTCCGTCCGCGTGTTGTCCCGGTACAGATACAGCACGTCGTAAAGAGGGCTGAGAGCGCCGCTCACGATGTTCGTGAACGCCTCTTCCTCATCCGTGTCGTCGTCATCAAGAGGTTGCGGCGGGGAATCTTCGTCGCCCCAATTGTCAGGGTTGTCGGTGTCGCCGAGCGCCGCCACGCCGACGGTGTTCGTCTCGTATTCCGGCGTGAACGCGGGACAGAAGCGAAGTTGCTGCCCAATTGTTATCTGATGGTCATTGAGGCGGTGCGGATGGTCGAGCGTGTACGAGATCGCGCGCGCCGAGTTTTTCGGGAAGTTTCCGCCTATCCCGGCGGAGACCGGCGGTATGTTCGATACTACGACTCCATCACCGCCGCCGCTGTTCCACGTCGCCGTCATGCCGGGGAACTCCTCGCCGTGGACGAGCGTGACGAGCTTCGTCCTCGTGTTGAAGTCGTGGATGCAGGGCACCGTCGCCTCCACGTGCGGGAAGGCAAGCCATCCGTGCGGCCACAGCGGCGACGGCATTTCGCCGATGAAGAAGTCGTTCGACTTCTTGGCCACGTCGAGTCCGTCTGGCTTGTCGAACCACACGTCCTTGCGCACTCCCCTCCCGACCGCGAGCAGCAGAATGTTTGTGGCGGTACCGCTGCGCATCTGCGGCGGGGCGACGAGCGGGACGACGGAATCGCCGACGATGAGACGTCCCGTGCCCGTGCCGGACACCATGACCTTGAGTATTGCCGTGTCGGTGTCCGACTGCGGATAGGCGAACGCGCCGTTCGTGATGCCGGAGTAGAAGATGTGTTCGAGCACGGTGTTCGTCGATCCTTCGGGATATGCGAACGGATCAAGGCCGCCGAGCCGCACCGTAACGCCGTCGCAATGCGGACCGCCGGCGGAGTAAGGATCAAGCGGGTCGGTATGGTAAACGAAAAGCTCCTCGTAGTCCGTGAGGCCGTCATAGTCGGAATCGGGATGGCGGGGGTCGGTGTTGTACACAAACAGCTCGTCGATGGTGTCGAGGCCGTCGTTGTCGGAATCGGGGTTTACTGCGTCCTCGACGGAAAGCGGGTAGAACGTCATCGAGGTGACGTTGGTGGGGATGGCGTTCGTCGTCCAGTCGTTGCCCGCGAACGA
>CACZDG010000187.1 GCA_902779865.1 uncultured bacterium
GTAGCTGAAGCCGTTGGTGTCCTTCTTGCGGACCTCCACCAGCACCGGGAAGTTCGTGAGCGTCTCGGTGCCCGGGTAGCCCGTCACGGTGAACGGCAGGAAGCGTTCGAACTCGTTCACCACCCAAAAGGCGTTCGTGCCATCGTCGTAGTAGTACGTTTCGCCCGAAACGTCGTCCATCGTCGTGAACGTGCCGGAGACCGCCGCGGTTTCCCCGCCGCTGTCCCCGACCGCCTTGAACTTATAGAGGTAGGTGCTGCTGTCGAGCACAGTGATCCTCTCGTGGCACGTGTCGTTCTCGGCAAGGTTCCCCGAAAGCGTCGTCCATTCGGTCGGCTCCGATTCGCCGTCGATCCAGAGCTTGTACACGATGCGGCACGATGTCGAGTCACCAAGGTCGTGGACGGTGCCGCCGGCAATGACGTAGCCGTGCGAAATTCGCTCGATGCCGGGAAGCTCGGCTCCTGCGGCCCACACGACCGTCAGTTCGTTCCGTGTCGTGAACGTACCCGAGATCGTATCGGTCGTCGCCCCGCTGCTGCCGACGACGCGGAGCTTGAAGGAATAGTCCATGTTGACCGTCAGGCCCGAAATGGACACCGAGAAGGGACCCGTCTGCGAAAGGGGCTCGCCCACCGTCGTCCACTCCGTCGGCTCCGTCTCTCCATGCCAGAACTTGCCTTGGACGGTGGCGGAGGTCGAGCTGCCCATGTCGTCGAGCGTGCCGCCGATGACGGCGATGTGCTCGAAGACGTTCGTCACGCCGACGCAGAAGGTCTCCGCCCACGTCACCGAGATGTGGGTCGGGACCGTAAAGGATCCCGTGACCGGCTCCGTCTCGCCAACGTCGTCATCAACCGCACGAAGTTTGTAGCTGTAGCTCGCGCCCTCCTCGCAGGGAACGGAAATTTCAAATTCCTCGTACAAGGCAAGGTTCTCCTTGAGAACCGTCCATCCGGAAGGCTCGCTCTCACTGTCTTTCCAGAACTTGCCCTGAATCACGCAGGCCGTCGTGTTCGAACCGAATCCCGAGACGATGCCCCCGACCACTGCAGCCTGCAAGGTGACGTTCGTGACGCCAGTCATTCCAGACGCCTCCGCCCATGTGATTTCCAAAACGTCGGGCGGCGCGATCGTCACGAAGCTTGCGTCGTTAACCGTCTCGAAGTCAGCCTTCACCCAGTCGTCCATAGAGTCCGCCCAATTGGCACGCGGCTCCCCATTGCTCAAGCCCGGTCTGAGACGCACCTCGTCCATAACGCCGTTGAAACGCCGCCCCTTGCTGTCGGTTCCATTCGGATTGTCCTGCGTGGAACATCCGATACCGATGTTGGCGTTTTCCAGCCTCACTGGTACGCCATGCTTCGTCATTACCTCATCCAAAACACCGTTGATGTAGATATTGACGACCGGCGTATTGCCGTTTGTCGCATTCTTCCAGACGAGGTCAACCTTATTCCAGACGCCGTCTAATTTCAGCACCGAACCAATCGCATGTGACGTGCACTTGAAATTGCCGTTGACGTTGTCTGAATGCACGCGCATGTAGTCAACCGTCGTTCCTGCGTCCTTGTCACCGCCAAACCCGAAGCCCCACGAATAGCCAGCATCGCCCTTGCGGCGCCCAATGACATTGCCCCACTTGAGCGCGCCATCGTAATTGGTCCCCGCCTTTGACATCATCCAGAATGAGGCATGGAAGTCTGTGCCGAGGGTGTCGGCAACGGCCTTCTGCGGGACTCCGTTCGTCGCATCGATGACGATGCCGTGGGCGTGTCCGCTGTCTTTTGCGATACGGCGGGCGCCTCCGATCTTGCCTTCAGAAACTGCCTCGCCGTTGTTGGCAAGCGCCTTGCCGTTCAGCCCGTTGGCCGTGGCATCGGCAATTGTCGGATTCTTCCCCGTTTCGTTCAAGTGCCAGACGCCGACGTAGTCGCCCCATGGTTTGTCGTTCGTGACGTACACGCCGTCCGCGACGTTGTAGCACATGAAGAACTTCGTCCCCTGCTTCATCGTCGGAAGCTTGACCCACACGAGCTGCTCGCCGGTAGTTCCAACGGTCTTATCGATATCCCAGGTGTCTTGGTCGATTTCGAGGCGGGTACCGTCTTCGGCAAAGAAAGCCAAGTCCCAGCCGAGGGCTTTTCCATTCACGTTTTTCGCGGACATGTCCGCAAAGAAGAAGCCCGGAATGCGAGTCTCCGACACGCGCACGAGCACGGGGAAGTTGACGAGCGTCTCGCTGCCTGTGTAGCCATTGACCTGCAGCTTGATCGAATGGTTGAAGTCCGCCATCGTCAACGAATCGGCTGCGTTCGCGCCAAACGCCGCAAGCGCGGCGGCGAAGATAAGGGATATGCGTTTCATTGTTGATTCTCCTTTCCCTTATTCGGCTCGTTTCACCTTGAAGAAGCGGCGCTTGGCGGACTGTATCGTGCCAATCGCGATCTCGGACCTGCCGTCACCTTCGACGACCTCCGAGAAGTAATCCGGCTTGAAGTCGTTCGGCGTCTCGCTCGAGATGATCGTGTAGTCGAGGTACGGCACGGTACCGTCCACCGCGAGCCACACTTCGCCGTCCGCTAGTTCGATGGCCGTGATCTGCGGCGGCAGAAGATTCGGCGGAACGGCGGAAAGCCTGTTGGCGCGCACCGGTAGGGCGGTCGCCCCGCGACCGCCGTCGGACGCGACGGAGCGCGTCCCTCCCGCGGCAAGGCGGGGCTTGGTGGAACTCGCGTCGGTGATGTTGACGCCGCCGGAAATGATTCCCCAGCGGTTCACGCGCACGGGCTTGCCGTTCCGCGTGCCGGTGGGCACGCCGGCGAGGTTGCGCGTATCGACAAGGCACACGGCCCATTCGCCGCCCTTGAGCACGTCATATTCCGCAGCGGGAATCTGGAAAACGGCGTCACGGCACTTGCCGTCCTGGGCAAGCGCACCTGCGAGCACGACGCGGTCGCGTGATGAGACGGGCGTCCCATCCGCGTTGAATCCGGCAAAAGCCGTCCCTGCGGGCGACCACACGAGCGCATAGCACTCGCCGTCCCGCACGATTGAGCCGTCGGCATAGCGGTCAGGACCGGGCGTTGAGAACCTGGCCAACTTGTCCTGCATGCTACCAAAGGCACACACAGGCCCCAACATAATTGCCAACCCACCCAATTTTCTGGCTGTTTTCAACATCTATCTACTACCTTTCCTATTTATCGTTCCTAATTCAGGGTGTAATATCCCCGAAAGGAATGCAACTATAATACCATCTATATGGCTAAAAGTCAAATCATAAAACGAAGTTTTCCGGCTTTTGGGCGCGTAATTCACCGCCTAGCCTTCTGATGTTTGGAAACAACTATTTGAAACAACCTGCCTTTGGCGCACGGGCTAACTCGCCCGTGCCCATTTACCGATCCTCAAACTGCCACGGTTCTGAATGTTCAATGTGCGCCCGCAGGATAATGTTGTTCTTGAAAGTTGTCATGGTTGTTTCCAATCTCCCCGAGACTTACAGGCTTATAGCCAACCGAAACAGAACCGAACGCCCCTTTGGGTGTGTTCTTATTTTCGGTTCCTTTTCGGTTATGTTCTATATATGTTCTATTTATGATAGGGTAGTTTTGGGCGACGGGTCTAGTCGCCGTGGACGACGGGTGGGGTCGCCGTGGGCGACGGGTCTAGTCGCCGTGGGCGACGGGTGTAGTCGCCGTGGACGACGGGTGGGGTCGCCGTGGGCGACGGGTGGGGTCGCCGTGGGCGACGGGTCTAGTCGCCGTGGGCGACGGGTATAGTAGTTGTGGACGGCATCACAGGTAAGTATCTTTGCCTTGGAGGTACGCGAGAGTGCCAGACGGGGTGTAAGAGTGGGTCAGACTGGGGTGTAAGAGTGGGTCAGACTGGGGTGTAACAACCTTGCAGACCGGGGTGTAGCAGCCTCGCAGACTGGGGTGTAGCAGCCTCACAGACTGGGGTGTAGAAGGCGGTCAGACTGGGGTGTAGAAAGCGGTCAGACTGGGGTGTAGAAGCCCCGTGGACCGGTACGGAAGTACTTTCTCTACACCTACGCGAACCTCATTTTTCGGAACAGGCGAGGCGGAAGCCGTAAATGGCGTTGCGAAGGTCGGGATCCCGCTTGAGCCGGTACGCCGACCGACAGTCGCGGGCGTAGAAGAACCAGCATCCACCGGGCGGTCGGGGGCCTTGAACTTCGACGGGTTATCACCCATGACGCTTTCCCACTGCCTCTGCGTGACCTCGTACTTGCCCAACCAAAATCCCTTCGTGAGAGTCACCATGTGCAGCGGCTCGTCGTCAAACCTGCCCCTCTCGGTAATGGGGCTGCCCATCATGAAGGAACCCGGCTCGCACCAGATCATCTCCATCGTCGCGCCGCCCGGAAGCTTGATGGTCTTCGTGGCGCCGCTCGTGCGCATAACGGATGCCTTGGCCTGGACGTTCACCGCCGCAACTGAACCGGTGGCTACCATACTCGCGGTGCCAGCATTCTTGAATTCGATCGTGTTGAAGTCTCTCACGGGCACGTCCAGCAGTGCGGCGTTGATAGGCTGGACCGTCCCGTCGAAGATGACGGAAACCTGTGCGATCGGCACGTCGCAGACGGATGCGAGCGAGCCGTCCTTGGCGAACGCGAACGTGTGCTCCGGCAATAAATGCACTCGTGCGCGCCTCGATCGTTTTTATCATCATCTAATCTCCTGTGAAACCGACGTCGTAAATTATAGCATAAAACCGCCGCTGATAAAACGGAAAATCTTTTTACACTCTCACCTTTACACTCTCCACTGTGCCGCCCTTGAACTGACGCGTCCTGCCGTTGAAGGAAAGGCCCACCACCCAGACGGGCTTGCCGGCGGCGCGGTACGGCGCGGCGTATTTCTTGCGCTGCACCTGCGACATCGCGACCTTCGGCGGCTTGTTCACCTTCAGCTCGAGATGTACGTACCGCAGGGATCATCCGCCACGATGTCCGTGCGCCCGCCCGCGTGCGACACCTCCTGTTCCACGCGGAAGCCCTGTCCCTGCAAAAGAAACTTCAGGCAACGCGCGTAGGAAAGCTCGTGGGGCTTTCTTTCCGTGGAACCATAGACCGCGCCCGCGTAGAGCGCGGCAAGGCCGTCGAAGAAGTCGTCCCATTTGGCCCTACGCAGCTTCTCGCCGATGGACGCCGCCCAGCGGACGTCCTTGTCCGCTACGAGTCCGGCCATGAGGGCGGACAAGTCCTGGCGCACCTCTTCGTCCGGTATGCACAGATCGAATGACGTTCCGTTAAAGGCCTTGATTGTCAGGTAACCCGTCTGGTACAGCATCCCCTTCACGGGGATTGAATTGAGGTCTGAAACGTCGAGTTCGGCTTTCGTGACGCCCTCCAAGTCGTCCGGATCGACAGCCAGCACGTCTCCGCGTTTCAGGAAGTTCATCAGGAAAGACGCCTTGCCCGTCTCCGCCCAGTAGAGCTCGAACTGCGGCAGACGGTTGGCCATCGTAAGGTTGATCGAGACTTCCCATCACCTTGCGGTGCGCCTCCATGTGCTCGGAGAAGTAGCGGTCGAGTTCATCCTCCGTGTAGCCTAGCATGGAGGCGTAGGCATCTTCAAAGGAGATGTCAACAAGAGACGAGAGCGTGGAGAAGATCGAGAGCTTCGTGAACTTGCTGACGCCCGTGATCATCAGGAAGCGAATCTTCCCCGAGCGGTCCTTCATCTGCCCGTATATCGGAGCGAGCGAGGAACGCACTCGCTCCGCCACCTCCACGTTCTTCAGAGCCTTCGCCACGGGGTCGTCGTACTCATCGATCAGGATGACCGGCGGCGTACCCTTTGCAGCGAGCTTGTCAATTGCAAGACCAAAGTTGATGTATGGGGGCAACTTGTCGTCATACTTGACGCCCGCACCCGCAAGTGCGGACTTCATACATACAGGGAGCCCCTGCGCGAATGTATCGTAGTCCTCCGCCGCGCACATCCCCATGTTGATGTGGATGACGGGGTACTTCTTCTTCCAGTCCCAGTCGGTGTTCATGATGGCGAGGCCCTCGAACAGCTCGCGCTTCCCCTGGAACATCGCCTCGAGGGTGGAAATCATCAGCGACTTGCCGAACCTGCGCGGACGTGCGAGGAAGAACATCTTCCTCCCCTCGGCCGTGGCAAGACGATGGAACCACGCCGTCTTATCGACATAGACGTAGCCCTCGCGGCGAATCTCACCGAAGTCATTTGAATCTACGCTTATTATCTGCATGGCGCATATTATACCAAAAATATCAGCCGTGTGCCGTGCATTCACCCACCATACGGAAAAAGGTTACAACGAAGATTATCGACCGAGCGCCTTTCGTTCGGAGGGTGTGATCACTCCCTCTTTGACCTGCTTGTCGAGGTAGCTCTTGAGCGCGGCCTCCGACTTCGCACAGAAGGCCTCGCTCTCCTCCTTCGTGCAGAGTCCCTTCTCCGCCCGCTTGCGCGAACGCGCCATCGCCTTCTCCGCCCCGGTGATCGCCCGCTTCACGGCAACCGGCACGCGCGGCTGGCCGAAGTCCGCCGCAATCCGCCGCCGCTCCGATTCGGGGAAGATGGAAAGCGGGTAAGTGGTCGAAGTTGGTGGGTGGTCGGTGATGGTGGGGCGAGGCGTCCCGCCGAGCCGCCCCGGAGAGACACCCTCGGCCAGGACAACCTCCTTCTGGGTGAGCTTGACGGGCCATCCCGCGACGGCGTTCCCCGCGTGGTTCGTGTAGGCGTTTTCCGCATGGACGGAGAGTGCCGTTAGCAAAACACAAATGGCGCACTTGAGAATACTTTCACATTTCATATCTGTTATCCGGTCCATTACCTCTTTTCCCTCTAGACACGCCATATTATAGCCTATTTCAGTTTACTTGCCCTGCGAGTGTCCATGGGGTCAGACCCGAATGCCGCTAACTTAAGGTTCATACGATCTCCTCCGGGCGATATTCCGAACGTGGTTTTGTCAGCAGAGGATATGGCTTGGGGCGTCGTTTGA
>CACZDG010000188.1 GCA_902779865.1 uncultured bacterium
TCATGAGGAGGCAACGAACTTTTCGTCATATCTAAAGACGCGTTTCTTCCGTATTCTTGTTTGTGCGGCGAAAGTCACCCAACACGCGCAAGATAGGGTGTATCGTTTTGTCCCGCTACAAGATTTCACTTCGAAATCCGACATCGACTGGTCGCGTCCTGTTTCTGAAATCGACGCCCAACTCTACGCGAAATACGGCATCACCAAGTCCGAGCAGAAGTTCATCGAATCCATGATCAAGCCGATGGAATGAAGATTATCCTTAGAATGGAGGTGGTGAATTGCAACTGACATGCATAGTTGGAAACGGGTTGGATATTGGCCTGGGGATGAAAACCCGGTTTACGGATTTTATAGATCTTCATTATTTGAAGCTGGAAAGAGACCCCAATTCTGTTCTAGGACGATTTCAAGCGTTACTTAGGGCGGACAAGGAACGTGCTGAACGGGAACGTGTTTGGCGAGAATGGGCCGATGCAGAGCGCGAGTTCGGACAGTTGGATGTCCCGATGCTAGATCCGCAACGGCCATTTGAAGATTTTGAGATGTGCTTAACGGATTTCAAAAAGGAATTTAATGTCTTTTTAAAGAAGCAGAATGATGCCATTCGGATCCCACCGGAGAGGGAGTTAGAACTGTATACGAAATTTTGTCTGTCGGTATTGAATTTGGGCACATTGTTACGGCGTAAATACAATAGAAGGTTTTATGAGGTTCTTTCGGTTCATCAGCCTGTTGGAATTAACATTATCACCTTCAATTATACCGATGTTTTGGATCGCTTGCTTAAGTCCAGGAGTAAATTTTCAGAAAATAGTATGTTGGTTGGTGATCTAGCAAATGGGCAAAAGCGGAACTTCTGGATTAGGCGTATCCATCACGTTCATGGAGCGCTTTCATCTGATATGGTATTTGGGGTAGATGATCTTGACCAGATTAAGAATGAGAAGGTGCGACAAGGGTGCGCAGCGCATAAGTATCTTGTGAAAAAGACAGTTGATGAGGTGTTGGGGAATGAGAATGAGCAAGTGGCCGCACAGCTAATCGCTGAAAGTGGTTGCATAGTCACACTTGGGTTGTCATTCGGTGTAACTGATAAATCGTGGTGGGATATTTTGTTTAAGCGTGTGTTTACCGACAAGGCACTGCTGGTGCCTTGTGTCTATCAGGAGAAAGAAGGTGTACCACCATTGCCCGAACAGACGAAGTTGTATGAAGATGCCTATCGTCAGATGTTTAAAACTATCGATCCCAAATTTCGCGACGGACAAATTCAAGCGAATATGACTCAGTGTATGAATTTGGTTTTGCCCGCGCACTCGCTTGATCCAGATGGAAAAGATGTTTGGTGCGATCCGTTGAACTTGAAGTGGCTTGGCGAGAAGATTGGGATCCCTGCGGCGATGGAGCGGATGTGGGGGAATGATGTGTTGTCGGAGAAAAACTAGGTCGACTAGTAGGTGTCTTGTTTCAAGCATAGAAGTATAACCGACAAAAGAAGAGGAGTGTTGGATGAAGGCGAATGGTGATGTTGCAGAGGAGGCAAGATGGACAGACCCCATTGGTGGAGTAGAAATGATGGAGTAGAGACTATGGCGATGCCGCAGAGAGACGACACGATAGAGGCGATCAAGCGACTTGACGCCTTGCTTGAGTATGCTTTCATGCATGGAGGCGAGGAAGAGGCCGCACGTCTCCGCGAGGAGCTGCGCAAGTTGACGGATGAAGTTTGACGGCAGATGGCGTTTGAAGAGCGCGGTAGTGTGGTATAATTTCAACGTGAGCAAGGAAGGAGTGAAGATGGCAACGAGAAAAACAAAAGTGGATAAAAAGGTTGTAACTAAAAGTCTGTCGGCAGAAGTTACGCCGACATACGACGCATTGGTTTCGGCTATCGAAAGTCTTGTCCGGGACGCACGTACCGGATTGAAGGCGGCACTGAACACAATGATGCTTCAAACCTACTGGCGGACGGGCGAATACATTGTGGAGTATGAGCAGAACGGTTGTGACAAGGCTGTTTATGGTGTTGGGCTGATGAGACGGCTCGCCCATGACCTGACATTGAAATTGGGAAGGGGCTTCGCGCACTCGAACTTGAATTACATGCGCAAGTTCTACCTTGTCTCGCAAAAAATCCAGACGTCTGGATTTTTCGGGAAAGGCCAGACGTCTGGCTTTTTAACTTGGAGCCATTATCTGGAGATTCTTCGCGCCGACGATCCTCTTGAGATCGCATTTTACGCGAAGGAGTGCGAGAATTCGAAATGGAGCGTCCGCGAATTGCATCGGCAGATGCAATCGATGCTGTTCCATCGCATTGCGCTTTCGGTATGTTCTTGAATTTGCGGGGCTTCCTGTCGCAGAGCGTTTGAAGGAGAGTCGGCTTCACTCCGCACTTGTCGAGCATCTGCGGGACTTCCTTCTTGAACTGGGCCGTGGATTCTCCTTTGTCGCCAGTCAATATCGCATACCGCTCAACACGGATCATCCGTGCAGGGTTGATCTTGTCTTCTATAACTTTCTGCTCAAATGCTTTGTCCTTATCGATCTCAAGCGCGGGATGGTAAAGCACCAGGACATCGGACAGATGAACATGTACTTGAACTATTTCAAGTCCGAGGTAGGCGGCAAAGGCGATTCCGAGCCTGTAGGAATCGTCCTGGGCGCGAACAAGGACGATCTGGTCGTGCAGTTCGCGACGCAGGGGATTTCTAATCGCCTCTTTGTAAGCAAATACCAGTTGTATTTGCCCGATGAGAATCAACTGCGCGGCAAGTTGGCGGCATTGCTTGATAATGCGTCAATGTGCCGGAAGGGCGTAGGCAAAACGCGGAAGCGTGGTGAATCATGAAACGGACGCCACGTATGCAATCATTTTCCAAGCCCATCATCGACGAAATCGACGAACTGCTGGCGAAGCACTACGGCGTTACGGAAGAGGAACTGGACTTCATCATCAACTACGACATCAAATACCGCATGGGCGACAAGCTCAACGAAGGAGGTGTAGGATGACATGCTCTATTAGTTGTATTTGTCCCATTGGCCCCATTCAATAAAGGAGTAGTCGCAATGAAAAAGAGCGAGTTCAAAGAATGCGATATCTATGCCGCGAGGATCGTGGCGCTGAGGCCGTTTCCGAAGGAGACGTTGAAGTCGTTGCGCGAATACTACCGCGTAGGACTCACCTACACGAGCAACGCCCTGGAAGGCAACTCGCTTGAAAGTCGTCATCGAGGACGGACTCACCATCGGCGGCAAACCGCTGAAGGACGTGTACGAGGCGACAGGCCATGCGAAGGCATACGACTTCCTCTATAAGCTAACGAAGGACGAGCCGGTTGCGGAGGACGACATCCTCAAAATCCATCGTCTCTTTTATGGACAAATCGACAAGGACAATGCCGGTGTGTGGCGGAAAGTTCGGGTATTCATTTCCGGTTCGCACCGCGTCTTGCCTGCGCCGGAGAAAGTGCCGGTGCTGATGACGGAATTTGTCCGATGGATGGCGGCCAACGAGGGGCGGTTGCATCCTGTCGAGTTTGCCGCGCTTGTCCACCAGAAGTTTGTTTACATTCATCCCTTTGTGGACGGGAACGGCCGCGTCGCCAGGCTTTTGATGGACCTTGCTTTGCTCAGGGCCGGTTGGTCGCTTGCGATCATTCCGCCAATCTGCCGTCATGAGTACATTGCGACGTTGGACAAGGCCGGACGGACTCCCGCGCCATTCGTGCGATTCATTCGCGATCGCGTCTGCGAGACGCAGAAGGAGCTTCTGCGGCTGATGGGGCAATCCATCGCATTAGATAATGAGGATGCAGGTGATAGAGTAAATGGCAGATTGGATGATAGAGTAAATGATAGAGTAAATGACGGAATCGCAAAGAACATCCTTGATACAATCGTTCAGCGTCCGGGTGTGCGGACAAACGAAATCGCGACGCACATCGGCAAGAGCATACCTACGGTTTCGCGCCATATCAAAATCTTGAAGGATTCCGGCAAGATCGAGTTCCGCGGCGCACCGAAAAACGGCGGTTATTTTGCAATCTGACATGGCAACGAACCTCCAGATGATCGGCAATGCGACGCTACTTGGCCTCCCGGACAAGGTGGCGTTCCTTTCGTCGCGGCGAATCTCGGCCGCCGACGTGCTGAAGTGCTACGAGTGGGCGGAGAAGATTCGCGATGCCGAAACGTGCGTCATCAGCGGATTCCAGAGTCCGCTGGAAAAGGACGTGCTCAAGTTCCTTCTGCGCGGCAAGGTGCCGATCATCCTTGTCCTCGCCCGTTCGCTGTGGAAAACCGTACCTGAAGAGTTGCGCGACCCCGTCGGTCTTGGTCGCCTCTTGATCGTCTCGCCCGTTTCCGCCACACGGGCTTCCGCCGCTACCGCCACCGCCCGCAACCGCTGGATTCTCGCGAACTGCACGTCCCTCGTCCTTGGCTCGCTCGATCCCGTCGGCAGTCTTGCAAGGCTCGTCGCCACGTTTCCAGTTGCCAACATGATATGTTTACAAGGAGAGGCGAGAGGAACAGACCCCATCGGTGGAGTAGAAAGGACGGAGTAGAGGCTATGGCGATGCAGCAGAGAGACGACACGATAGAGGCGATCAAGCGACTTGACGCCTGCGGACGCTTGCGCGCCATTCGGGTTCGCCGTTGGCGAATCTCCCCTCCGAAGCGTAGCTTCTACGGCGCATCTCTTGAGTATGCTGTCATGCATGGCGATGAAACCGAGGCCGAGCGCCTCCGCGAGGAGCTGCGCAAGCTTGCTGATGAGGTTTGAGGGCAGATGAACGCAACGGTATGCTATAATCTTAAGGTAAATGCAAGGAGGGCCGAATGAAGAGAGACGAAAACCAGAATATCGAGTATAAAGAGAACTGGCAGGACAAGTATCTTGCCTGGATATGCGGCTATGCCAACGCGCAGGGCGGGACGTTGTACTTCGGGATTGAAGACGAAACGAAAAAGCCTTTCGGAGTGAAGGACGCGAATAGCCTGATGGAGACAATTCCCAATAAGATCCGCGACACCATGGGCATCGTCGCGGATGTGGCACTCCTTCGCACGGGAGGTAAGGACGTAATCCGCATCAAAGTTAAGCGAAGCACGTTTCCCGTAAGTTATCATGGTGATTTTCATTACCGTAGCGGCGCTGTCAGATTACGACTGACGGGGGCTGCTCTTACGCAGTTCTTGATGGAGAGGAGCGGCCTGGAATGGGATGCGTGTCCGTCAACGGGCGGCTATCTGCGCAAGGACTTTACGTTCATCAAGCTGAAAAACCGCTACAAGGAGGAATGCGGTGAAGTTCTTAAGGATTCGGACTTCATTTCCTTCGGATTGGCTGCCGCTAACGGAGTACTTACAAACACAGGCATTTTAATGGCTGACGAGTGTCCTGTCAAGCACTCGCGATTGTTCTGTACTAGATGGAATGGCTGTGACATGACAGCGGGCGTAATGGATGCCACAGATGACCTGGAATGCGGTGGTGGGTTGCTTCAATTGTTGAAGAGTGGAGAGGATTTTATCAGGCTCCATTCCCGTAACTCGTGGCACAAGCGTCCTCAAGATCGCGTGAACTTTCGAGAATATCCCGAACGTGCAGTAAGTGAGGGGTTGATCAACGCGCTTGTCCATCGAGACTATCTCGAATACGGGAGTGAAGTCCACATAGATATGTTTGATGATCGGCTTGAAATAACATCGCCCGGGGGAATGCCAGGAAGCAAGTTCGCCCAGGACTACCCCAATGCAAGAAGAATACCATCGAGGCGGAGAAACAAGAATCTCGCCGATCTTTTTGATCGAATCGGCTTGATGGAACGAAAGGGAAGTGGGTTCAAAAAGATGTTGGAGGACTACGAGTCGCTATCCGTCAATCTTGGCAGGCGCGTTCCAATACTCGAATCTGATACGGACTTCTTTCGGTTGACCTTGCCGAACTTACTGTTTGGATTTTCTGACGCACAGCTGGTTGAGGCCGTTGATCGTTCTGGTTATGGCGAATCGACCCCTACAGTCACCCCTACAGTCACCCCTACAGTCACCCCTACAGTCAATCTTTTAGGCGTTAGGTTGTTGGGGTTATTGAAGGAGCACGGGGAATTGAGCCCCATGGAATTGCGAACACTGCTTAAGATTCGCGACCGCGCCGACTTCAATGAGCGCTACCTCAGACCATGTCTTGCGGCCGGATTCATTGAACAAACCATTCCCGACAAGCCAACGAGCAGATTTCAGAAATACCGTCTCACTGTAAAAGGCCATTCAATCACATGAACAAGCCCATGGAGTGAAACAATGGCACGGCGCAAGGTAAAGGCAGAAGCCGATAAGTCGATTCCCGAACTGGCGGATGAGTCGGCCCGCAAGACGGTGCGAGGGATGTGCAAGGACGGGAAGCTGACGTCGCAGGGGCGGAGCCTTGCGAAGTTAATGGATCGGATAATGCCTGACGAGAAGGTGGACGAGTGGGGATGGAATCTTTCGCGCAAGGAACGTGCGGCGATCAAGCGACGGGCGGCGGAGAAGAAGGCCGCCGAAGAGAAGAAGAAGGCCGAGGCGCGTGCCCGCGTCGCGTATCGTCGGAAGCAAAGGTAGGGAGCGTGGTACAGATCGAAACGCTTCCCGCCGACCAGCAGGAACCGGCGAGGAAGAAATGGGAGAAAGTCCTGCGGCCGTTCAAGCGCCGCGAGCCGTGGCAGTGACCGGATGCGGTGAAGGTGTGAATGTGGTATAGTTTCAGTAAGCGAGGGAAGCGCCTCATCGCCGCAGGCGTCAAATGCGCCTCATTGAAACGAACTTGAAAGGAGTCAAAATGGAAACGAAAAGACAGACAGGTTGTTCGAGAAGGGATTTTCTGATCGGGGCCGCGGGACTCGGCATCGCCGCCGGCGGATGCCGCAGCGAGGGAGGTCTCTTCGACTTCACCGATGGTGCCCCGATGCACGGTTTCGCGGCGCCGAAGCTGCCGACCATCCGCGTCGGCGTCGTCGGCATGGGCGGACGCGGCAAGCACTTCCTCAAGCGCGCGCAGCTGATTCCGGGAATCGTCGTG
>CACZDG010000189.1 GCA_902779865.1 uncultured bacterium
CCGTTGTTCGGCGCGCTCAAGGACAAGATAAAGTTCATCGCATCGGATTTTGACGAACCTCTGGCTGATTTTGCGGAGTATATGTGATGCAGTATCTGAATCCAGTACAGACAGTTTGGTAGCAACCCCATGACCGCCACCCTCCACAGAACCAAACCCTTAAGCTACACGTTCTACATGTTCTACACGGACAAAAGCAACGGCCAAAGCAAAGGCGAAATCCTGTCAAACCAAAACCACACATCAAAAGGGCCAACAGCATGAGTTGTGGCAAAACCGGTCTGACCTGTTTTGCCACAAGTCGATTGCCCAGCACCCGATGACAGGCCGTGAGATTCACGGGAGGGACGCGCCCCGTCGCGTCCCCTCCCGTCAAACAAACTTCAACAAACCAAACATCCGCCCGCAAGGGCAACAAAAGGAAAAGGAGAAGTCCATGACAACAGGAAAAGCACTCAATGGAAAGCCGTATGCGGGAAATCCGCACGTACGGTTTGACGAGGGGGAAGTCGCATCGGCGGGAGGCGTGGGTCTCTACTCTACAAAGAGTTAAGAAAAGTGGTTTTGTTGCTGAGCGTGTGCCTATGCTTCGCGGCCGCGCGCGCGGACGTGCTCAACGTGCTGGCGCTGGGCGCGAAGAACGACGGCTCGGCGGACGTGAGCGCGATCGTGAACGCGAACACGGCGAAGGGCGCGCTCTTCTTCCCGGCGGGCGTCTACAAGGTGTCGCAGCCGCTCGTCCTCAAGAACCCCATCCGGGGCGAGGGCTATTCGCGCATCTCCGTGGTGAACGCCACGCGCACGTGGCTCGTCTCGGACATCGTCTGCACGAACGGGACGCGGGGCGTGATCGAGTTCGGCGGCGACCGCCCGATCAACGTCGAGAACCTCAACGTCATGTGCGGGAGCCGCGAATGCGGCATCCGCATTGCGGACTGCCGCCAGGGCACGTACACGCTCATCGACAAGGTGGGCATCTACGGCGTGGGGGCGTGGGGTCTGTACGTGAAGGGGCGCGGGTCGCGTCCGATCTTCGCCGGCAACATGACGATCTTCGGCACCACGAAGGACCCGACCGCGAGCGCCGTGGGCATCCGCATCGAGGGCCCGGCCGACTGCCGCCTCACCAACATCGAGGCGATGGGCGTGAACATCGGCCTGGAGCTCTACAACGGTCACACCTACGGCGACAACATGCACCTCTGGACGGGCGTGATGGGCGCGCACGAGCCGAGCTGGTGGAACGACACGCGCGGCATCGTACTCGGCCCGAGCGCCCACTTCACCGGTTCGGAAATCTACCCCGACACCTGCTACTACGCCTTCGACCTGAAGGGGGCGGGCTCGTTCTGCGAGATCATGAACGTGATGTACTGGGAGGACGGTTCGGTGAAGAACGTGAAGGACCGCACGGGCAGTTTCCTGCACGTCGCCGATCCGCTGAACCCCGGTAAGCTGGTGCTCAACGGCGGGCTCGTCGGCGTGGGCGGCAACGACGCGCATCCCGGCGCGACGGCGAAGCACTACATGCCGTCGGCGGTCGTGCGCGACGTGATCCTCAAGAGCGACTACGCGATCAAGGGCGCGAACGTCGACCGCCTGTGCCTCGGGCGCAACCTGCCGGACTACACCGTGCGCTACGCCGACAAGGGCTGGTGCAAGGTGGCGGACATCTTCACGGTGGCGAAGACCGGCGCGTGCGAGGGCACGCTCACGCTCGACAGCGGCGCGGCCTGGCGGCTTTCGGCCGTGAAGGGCACGTCGGGGAAGGTCGAGTTCACGGCCACGCCGCTCAACGCCCTCTGCGCCGGCCGCGAGATCAAGTCGGTCGAGGAGGACGGCGTCCTCAAGGTGTTCGTGTCCTCTCCCGACGCGACGCCGATGTCGGCGCGGTTCGCGACGGCCTACCAGTGCGAGTACTTCCGGCCGCTCGATCACGCCTCGCTCCGCACCAAGGCGGGCCAGCCTCGCCACCGAGACGTCCGCGCCTCGCTTTGATGCCTTGATTGCGAAAGGCATCTATCCGCGCGGCGGGGATTATGGTAACCTATCCCCGTCATGCGAATTGTCTTTATGGGTTCATCATCGGCTTCGGCCATGTGTCTGAAGGGACTCCTGCGCTATCCCGAGCTGCAGGTGGTCGGCCTTGTCACGCAGCCGGACCGTCCGGCGGAACGGCCGCTTTTCACCAAGATCAACGCGCGGATTGACGAGATGGAGAGCGAGTTCATGGCGCAGATGAACAAGCTCCTTTCGGTGTTCGGTCCGCAGCTCGCGCTCTACGACGCATTCTCCGACGGCGAGCAGACCATGCGCCGCCAGGCGATTGACACGATCGAGAACCTAGAGAAGCTGACCTCGCCCACGACATGGACTTCCGCCAAGGGCGAAGTCAAGCTGAAGCACCTTGAGGTCGTCCAGTCGAAGCGTATCCCCTGGACGGCGCACATGGACAGCGGGAACAACCTCGTTTACGAGTCGAAGGCACCCCTGGACGCGAAGGCGCACTCGCTTCTGGAGAACAGGCTGCGGGCGCACGTCTCGCGCCCGTCACATACCATGCTTGGCACAGTGTAAGTGTGCCACTGTGACACATGGCACACAGTGGATGGCACACGTCGTTTTGGAGTATATGGTAAAGATGCCGCTTTTGAGGCGGATTTTCAAGTTTTCTTCTTTGGCACGCCTTCTGCTTTAACTTTATCGCCTACGTGTCAGAGTGAACGTGGGCAAGGAGAAAAGAATTATGGCAAAAGTACTAGGCATAGATTTGGGCACCACGAACAGCTGCATGGCTGTTATGGAAGGTGGCGAGGCGACGGTGATACCGAACGCCGAGGGCGCACGCACCACTCCGTCCATCGTGGCGTTCACGAAGACGGGTGAGCGTCTGGTCGGCCAGGCGGCGAAGCGCCAGGCTGTGACGAACCCGAAATCCACCATTTACTCGATCAAGCGCTTCATGGGCCGTCGTTACGACGAAATGGAGGCCGAGCGCAAGATGGTTCCGTACGACGTCGTACCGGCGGCGAACGGCGATGCTGCGGTGAAGGTGGGCGATAAGACTTATAGCCCGCAGGAAATCAGCGCGATGATCCTGCAGAAGCTGAAGACGGACGCGGAGGCGTTCCTCGGCGAGAAGATCACCGAGGCCGTAATCACCGTGCCGGCCTACTTCAACGACGCGCAGCGTCAGGCGACGAAGGATGCGGGACGCATCGCGGGCCTTGACGTGAAGCGTATCGTGAACGAGCCGACTGCGGCTTCGCTTGCGTATGGTCTCGACAAGAAGAAGAACGAGAAGATCGCGGTGTATGACTTCGGCGGTGGTACGTTCGATATCTCGATCCTCGACATCGGCGACGGCGTCTTCGAGGTGAAGGCCACGAACGGTGATACGCACCTTGGCGGCGACGACCTCGACCAGGCGATCATGAAGTGGATGATTGAGGACTTCAAGGCGCAGAACGGCATCGATCTCGGAAACGACATGATGGCCCTCCAGCGTCTGAAAGAGGCTGCCGAGCAGGCGAAGTGCGCACTTTCGAGCGCCACGACGTTCGACATCTCGTTGCCGTTCATCACTGCGGACGCGACGGGTCCGAAGCACCTCACGGCGACGCTGACGAAGGCGAAGCTAGAGCAGCTCACGGACGACCTCGTGGAGCGCACGACGGGTCCGTGCCGCAGCTGCCTCGCGGACGCGGAGCTTTCGAGCGTGGACGAAGTGGTGCTCGTTGGCGGACAGACGCGTATGCCGCGTCTCCAGGAGCAGGCCAAGAAGCTCTTCGGCAAGGAGCCGCACAAGGGTGTGAACCCGGACGAAGTCGTCGCCATGGGCGCGGCCATCCAGGGCGGCATCCTGAAGGGCGACGTGAAGGACGTGCTGCTCCTCGACGTGACGCCTCTTACGCTCGGCATCGAGACGCTCGGCGGCGTGATGACGCCTCTCATTGAGCGCAACACGACGATTCCCGCGAAGAAGTCGCAGGTGTTCTCCACGGCGGCGGACAACCAGCCGGCTGTGACGATCAGCGTGTTCCAGGGCGACCGCAAGATGGCGCGCGACAACAAGTCGCTCGGCAACTTCAACCTCGACGGTATCCCGCCGGCCCCGCGCGGTGTGCCGCAGATCGAGGTCACGTTCGACCTCGACGCGAACGGCATCCTCAACGTGAGCGCAAAGGATCTCGGCACCGGCAAGGAGCAGAAGATCACGATCACCGCCGCGAGCGGCCTCTCCAAGGAGGAGATCGAAAAGATGCGCAAGGACGCGGAACTGCACGCCGCCGAGGACGCAAAGCGCCACGAGGACGTGGAGACCCGCAACAAGGCCGAGAACCTCGCCTTCCAGGTGGAGAAGACCCTCAAGGACGCCGGCGACAAGATCGCGGCCGACAAGAAGGCCCCCGTCGAATCCGCACTCAAGGACCTCCAGGAGGCCCTGAAGGGACAGGATATCGCCGCCATCAAGGCGAAGGAAGACGCGCTTATGAAGGCGATGGAGCCGGTCGCGCAGGAAATGTACGCCCATGCCCAGGCATCCGGCGCACAGCCGGGCGCGGGCACGCCTCCGCCTGGCGGTTTCAACCCCGGCGCGGGTACGCCTCCGCCGAACAACGGAGGCGACGCCAAGAAGGGCGGCGACGACGTAGTTGACGCCGACTACACGATGAAGTAATTTGATTGCAGTGAAATGCAATCGTCAGCAATGGCAACAAAAGAATCCGAAAGGAACAAACAAAAATGAAGATCAGACCACTGGGTGACCGCGTTCTCGTCGAACCGGTCGAAGAGAAGGAACAGACCGTCGGCGGCATCATCATCCCCGACGCCGCCAAGGAGAAGCCGATCAAGGGCAAGGTGCTCGCCATCGGCAAGAAGGTGGACAAGGAGAACAAGGAAATCCCGTTCAACGTCAAGGTTGGCGATGAAGTGCTGTTGCCGAAGTACGGCGGCACGGAAGTGAAGCTGGGCGACAAGAAGCTCCAGCTTATCCGCGAGGAAGACCTCCTGGGCGTGATTGAGTAAGACAACGGACGGGGGAGTCCAGACTCCCCCGAACCCCTACAATAAGGAATTATCATTATGGCAAAGCAAATCAAGTTCGACGCGGAAGCGCGTCAGAAAATTCTCGCCGGCGTTGAGAAGCTCAGCGCGGCGGTCACGAGCACGCTCGGCCCGTCCGGCCGCAACGTGATCCTCGACAAGAAGTTCGGCTCCCCGCAGATCACCAAGGACGGCGTGACCGTCGCTCGCCAGCAAGACGAACGACGTTGCCGGTGACGGCACGACCACGGCTACGCTGCTCGCGGAAGCCGTCTATCGCGAAGGCCTCAAGAACATCACGGCCGGCGCGAACCCGATGGCCCTCAAGCGCGGCATCGACAAGGCTTCCGAAGCCGTCGTCGGCGCCATCGCGAAGCTCTCCAAGAAGGTGAAGGACCCGGCCGAGATCGCCCAGGTCGCCACGCTTTCCGCGAACGGCGAAGAGGAGATCGGCAACATCATCTCCGAGGCGATGGACAAGGTCGGTAAGGACGGCACGATCACGGTCGAAGAGGCGAAGACCCTTGAGACCACGCTTGACGTCGTCGAAGGCATGCAGTTCGACAAGGGCTACCTCTCGCCTTACTTCGTCACCGATCCCGAGGAGATGGAGTGCGTGCTTGAGAACCCCTACATCCTGCTCTTTGAGAAGAAGATCTCGAACCTCCAGGATATGCTGCCGCTGCTCCAGAGCGTCGCCAAGACGGGTCGTCCGCTCATGATCATCGCCGAGGACGTCGAGGGCGAGGCTCTCGCGACGCTCGTCGTGAACAAGCTGCGCGGCACGTTCCAGGTGTGCGCCGTCAAGGCGCCGGGCTTCGGTGACCGCCGCAAGGCGATCCTCGAGGACATCGCGGTTCTCACGGGCGGCAAGCTCATCAGCGAAGACCTCGGCATCAAGCTCGAGAACGTCACGCTCGACATGCTCGGCAGCTCGAAGAAGGTCACTGTTGACAAGGACAACACCACGATCGTGCAGGGCAAGGGCAAGAGCTCGGACATCTCCGCGCGCGTCGCCCTCATCAAGAAGCAGATCGAGGAGACGACCTCCGACTACGACCGCGAGAAGCTCCAGGAGCGTCTCGCCAAGCTCGCCGGCGGCGTGGCCATCATCAAGGTGGGCGCGGCGACCGAGGCGGCCATGAAGGAGAAGAAGGACCGCGTGGACGACGCGTTGCACGCGACCCGCGCGGCCGTCGAGGAGGGCATCGTTCCCGGTGGCGGCGTTGCCTACCTGCGCTGCCAGAAGGCGATCGACACGCTCGAGCTCGCGGGCGACGAGAAGGTCGGCGCCGAGATCGTGGCGCGCGCCATCGAGGCACCTCTCCGCAAGCTTGTGTCGAACGCGGGCCAGGAAGCGGCGCTCGTCGTCGCCAAGGTCAAGGCCGACAAGGGCTCGAACGGCTACAACGTCCGCACTGGCGAGTACGCCGACCTGATGAAGTGCGGCGTCGTCGATCCGGCCAAGGTCGTGCGCACCGCTCTCCAGAACGCGGCCTCCATCGCGGGCCTCCTGCTCACCACGGACTGCATGGTCACGGACCTTCCCGAGAAGAAGGACTGCGGCTGCGGCGGACACGGTGGCCAGCCCGGCATGGACGGCGGCATGATGTAATAATCCATATGCAAGTGGATAGTTCGGCACAGTGCCGAAAACGGAACGGAAGGCGACATCGCCTTCCGTTTCCGTTTATCCGGAAAATCTGGGAAATCCAGAGTGGGACGAGGCAATTCATAAACTCGTGTTCGGCATCAGTTGAGGCATGAAGGGGCATTGTGCCATAACTGAAAAAAGCCATTTTCCAGTGTTTGTAGCAAAGGAT
>CACZDG010000190.1 GCA_902779865.1 uncultured bacterium
AACGATTCGGCGTCGATAGAATGCGCGTTCGACGAAATGCCGCCCGCCGGCAACTATCGGATCGAGGTGCGCGCCCGCAACGGTGCGGAGAAGTCGTTCGCGCCTGCGATGGCGCGCAAGATCGTTGAAGTGAAGTGAAAGGAGACAATGCAATATCCGCGTCGGGCGAGTTCGAGATCCACGGTACCGGACTTACCGTGGGGAAGGGCGGCGAATCGGCGGTGCTTGAGCTACCGTCCGGCGACACGTTGGAGGTGCGGCTCGAGAAGCAGACAGCGGGCGACGGTGCGCGGCGCGTGAAGGCGCAGCTCGCCACTTCGGTCCCTTCGTCGGTGAAGCGCGCACGGCTCGTGTTCCTCACGCACGGACTCGCCGACGCGGATTCTCCGCTCTACGAAGTGCGGTCTGCATGGCTCAAGGTCTGTCCTTGACCCCCAATAGATTTCGGAGGAATAGGAGGCCGCCGTCTCTGCGGCGGATGTGCCCGCTGAATAATCGGGTGGGGGTTGGGAAACGGGAAAAGGCTGGATTGAGGCTGGATTAAACGGGATTGGAGAGGGTTTTGAACGGCGGTTGAGGGTTGGGAAAATCGGGCCGCCGGATGGGGAGATTCTAGCCGAGTTGGGAAAAATCCCGCTGTGCCTGTCACTTGGATGTTGACCTTCAAAGAGGAACCAGATAGGATGTGGAGGTCCTGGCGGGAAGAGGGGATTGAAAACTAGCTCGCCTCCGTATATGTCCACGTGATCGTCGGCAAGCCCGCCTTGAACTCCACCATCGTCGGCGGTTGGCGCTGGCCGCTCTCCACGGCGTTGATGAGCGCTAGGGCGTAGGCCATCACGGCGTCGCGGTGCGCAACCCAGTCGCGCGCATCCTGCGCCCAACGCGGCACCTGCGAGGCGAGGTAGCAGTCCGGTTCTCGGGTCGTGTAGCCGCGCGCCTCGCGCTCTGTGCGCAGGTGCTCCTCCATCGCGGCGTCGAAGTCTGCGAGGGTCGGCTGCGGCACCTCGACGAGTGTCCATTGCTTGTGCCACAGATGGTCCGTCTCGCCGAGTTCGTAGCCGGCATACGCCACTTCCTTGCCCTCCTGCGGTTCGGGTTGCGGCGCATCCTCTCCCTTCGGGTAGGCGTCGCGGATAGTCGCGTACTGCTCTGCGGACGGGTTTACGATGGTCGCGCCGTCGGCCATTACGATGTAGTTCTTCTCGGCTGTGAGGACGCGGGTGAGCGCGTTGTAGCGGTAGTAGGTTGTCATGGCAGGTTGAACCTTTCCTTGTCGATTGCGTAGTTGGCGGCGATTTCGTCGGCGGCTAGGGCGCGTGAGTATAGCCGGACGCAGTATATGTGCCCGAGGAAAATGTTGTCTGCCCAATATCCGCGCCCAAGTGTGTTTTGATTTAGACCACCCACGTTCCCTGACCGATTGTATGTCGCGAGGTCTCCATTGACGTATGGCACTGACGCGGTAAGGGTGGAGAAGTCTGCGCTGAATAGCCATATAGAGTCTTTCGCAAGTGCGGTTTTTAGCGTCGCCCCGCTACCAGTTCCGCTTTTCAGCGCCAGTTGCCCGAGAGGTCTGAACGTGACATTAGCTGTTGCAATCTCACATAGATACGAATTGTAATTGTTATTTGCAGAATCCGCTTTGAACAGTATGTCAATGTATTTTGCCGATGAAAGTCTGCTACTGTTTGCGATGGAAAAATTGTTCTTGCTAAACACCGCTCCGTTTTCGTCGAAATACGGAACGGCAGTACCTTTAAACTGCTGCCCAGTCGCATAGCAGTTAGAATCGGCAAGATTCTCCCACCTCGTAACACCGGACGTATGTATGCCATATCCGCTATTCTCGATTCCGTCCCAGTGCGAAATCAACCCGTCCTGCACGTATGAACGAGCCGTGGGCGCAGCAGCCTTCGCGCAACGGCCAAGATATATATTCTTTGCCGCGAACATCACGCCGCCTCCTTCCAGAGGCGCGAGAAGCGCGAGAACCGCAAGGGCGAATACCCTAAACATTTATACCCCCCCCCAGCAATATCCGTGCCAAAACCGAACGCGCCCGTGCCCGCATTACGGAACAACTGCTTGGACGCGCGGTCGTACATCGCGCCCTCGGACTGGCCCGCCTCGTTCGTGAAGCGGACGGGGATCATGTCGCGGATAACAACATCGTCTTTTGTAATGACGACCCTGAACACCTTTCCTGGCCATTGAAACTGCGGAGTTCCATCTATATTCGCGCAAAAAAGGTAGAGGTTTCCGTTAAAAGACAAGTTCTCAGCTATTGAAAGCTGGATTTTCTGCTCTCCGTTCACAAAGAGAGATTGGCTTCCGTTGTTTAGGGATGACTTAAGCAAATACCTTGTATTGACAGCATATCCGGACTGGCTTTTGTAAGAGTCATTATATCCAATGAAGAAGTTTCTAGCGGGCCACGTGGCAAAATAATGAAGTCTTCTTCCATTAAACACAGCAGCAAGCAGAACTCCATTCTCAACAACTGTAGATGATGACTGAATATCCATTGTAGCGACATACCCAGTCTCCGCTTTCACCCCGGTGTCTATGTAATGCGTTGGTCTTTCGAAATGACTGACATATGGAGATTCAATCCACTCCACCTCCGAGTCATACGGCAACGCCGGCCCGCGACGCGAGCCGAGATAGATTTGCCTTGCGCTCGTCATGATGCGTTGCCTCCCGCCGTTTCCTGCCAGCCACCGACCGCGAACTCGCCCGACGCGTACTCGCTGATGAAATAGACGTTCCGCTTGCCCGCCTCGCACGCGAAGTCCGTCGCGGCGTCCGTGCGCGGGTGGAACATCGCGGGCCACGTCACCGTCGGCGCAACCGCGCCAGTCGCCGTGCAATCAATCACCAGCTCGCAGTCACGCGCCACGCCAGCCGTGCCCGTGCCAACGGCAACCTCAAACGACGCCGCAGAATCGTCAGCCGTGTATGTCGCAACGGTGTACGGCGAGACTGTGAGCGTGCCGCCGGACGGCGTGACTGGAACCATCGGGTACTTCGGGGAGAGGCCGGATATTGCTGTCTCCGCAGTTCCCATGCGCCTCTTCAACGCCGCAAGGCCAGCGATGAGCGCGAGTATCGCCGCTCCTACTGTTCCGTATGAGCCGTACTCCCCGATTTCCGCAAGGTCGCTTGGGGCCGCGCCAGCGATAGGTGCGGCAAGCACCGCCTCGACGAAGGCAGCGTTGTTCGTGCTAATGGCGTTTGATGTCACGAAATCCGCCACGTTCGTCACGTCGGCGGCGTACACGTCAAACATGGGAATGGGCGGATCTATGTTCTGAATCGCCCAGTCAGTGTAGTTCGTCGCGGCGGTCGCGGCGAATGCTATGGCGTCCTGCGCCCACGCCCGCGACGCGACCGTGCCGCTCGTCTCCCCGGTGTCGTTCACGAACAACCAGTCGAACGTGCTCTTCGCGTCAGGGAACACGAACTTGATGAAGTACGGGTCCCCTACGAAGTCGCATACGACCGTCTCGCCGCGCTCCGTGTCCGTCGCCTGCGCCTTCAACACGGCCTTCATGGAGTTGTTCGACACCGCCGCGTAGTTGCCGGGCTCGCCGCCGCCACCTCCCCCGCTGCTTTCGTAGAGGACGCGGTCGACGGGGTTGGTGGCAAGGGCGACGGGCTGATAAGATAGACTATAAAATTCTATCGAGGTCGTAAAAGTCAAATTGGTGGCGGTGGATGGCGGCGGAGGGTCGCCGTCCGCGTGGAAATAAACGGGAGGCGTGTAGTCTCCGTAACCATTTTCAAACCAGATCGTCCAGCGATCCGCCATTTCTGCGTCGAAGAAAAGGTTGGTTCCGCCGCCTGCGGACCAATATTTTGTTTCCTCGCCGCCCGTGTTCGGCGCGTTGGTTGTAGTGCCGTAGTAAGTGAACACTATCGGGCGAGCTGTGGATGAAGCGAGGTCTATGACAGTGCCCGCCCAGCCGTAAACATTAGTGACCTGCCAGACGGTGCCCGTGGCGTCTTGCCACGTAGTGCCGTCGGTCGAGACCAGGCGCGTATTGCCCTCCGATGCCGCCCATGAAAGATCGCGGGCGTAGCTTTGCGCGGCGTTGAGCGCGTCGGACGCGGCTGATGCTGCGGCGTTCTGGGCGTAGGTTTCCGTGGCGTAACCGGCGAGGCTGGGGATGGCGGCCATTGCGGCAGCCTGGGCGTTGGAAGCGGCGGCGTCGGCGTAGGCGGTCGTGGCGTAGCCGTCCAGGCTCGGCAGCTCGATCGCGGCTATGGCGTCGCCTACGTACTGCTGCGTGGCGTAGCCGGTTAGGCTAGGGATGGCCGCTATCGCGGTCGCCTGGGCGTTGGAGGCTGCGGCGTCCGCATAGGCGGTCGTGGCGTAGCCGTCCAGGCTAGGCAGCTCGATCGCGGCGATGGCGTCGCCCACGTACTGCTCGGTCGCGTAGCCCGCGAGGCTGGGGATGGCCGCTATCGCGGTCGCCTGTGCGTTGGATGCCGCCGCGTTTGCGTAGGCGGTCGTGGCGTAGCCGTCAAGGCTCGGCAGCTCGATCGCGGCTATGGCGTCGCCTACGTACTGCTCGGTCGCGTAGCCGGTTAGGCTGGGG
>CACZDG010000191.1 GCA_902779865.1 uncultured bacterium
ACATCCCGCGCATGGAGTGCAACCATAATTTTAAGGAAATTTATCAAAGGGGCGCATCTGCGTCATTCACCGCCGAGCCTTCTGATGATTGGAAACAACCAGAACAACTGGTAAAAACAACTTTGAGAGAGGTGCGCGGGCGCGGGGCCTTGCGGCTGCTTCGCAGTTCGCGCTTCGCGCTCACCCAACCTGATCGCTTCGCGACAGGCGCATCAACTCGCCCGTGCCCAGTTGCCGTTCCTCAAACTGTCACGATTCTGAATGTTCAAGGTGCGCCCGCAGGATAATGTTGTTCTTGAAAGTTGTCATGGTTGTTTCCAAATCCCAAAACGTATGAGTGAAAAACGCAGATGCGCCCAGTGCAAGACTGAAAATGGACTTGCACAATTTGCACCTGCACGCCATTGCGAAAGATCCGGAGGTTTGGTATAATCCCGCGCATGAACAACTATGCATTGACCATTGTCGCGCTTGCGGCGGCTTCAGCCTTCGCGGCAAACCCGATCACCCAGGAAGGCGAGTTCCTCTCGGATCCCGCACCGCGCACAGGTCCCGACGGCACATTGTACGTGTTCGGCTCGCGCGACGTGCGTACGGCCGGCGGCGCATACTGCACGCACTTCAACGACGTGTTCGAGACGCGCGACCTTTGCGCGTGGACGGCAAGGCGCGGCGTTCTGGCGTCGACGGGCGCCAACGACGGCGTGCCCGCCTCTGACGCGCCTCTCTACGCGCCCGACGCGTTATTCCACAACGGGAAATGGCACATCTTCTACTGCATGCCAGACAGGTCGCACAGAGAGGGCGTCGCCTCGGCCGACACCCCTTCCGGCCCGTTCAAGACCACTTTCGCATACCCCTGGGCCAAGCAGATCGACCCATCGGTGTTCCGCGACGACGACGGCACCGTGTACTATTTCTGGGGGCAGTTCTCCGCACAGGGCGCCGTGCTCAAGCCCGATCTTTCCGGCATCGAACCCGGCACCCTCCATACGGGCGTGATTGACGAGGCCCGCCACAATTTCCACGAGGGCATCCAGCTCACGAAACGCGGCGGCACGTATTATCTCGTGTTTGCGGACATCTCCCGGCGCGGACGCCCCACATGCATCGGCTACGCGACCGCAGCCACTGTGTTCGGCCCCTACACATACCGCGGCGTGATCATCGACAACTACGGCTGCGACCCGAACACCTGGAACAACCACGGCGGCATCGTGGAGTTCAACGGCAGATGGTACGTGCTCTACCACCGCTCGACCAACTGCTCGCAGTCAATGCGCAAGGCATGCGTGGAGCCAATCGAGTTCGGCGCAGACGGATCGATAGGCGAGATTGAGATGACTTCCAACGGCGCCGGGCCGATGCTGGATCCATTCGCCGAGACGCCCGCCCGCCTGGCATGCCTCATGTCCGGAACCGTGCGCATCGAAACCGGCGCGGATGGACGCGAACGCCTCGCGAAGGTGCATTCCGGCGACTCCGCCACATGGCGCTACTTCAACGCGCCACGCGCCGCCGTGAAGCTCGTTCTGCGCGTCGTGCCGCGCAAAGGCGGAATCGTGGAGCTGCGAGACGGGAACGGCGCCTCATACGGACGCGCTACGGTGCCGGGCGGCGATGGAAAGGCCGAGCGGGAAGTGTCCATCACGCTCGACCGCCCCTTCCCCGCCGGACGCAATGCGGTGGTACTGGGCTTCCACGGCCGCGGCGGGTCTTTTGGCGGCCGCAACGACGCCGACATATTCGACGTCGTCTCGTTCAGATTCTTTGACCGCTAATAAGAACAGGGAGAGCGCATGAACAAACTCATGATTGCAGCGGCAACCTTTGCCGCATGTGCAGCGGCGGAAGCGGCAGACTTCCAGATCGGCGTCTATTGCCTGAAGGAAAACGCGCGCACGGAGCAGCACATCAAGGGCATTGCGCCGCGCTTCATGGAGTTCAGGAGCGTCGATACGCAACTGGTCGGCTTCGAGAAGCATCCAGATTGGCTCAAGGGGTCTGATTCCAGAAGCGTTGCCGCGCTCGATGGAGGCTTCTTCCGTCAGCTCAAGGCGGAAGACGGCGACGCGCTGGTGGTCGGCATTATGACAGACCGGCGCAGCGTTCCCGCTCGCAAGGCTCTTTACGTAGTGGCCGCCGAAGACCCCTGGGACGAATCACCGAAGGTGAGAACGGTTTCCTTCGAGGGCGCCGGGAAAGTCACGGCATTCGCCGCGAACGGTCCTGTGCCGCTTCGGCGATTGGCTGACGGGCTTCGCTATGCGTTTGACCTGAAGTCGAACAACGCGGTTCTGGTTGTCTTCGAAATGTGATCCTGTTCTTCGCGTGGAGCATCGTCAAGCTGTACGAGGCAACTTCCACACCAGCTCTGCAGCCTACAAAGACGCCAACAGTTCCTGTCGAAGTCAAACCCGCCGTACCCGGTAAACTCAAATCAACGAAACAGCCCGTACCCGACATCTTTGCCGACCTGCATTCACTCCCTGCCACCGAGGATCACGGGCAATTGACTTTCTGTATGGACATAACCGGTTTTCTCCTATATAAGAACCGCCTTTGAAGAGGAGGGGGTGTCTTGACGCAAGGGTGTATAACACAACTACCCATGGAGTACTATAGAATAATGTGGCACATTAATAATCATAATGTGGCACATTATCTATAATATTGTTGCACAATATATCTCTTAATGTGGCACATTAATATATATAATGCGCCACATTATATAATATGCAGTGCCACAGTAATATAAAGAATGTGCCACATTAACTTATTTTCCTCCCACTGGCACATTGACGCCCTCCCTTACCAGAAAACACCATCACACGCCACGCGACGTTGGGGATATAATACCAATACATGGTCTATCCTAGCCTACGGCGGTTGCGAACCACCGAATCGGTCGCCATATCGGTAGGGACGGCATCCCGTGCCACCCGCAGGATTTTGACTTTATCAATTTTCCGCTTGCCGTGACGGCGGCGATTTGATATGCTTTTTCGTGTTCCGCGAGGAATCGCTGAACTTCGATCATTGACATACCGGCGGTTGTGAGCCGTCGGGCCGGTCGCCACAACGGTAGAATCACGCATCCGGCGTGATAAACTCTGATGGAGAGCGACACAACAACTGCCGCGCACGCGGGTGTGTGCCAACGGCAGAAAAGACAGTTTATTAGCATCTTGCTAGCAAGTCGTTCCCTCTAAATACTACCACTTATTTAGGTTTGAGCGGCATGCAAGTGAAGATGCGCCCGTATGGGCGCATCTTCTTTTCATGCATTCAAACCAGCCTGTGGTAGGGCTTAGAGGGAGTGCATGAGGAAGAAGTGCGCTCCTTTCTTTTGCAGCGGAACAGTCCGACGGCGTCAACATGGGCGCGAAATATGAAAGGACACGCTGACATGAACAGATTTGCAACAAACATCCTAGCGGCGGCGCTGTCCGTTGGAGGTTTGGTTATGGGCGACAATACGGCGCTTACCGAGGCGAAGAACGCAAAGAAGGATGAATTCTACACGCAGCGCGTTGACATCGAGAACGAACTGCGCCACTATAAGTCGCACTTCAAGGACAAGGTAGTTCTCTGCAACTGCGACGATCCACGCCAAAGCGAGTTCTTCAAGTACTTCGCCGAGAATTTTGAGAAGCTGGGGTTGAAGCGGCTCATCGCCACGTGCTACAAGTCGCAAGACGTGGATCTGTTCTCGCAGCGCGACTGCGAACGCGCCATCTGTCAGATTTACGAAGGCGACAAGAATGGCAACATGATCGTTGACGATGACGAGATAGGAGTGAGGGAACTGAAAGGCGACGGCGATTTTAGAAGCGAGGAATGCATTGAGATACTGAAGACGGCGGACATCGTTGTGACCAATCCACCGTTTTCCCTCTTCCGCGAATACGTCGCCCAGCTCATGAAATATGGCAAGAAGTTTCTGATTATAGGAAATCAAAACGCCATTACATACAAGGAAATATTTCCTTTGTTGATGCATAATAAGATTTGGATTGGATATAGATTTGGCGATATGTCTTTTAAAGTACCCGCTGATTCCGAACCTAGGGCAACGCGTTATTGGCAAGACGAGTCCGGACAGAAATGGCGGAGCATGGGTAACGTTTGTTGGTTTACGAATCTTGACATCAAAAAACGTCATGTGTCGTTACCGCTGTACAAGAAGTATTCCGCTGCGGAATTTCCAACGTACGACAATTACGACGCAATCAATGTGAATAAGACGGCTGACATTCCTTGTGACTATGATGGTGTGATGGGAGTTCCGATAACATTCATGGACAAGTACAATCCAGAACAGTTTGAGATTGTCAATGCAAATGATTGTCGGAAAAGTGAAAATGTCCCCATAAAGTCACACGGCTTAATCAAGGATAAAGAAGGTGCTATCAATGGGAAACCGACCTATGTGCGAATTCTAATTCGCAGGAAGATGAAGTAAGGTTTTCTCCGCATCGTAGTTTCAATCAAATTAGTACGACAGCGGCTACGCCGGATATGGTATAATTGTAGGCGAAACGAACGCAATGAATTTATCGAGAGTCATAGAATCGTGT